>JBEKZL010000070.1:0-26346 GCA_049509915.1 Bryobacteraceae bacterium | reverse complement strand
GAGCAACTTGCGCACATGCTCGGCGTGATACCGTTGTCCGAATTCCCCTTCGATGACTTGGCGTACCAACGGGCTGGTCCAGATTCCGGTTTCTAAACCGTAAGCCACCGGGCCGCTATCTAGCTAGGGGATTTCGCGAAGCTTCCCACGCGCTCTGTGTCCAGGGCGTCCCGCACATCAACGCAGCAGGTTGGTCCTGGCGAGATCGATGATCTCGTTGCTGCGGCCGTCAAGAACGGCTTTGATCATGAAGAGGCTGAAGCCCTTGATCTGATCGACGCTAATGGTCGGCGGCATGGAAAGTTCTTGGCGGCTGACGATGGCTTCAATTATATAGGCGCGCATAAAGAATTCGACATCACAATCAAAAAGAGGGATTCAGCGGTGGACGAGGTGCGGCGGGCAGAGTTCTTCCGCAAAGGGCGAAAGATGCGCGATCTCATCAAAGCAAAGAAGTGGCTGCTGCTGAGCCGCTGGAAGAACCTGGCAAAGAACCAACGCGGCGTTCTGAACCGGGTGTTCCACTTGGATCGTCGAGTGTTCAAAGCCTACCTGCTCAAAGAAAGTCTGGAGGGTCTCTGGGATTACCGCTACGAGGGCGCCATGCTGAACTACCTGCGGAAGTGGATCGATCAACTACGATGGCAGCGATTGCCCTCCTTTCAGAAACTCGCGGACATGCTGCTCAAACACCTCGCAGGGCTTCTGAACTACTGCCGGACGAAGGTTCGCTTCGGAGTCGTAGAAGCGATCAAGGGTAACATCCGTATGTTGATCAACCGCGGCCGCGGCTATCAGAACATGCGCTATCTCCTGTTGAAAGCGAAGCGTATGGCCGCGACCAACACCGAATACGTCGCTTTTCAGAAAACCAGGAAAGCCGCGTAGAATGCCACTTCTTACGAAATCCTGCGGAGAGCCGCAAATCGGAGACCTCGACCCAAATAACCTGCTGGAGTCCTTCCAAGACGCGTGTTTTCAGAAGATCGCGCTACGGGTCTGTCCTGTCTTGGACAGCAGTGTAACATTGTCGACTTGAAGCCCGCTGATGGCGGGGTTTCCAACTCCCCAACACAAGGGGTTCGTTGACCGAAATAAGTGGGCCGGCTTTTCGGGAGGCGGCTTCGAGGGCACATGTACGAACTTGGGCCAGGGTGGGCCGATTCGATGGTCGCACTGGTGATGGTTCGGATCATTGGCAAAAAAGGCGTCGAGTCGCTGAAGAGCAAATCCTGTGGCTGTGGAGTGGCGTGCCATGCAGCGCACCTGCTGCATCACGGTACGGGGATCGAGCTTCCGCTCTCGAAACAGATGAACCTGGAACTGCCGCAGATGCTCAGGGCCGAGCCGGTCGGGCGGCCGGCGGAAATAGGCAGCCAATTCATGCACCGCACGGATATAAGCCCGCACAGTGCTCTGGGAGTAGTTTCGACGCTGGAGTTCTTCCAGCATCATGGTTCGTAGTCGGGTTGAAAGGAGGTCAACCTTGGCTTGGCGGCACCCTCGCCACCACTATGACCGGCGCCGCATACCGGCCTCTGCGCACGCATCTCTCGATGGGGGACGCCGATGCCGAGAGGATATTCTTGAGGTGTTCCGGTATCGTAATTCCGGACGAGGAAATCCTCGGGCGGTTTCATGCCGACTGCCGCGCCGTTCTGCCCGGCGATCCCGATATCAATCCCGATCGTCAACTGGACGGCGGAAGACTGGTGGACGAATGGGGAGTCACTTGGCTTCGCCCGGAATCGGGCCACTAAATCCTGATTCGCGGCCCGTTCTGCAACCTCGACGGCCCGGCCCCTGCGGCTCTGAACCAGCACCTGCGGGCCGATCCAAGCCATTCGGGACAATATCGCGGTCTCCGCTGCGCTTAGGCAGCGAGCCATTTAGAAATCGCACACTTACGACATGGCGTTACGTCATCGGCCCCACGGTGATGACGTACCACGGCGTGGCGGGATCGCCGACCGTGATATCCCATCCGGCTGGCGTCTTCCTGGTCTTGACTTTGGCGATGGGGCGGCCGGCGCCATCGAGCGCCGCCGCTTCCAGCGATTCCGCTCCCACCAGCCCGCGTAGCGTGATCGTGCCCGTCACCGGCTCGATGACCGTAGGCGCCGTGCCCCAATCGGTTAGCGAGGTGCGCTTCTCGTTCCACTTCATGCCCGTATTCGCCACCCGGCCGCCGGTCGTCAGCAGCATCTGTTTGGCGCGGCGCAGAGGGGCGCCATCGAGAGACGTGAGCATGATCGTGCAGAAGCGGTTTTGCACCTTCACCGCCAGGTTCCTACAAGTGTGCCCCGAGACAGACCCGATCAGCGCCTGGCTGCGATCGCTATCCACCATCACTAGTCCCTCCCGCCAGGCCAGTTCCTTCGTGTCGGAAATCAGCGGGCCCGGCGGAAACGCCGGGAAGGTGCCCGTCGGCGGACCGTCCAGGCCCGCGATGCGCGACCCGTGCACCAGCGGCAGGGCCAGGGGAAATCCCGGCGTGAAATACGGCCCCTCCGCGCGCGGCAGCCGCAGGCTTTCATATACCTGCGCGAGCGAATAGGAGCGCGTTACCGTCTCCGCCGCCGTGCGCACGTCCGCGCGCTGGAACAGTACGGCGCCCGCCGCCAGTTCGCTCATCTTCACGGGGTCCGTGCGGAATTCGTAATGACCGCTGAGAAGAAAACTGACCGCGGGACTGCCGGCGTTGTTCTGCCAATCGATCACGAACGAATTCATTTCCGCCGGGTGCCTGCTCTCCGCGAACGCATACCAGAATATGCCGTCCCAGTCCTGAAACGCGCCATACGCGGCCAGAATGGGAATCCCCTCGGAGGCGTATTCGTTCGGAAACGGATGGTTCACCTCCGACACCGTATATGGCTTGCCCTGGAATGCCGAGCGCGACAGTTGCACGACGCTCGAATGCAGCGGATCGTTCACCATGGGAGTGTTGTCGAGCTCGAAACCGATGCGCCCGCCGGTACCCGGCTCTACCAGCGACCGGGGCTGCTGCCAGTAAACGTGGCCATCCACGATGTCCAGCCGCGAAACCGAGTGCAGCAGCGGGTAACCACTGAAGTGGTGGTTGTGATCGCTGGTCCCCAGCAGCAAGGATTTCTCCCCGAGTTCGTCTTTCAGGTAGCGCTGCATGGATGCGTGGAATCGTTCCTCGATCTCCATGTAAAAGGCCGCTTCCCGGCGGAACCGCTCCGGGGAAGCGCCGGTAAACTCCGCCGGACTCAGCCGGGGCACGACCGGCAACGACTGCGCCTCCAGCCACTGGCGATACTTCTCGGTCAGCGCTCTTTCGTAACTTTCCGGGATGTCGGTCCAGATGGCCGGATTCTTCCGCGTGGCCTTGCCCTGCAATCGATTGTTTACCCATGCTTCCACCAGCGAGTTCTCGTTCATGAACTCGATGCACAGCACCGCCGGTTCGTGGCGGTATTCGGACTTGGTGTAAGGGTTGAAATGCGTCAGCAGTTGCCTGGCATATTCGCGCTGCAATTCGAGCAGCCGCTCATCAAAATAAGTGAGCGCTTTGGCGAAGCCCAGGTATTCCGCATCGTGCACCCCATCGCCGGCTTTATAAATCCTTCCCACGTTCAGATTGAGATCCACATAGATCCCGCGCTTCTTCAGCTCCGCGATGAAGAAATCCAGCCGTTCGAACTGCTTGGGATCGAGCGCGCGGGTATCGGCCCGGGTGTCGTCCACCAGGCCGCCTGGCGATCGGCTGTCCAGAAAATGCATCCGTACGCAATTCAGGCCGAACCGCGCCAGGTGCGCCGCCACCGACGCCGCCTGCTCCTGCGGGGGAAAACTCGCGCCCCCCACGATGTTGATGCCCCAGATTCGGAAACGGCGTCCATCCGGGTAGACGAGATGGCCGTCCCGCACGCCGATGAACCCCGTCCTTCCGGCTGGAGCATCGAGCAGAAAACCGACGTCCGCGGAACTGCCGGAGTTGTCCTGCCAATCCATCACGAACGGCTTCATTTCCGCCTGCTGCGCAAAGGCGCAGGCCGCCAGCGCCATGAAGGCGCCGACGATCACGCTCCGGCCGATCCGCACTGCCAGCGGAGCGGTTGAGGTTGACAGGACAATCTGAAACCGAGTCAGTCTGGTCGAAGAGATCGATGAGCTTCGGGGGGAAAATCCAGCACTGCCACGCCAAGTTCCCCACTCAGGCTTGAAAAAGTCCGATAGGATTGCGCTGATGGCAAACATAGCCAGGGACCTCCTTCTGCATTAATCATGCAGAATTTCCATTTTACTATCCCGACCAGCATCGATTATACTCTCAAACCGCTTCTATTGGAGCTGTTTGTCTCATTTTCCATCCCGAGCGATTCCAGCCGCCTCTTCCATTTCCGGGTGCGTAAGAAACATTGATCTTCTCGTGCACCTTGGCGATGCGCCGAAGGAGGTTGGCGGAGATTGGCCCATGAACTTTACGGCTGGCAAAAGCCTTGGATACAATGGCGGCATGGACCTTTCAGGAGTGAGAGAGAATGCCTGAATCACAGCACACTGTAGGCCGACGCGCCTTTCTGAAGGCGGCGCCGGGAGGGACATTGGCAGTCGCCGCTTCATCTTACAGCCGAATCAGCGGGGCAAACAAGCGGATTACCGCCGGTCTGATCGGATCGGGGACACGCGGCGTCGGGGCGATCCTCCCCGGGGCCGCGTTGCAGCCGGACTGTCAGGTCGTGGCCATTTGCGACGTATTCAAGCCGAACCTCGACAAAGGACTCTCCTTCGTCCGGGCCAACGGCGGGCCTGCACCGGCCGGCTACGGCGATTACCGGCGCATCATCGAGCGAAAAGATATCGACGTAGTCTTCGTGGCCACGCCCGACCACTGGCACTCGCCAATCACAGTCGCGGCCTGCGAGGCGGGAAAGGACGTGTACGTCGAAAAACCGCTCGCCAACAGCATCGAAGACTGTCAAAAAGTAGTGGCTGCGGCCGCGAGCTACCAGCGGGTTGTTCAGGTCGGATTGCAGCAACGCAGTATGAAGGTCTTCGCGGACGGGCGCCAGATCGTCACGGACGGTAAACTCGGCCGTGTGCGCCGGGGAATGATCGTCTGGTCCAGCGAGGTGGGTGGTCCGCGAGTCGGGCGGCCGCAGATGGAATCGTCCAACACGGTTCCCGATGGGCTGGACTGGGAGATGTTCCAGGGACCCGCGCCGCGCCGTGCTTATCAGACATCCCGGCAGCGTTCCTGGCGTTCCTATTGGGAGTACGGATCGGGTGCCATGACCGACCTTGCCGTACACATGATCGACATGATGCACTGGTACACCGGCACCGACCGGATGTGTCTGGCGCAAGGGACGGGAATCCACTCTCCGAGGCGGCCTGCGGAACAGGTGCCCGACATCGTGGATCTGGTGTGGAAGTATGACGACTTCCTGATAACATATTCGTCGCGGCCTGACGAGTGGGGTCTCTACGTTTACGGTGACCAGGGCGTATTGCAGGTAAACCGCAGCGTGCTGCGGGTCAAGCCGATCGGCCAGTCCTCGGTCCAGTCCCTGGACGTCAAAGCCGCTGGTGACACCGTCGCGGCGGGAGTTGCGCTGCACCTTCGTAATTTCCTGGACTGTGTGGGGTCCCGGCAGGAACCTGTGTGCGACGCGGAAACCGGGTTCAATTCCACGCGCCCCGGCCTGTTGGTTGCCATGTCGGTCCAGACCGGCAAAGGGTACGGGTGGGATGGTAAAGCGGTTCAGGTTGTGTAGCTGAACACAGCGTATGGTAATTGGGATTGGCCGACGTGCCATTTCTTTGTCTCTGGACCGCACAGCGGTCCCCCGGCAGGTTTTGCTGCCGGTTAGCTCCGTCAGTTCGGCGATCTTCTATAGGAGTTCCCCCAGGAGAATTTTGCAGCGCCTGTCGCCAACCCACTTGTATTCAGCGTGTTGCTGTCTGCAAAAGGTGGTGGCATCGCGCGATGCGGCTCGACCGATCCGGAAAGCTCATTGGCGTGTTGAAATCCGGGCCGGTGCGTCACCGGGGGCGAGGGACTGAATCGTTCGCGCTTGGTGCCGCCCCATGGGCGGAGAGCAAGCGCGGCAGTTGTTCATGTTCCGCCGGCTGGCGTGGAAGGGCCGGGCGCCGGAAAACTTCGGAAATTCCTGCAGATTATTATGTCCTGCACGTTATTGACAGGTTGTTTGGCCGGTGTTAGATTCCGTTCGAGGACGTCTTTGCATGTCTTGCCACGATGATTTTACCGGAGTGGGAGTCAAGAAAGGAAAACTATATGAAGGCATCCGCCATCGTATGTTTGCTTCTGCTCACCGATTTGCCGCTTGCAGGTCGCGAATATGACGTGAGGCAGTTCGGCGCAAACGGAAATTTCCGGACCAACGACCGCGCCGCAATTCAGGCCGCGATTGACGCCTGCAGCCGCGACGGAGGAGGAACGGTAAACGTTCCTGCCGGCCGGTATTTTTCCGGGGGCCTGCTGCTGCGTAGCCATGTCATCCTGCACCTGGATGCCGGCGCCACCATCTTCGCCAGCCGGAAGAAGGAGGATTACCCCCCGCAGAGGGGCTTCTCGGATCGATACGCTACTCTGGTTACCGCCAATGGGGCGCAGGACATTGGCATCACCGGCACCGGCGTGCTGGACGGCCAATCTCCAGAGGACCTGCGGAGCATTGTTGGCGGGCCGCCGACCGACGCCTCCTTCTTTCGCACCGGGATCATCCTGTTTATCGATTGCCGGAGAGTGACACTGCGCGACTTCAACATTCATCTTTCCGACATGTGGACGATAACTCTAAACCAGTGCGATACGGTGCTAATTGACGGCATCTCGATCATCAACAATCCGCGGCGGATCAACTCCGACGGGATCGATCCGGTTTCCTGCCACAACGTGCACATTTCCAACGTACACATCGTGGCCGGCGACGATGCCATCGATATCAAAACACAAGGCGGCCACGATCTGGAAAACGTTGTGGTGACTAACTGCACGCTGGAGACGACGACCACGGGTTTGAAAGTCGGCACCTCCACGGATGGCGACATGCGCAATGTCCATTTCTCGAACATTACGGTGAAGGCGCCTACTGGTATTGGCTTCTATATGAAAGATGGCGGGACCATCGAGCGTGCGACCTTTTCGGACATCACGCTGGAAATTCCTCCGTTCACTTCTCGCGGAGTACAGCCGATTTTCATTGACATCGAAAGACGCAACCCGAACTCGCGACTGAGCCATGTCCGCGATATCAGCATGCGGGACATTTTTATCACCGGCGGCAGCGGCATCTTGATCCAGGGTATGCCGGAGAGTCACCTTCAGAATCTGAGCCTAAGTAATATTTCGTTTCGGGTGCCTTTCGCGGACGCTTACGACAAGCGCTCCAAGGGAATCGGCGGCAGCCGAACGACGAGCGATGAGCGCGACACGAAGTATGCCCGCATGCCGGCCTATATGACTCTGGCTTACGTCGACGGGCTGGTGCTGGACGAAATCCGGATCGAACAGAGCGACGAGGCGGCCGCCAAATACGAGCGTTCGTCTGTCTGGGTGGAAGAGGCCACGGACGTGATGATGCGCGGCATCCGTTGCACGCCGCCGAGGGGCGAAACGGGGCTCCCCGTAGTTATGCTGCACGACGTCGATCGCGTGCTCGTAACCGGTTCCATTGCTTTGCCCGGCACAAAGAAATTCCTTCAGACCACTGGTAATACGTCCCACGTCAGTGTGGAAGGCGTGGACAACCGCTGATGCGGACGCCCTGCCTGGCTCCTGGACACTGCGCAGCATGCGGGGCTCTCGGCAGCTTTCCGATTTTGAGTTTTTCCGGCGGGGCGGAATTGGCGTTTGACGAGCCAAAAGACGGCTCAAGGAGGAAAAGCTCCAAAAGACTGCAATTGGGAGAGCAAAAGTTGGCGGCCCGTGATAAACTCAATCGCATCCCGGGAGCTAAAATGGAAATCCTGGCCGAGGCGCTTCTGAGTGCCTTCCGGCGGTGGATTCAGGCGGTCAGGGTTGCACTCGACGAGCGGATGTTTCGTGCGCTTAGGTCTTCGCATTTCGAGAGGTTCAAGGTATGACCTGCCTGAGGACGCTGCTGTGCGTGCTGCTTGCCGCGCAAGCCGCCTTCACACAGGGTCATTGGGGTGTTCAAGGACGCTTCCTGACGCAGTACGGAAGGCCTACATTCGTCGTCGGGGCCAATTACATCCCTTCGGCCGGTTGGTACACGATTATCCAGAACTGGAATCCGGAGGCCGTGGAGAAGGACTTCGCGGCCCTGCAGCGGCTCGGGGTCAAGGGGATCAGGTTCCCATTGCTCTGGCCACTCCTGCAATCCTCCTCGGATACGGTCAACAAAGACCGACTGGCAAACGCTGACAAGCTCATTGCCATTGCCGCTAAGCACGGCATAAGCGTGCAAGTGGGGCCCATCACCGGCTGGATGTCCGGAGCAGTCTTCCTGCCCAGCTGGGCTGATGGCAATCTCTTCACGGACCCCTCGATCATCGAAGGCGCCACCCGCCTCGTACGCGAAGTGGCTGGCGCTCTCAAGGGCAATGCGGGGCTACAAGGCTACGATTTTGGCAATGAGATCAATGTTTTGCCCCACCAGATGGGGCTGTTGCTGAACCCGGCGCAAACCCAGCGCTGGATGGCCACCATCTTCCGGACATTCAAGCAGTCTGACCCCAGCCGCCCGGTCACCAACGGAATTGGAACCGGCTTCGACCGTCTTTTCGACATCTGGAGCATCGCGCAGTCCTCCGATTACCTGTCGGTTCATTCATACCCCTTCTTCCACGGCACCAGCGGCATGGACCCCTGGATCGGACAGAGGACCACTTACAGCTCCAGTTACATTGGAGCCTATGCGGCCATGGCTGACCGTCCCGTGCTCGTGCAGGAGATCGGCTGCTCGGAGGCCTGGCTGCCGCGGAGCGAAGTCGGCAAGTTCCTGCGCCTCACTTTGATGGGCGCCTGGGCCGAGGGCAGTGCCGGTTACTACTGGTGGGGATCGCACGACATCGACCGGAACTTTCATCCCCCCGCCGAGGACCTGATCTTGAGGTACTCCGCGGCCAGCTTTGCCAGGGGCCAGTTCAGTAACCTGGAATACACTACGGGGTTGCTCGATTTGCAGAACCGGCCCAAACCGTCTGCCGAGGAGTTTCGCCGCTGGACTGCAGTGATTGACAGTCTCGGCCTGGGCTGGCGCGACGAGTTGCCGGTCCTGTACCTGCTCTACCCACAGGACGCCGACTACAGTGCCACCATGCGCGCGCAGATCACTCCTTACACCTTGGCCAAGCAGATTCACATGCAGGTCCGGCTGTGGCCGGAGTGGAAGCCGGCGCCGGCCGACGCGGCCGCCATGGTAATCCCTGGTTTCAGCCTCTCGGCGAGAGGTAGAGAGACGGTCGGTGCCTATCTGCGGGGCGGCGGTGTTGTGTACCAGTCTTATTTCTGCGACTTCCCGGAGGGATTGACGGTCCGCGACGTCAATCCGGAATTGCGTGTCTCCACGCTGATCCCGCTGCAAGCGGCCGGCAGGTTCGCGCAGGGACAGCCGGTCCAATTGGGCGCTGAGGTGCGGCTTCGCGACGCCGCCGCCAGCGCGCCGGCAGAAGCGTTTCTGACGTCGGGCGCGCGGGGGGTGTTGTTCGGGACGGCCGTGGGCAAAGGGCACTACTATTACCTGGCCGCCAACCTTGAGGAGTCGCTCTCCAAGGCCTATGAACCGTGGCAGAAGGACGAATCCTGGCAGATCTATTCGGTGCTTCGCCCGGAGACTGACTTCACCATCGATTCGGCGGAAGTGGAACTCTTCATCAAGTCTCGTTTCGGCAAACGTCTGGCGCTGCTGCTGAACCGTTCCGATCGGTTTCAGAACGTGATCTTCCAATCCGCCCCGCACGTGATCTTGCGCGACTTTATGTCGCGCCAGGAATTGGGTGGCGGGCATGAGATCGCCCTGCGGCTCCCGCCGGCGGGGATTCTGATTGCGGAAATCACTGCTATCCAAGACGATGGCGGCTCCATTGTTAAGAAGCGGGTTGTTGGACGTAATTGAAAGAGAAAGCCGGCGTGATCCCGCCGGTTTGCCCGGCAAGCGGCGACAAAACGGCACGACACCTCAATCCACGGCGCTGCGACGGAGTTCGTTAGGATAGTACTCGGGGGCTGCTCCGTCCGCGACCGCGTCAGTTTGCAATGATCGTCTCGGTGCTCTGGCTGCGACTTCGGTTCGTACCGCGCCACGCTTTCGGCGATGCCACGAACTTCCTGCGGCGTGGGTCGGGGCTCGCATCGCTGTTGGTTCACAGCGACGAGCACGGCCGTAATTTCCTCGGTGTCCATTCCGCGCTGTTGCATGGCTGTCTGCAACCACTCAGGGAAGTCCGCCGGCTGAAGTTCATCCGCCCGCGAGGTGCGAGTTTCGTTGGCATGTCAGTCTAAGCGCAATATCTACGTTATCGTAATTCTCCGGCCACATCTGTTGGATTAGGTGGATGCGAGTTCCTTGAGGGTCAACCGTGCCATCGAGACGTACCCAACTGGCTCGCTGACAGGGTTCAGACAAGACCCGAAATGATCGGAGTGGTCGTGCTGACCGGAAAGCGACATGGGCACCAGTAATAGGTGTCCGAAAGTCGCGGCTGACAACTTGGGGCTTCGGCGCTCGCGAGAATACTTTCTGGAAAGCGCCGAAGACTTGGGGCGATCCAGCGGCACGGTGATTGGGCCCATCCTTTATCTGGGACGCGGACGCGACCTATTCCGGCACGGTGGGATCGGGCCGATCCGCCTTGGGCTCAAGGCGCATCTCGTGGTAGGTCTCGGAGAGCTTCTCCTTGGCACCTTTGGCTTTTTGGAATTCCGCGAGCTCGCGGCGGGAATCGGCCGCGCGCCCAAGGTCGCGGTAGACCATGGCCAGGTGGTAATGGATCGGCGCCTCAAAAGGTTCCAGCGTGGCGGCGAGTTCCAGCAGCGGCGCCGCTTTTTCCGGCTGCTTCAGCGCGATCAGAGTTTTTGCCATGCCAACGGCGGCATCGGCGTCATTCGGGCGCAGCTGGAGCGCTCGTGAAAAGTGCGCAGTGGCAGCCTTGAGATCGAACGTGCGTAAAGCAAACTCACCCAGCCTGCACTCAGACTTTTCATCAGAAGGGTCGACGGCTAGGGCTTCTTTGTACTCCTTTTGAGCGCCGCCCGGGTTCGACCCTGCACTCAGCATTTCGGCCAGCTCGAAGTGGGCGCCAGCCAGGCGCGGATCGATCTTGAGGGCTTCGCGGTAGTGCGCGACGGCTCCCTCGGTGTCGCCTTGGCGAGCCAACTCGTGGGCCATTAGTTGGTGCAATTGCGCGGATCCGGGCGCAGTCATGGCGATGCCCAGCACCGCCTCATCGGTCAGCGCCGAGTAAATCCGGTACGCCGCGTACAAGATCACGGGGTCGGTTGGTTTCAACTGGCGGAGCATGCCAACAACGCCCGCGGCGTTGTCCAACTTGCCCGCGCCGTAATACAGCTCGATCAGCGCCATACCAGTTTGCACTTTCAGCTTTTCCTCCTGCAACCGTGGCAGAGACTCCTTGAGATCGGTTTCGGCGCGAGCCGTATCGCCAGTCCACTTTTCGCACATGCCAAGCAGGGCCTGGGTTTTCGCCAGGGCTGGCTGGAGCTTCACGGCGGCGCGAAGATGCACGGCAGCCTGCACATAATCGCCGCGAAAGAAGAGGAGCACGCCGAGGTTGCTCCGCGCGTCCGCATTATCTGGATCGAGCGCGACGATGGCGCTGAACTCACGGGCAGCCAGGTCGGTCCGGTTGTCCTTCAGGAACTCCGCTGCCTGCCGAAAGTGAGTTTCGATCTGCTGTTGCCTGCTGGGCGGGGATTGTGCGAGAGAAAAAGCAGCAAACAGGAAAAATATGCAAAGATAAGTAACTGTTTTGACGTCCATAGTCAGATCACGGCTCCCGCCTTTATTACCCGCCTTTTGACCCCTCCCCGGCGGATCGGGCGGCCTGTTCGGTTAAATACTTCTCCACCGGTGAAACTGCGATCGCCAAGCCTGGAGCTGCCCCCCCCACGTCCAGAACTGCCGAACTTGTGACGCCGACGCGAATCTTAGTCTCCGTAAGCGTTCCGGGCGGCGCCGTCCGCGGAGTGGGCATCTTGGCCGAAGCCGTGACGGAAAGGTGCTTATATGCCGCTCCGACGACCACCAGGATCGACGCTATCGCGACCACAGCCAGCGTCCGAGCGAGCTTACGCTTTGACGAGTTTGAACACGAGGCGCTCGGCGGTTTGAAAGATGTCCCGCTAGCCGAAAGGATCGCAGGATTGGACTTCCCCAGGACGTCGGGAGGTTGGCTTGTCTCAAGCGACAACGAGTCCGCGGGCCCGCCAGTCGATCCGCCGTTCCCATTCTGCCGGTCTGCAGCCTGGGCGGCCCGGCCTTTCAGTGTCGCGGCATAGACGAAGTTGGGCGTGTAGCCCGTCAAGGAAATCTGTATCTGAATAGGATGGGCCAAATCGTCGGTTTCGTAACACCTCCTCAGGTGTCTGCGCAGGCGGGCAACCTGCACTCGCACAATGCTGTCCTTTTCCGGACGGAAGTGCACAAACACAGTAGAGGCAAGCACGGCCTGGAGTTCAGCCCGCCGACGTGTTTCGTTCATAATGCCCGAAGCCGACCCAACCTGGTGCACAGATCTCACCCGCATTATATAGCCTGAAACCAGGCTGCACATCGGATACGAATGCGCGCGCGTTTTGGCTGCAGTATGAAATAGACAGAATCCTCCTCTGAAATTCGATTGGCCCCTACAGACTCGATTCGGAATCACGTCACGGCGCCATGGGCGTCATGTTCCGCGGCTTCGACACAACCATCGGCCGCGCGCCCTCACGTTCAAAACCATGCAGTTCCTTCACTAATTTGCAACCGCCAACGAGAAAGGCTTCAGAATCTGACGACTACAAATCGAATTGCCGGACAGCTTACAACGGGATGTACCGGGCGATCATAACCGTTCGCAGGTAGGGGGCATCCTTCATGGAGAACGGAATCACGAGCCCCGATCCTTTTGGGAGCACCAGGCTCTGGTGCGCGGCATCAGCGAGCACGAACCCGGCCGGATATTCGAGGCCTTCGATAGAGGTCTGAAGGTCGCCACTCAACGTTTCGTCCAGTACTTCACCGGAAGCCTTGATGCGAACCTGCAGTCTGTGATCGAGGGTGAAAGACAACTCATCCGGAGCCGTTCGGACATCCTCAACGGCCAGGGATTTCGGACTTTGGTGCCAGGTGACGCTCGCTTTCTTATCCACGACTTCCAGTGCCGCGCCCTGTTTCAGCGTGACCTTGAGGCGTGCCGTTTCGATTACCTGGGAAAAGGCGACGTAAGGCAACGTTAGTGAAAGCGTTAGAAATGCATAGGTGCGCATGGCGTATTCTCCTTGTTTCAGGTATCAATGATGTACTTCGCCGACTTAGGGAGCCCGTCGTTCCATCCCCATCTGTCACGGTTCTCTCCGAAATGTCTCGCTCAGGGGGTGTCAGAAGAACACCTTCCACTCCACATCATTACCAGTCGATGATGTGTAGTCCACCGTCAGCAGGTGCGCATCGGTAGCCATTTTCGCTGTCAGGCCCCCGGACAGTTCCACCCGCTTTGCCGCGAATCCGTCCGGAACGTAAATGCGCAACTGGTACGGATCCCCGGCGACCGCGCGCGAAATGCCTCGCAGCATCCGCTGGCTGCCCTCGTAGGCGAGGTCCTTAATGTCAAACGCCATCTGTCGGACGTGCCGGCTGGTCGAGAGCAGCGCCGGCCGGTTCTGTTTTTCCACGATGCTGTACACGTCGCAGTCATAGGGGTTTAGCGGCCTCGTGACGAAGGTCCCCTTGAAGCTCCCGATGAAGGTCTTGCTCCAGAATTCATACACGAGGTATTCTTTGTCAGGGTCAAGCCGAAGGTCCTTTCTGGCGTCTAGCGCGGTGCTGAACTTGAAATGCTCCTCGTTTCCTCTCATCTTACTGGTGTAGTTAAACACCGCCAGAACCGACCATTTCCCGAACGGCCGCTCGACCGGCATATTCCAGACTTGTGCCGGCTTGCGAACGAACAGGTCCACCGGATAAGACACATCCATGGTCGGTGGGCTGATCCGTTTCAGCAGTTCGATCCGGTTATCGGGGTACTTCTCGTCGAAAGCCTCCGACACGAATAACACATTCGCGGCGATGGCATGGAAGTTTGCACTCACCTTGCCTTCGCCGTAGTTAAACCGTCCGTTGGTTCCATAGTCCGGTTTGTATTTGTACACGTGGAAGCCGTCGCCATCGTTCCAAAACACACGGCCGTTGTAGAAGAACCGGATCGCCGTGCCCATCAGGGATTCGGTTAATAAATGACTCGCACCCTCTCCGGTCTCATAGCCGCCGTCCGCATCCTCCGAATCGCGCAGAATGTCGATAAGTCCGTACGAGTGGTCCACCGGCTGCATATTGGAACGGTTTACCATTCGTGGCGCCTTCTGGTCTATCACCTCGCGCCAAGGGGTTGCACCGGCATGCCAGGTTTCCAGAGCGCTCATGTAAGGGTCATACTGTCCCGGCCACTTGTCCCACCAATCCGCGTAGTCCTCCTCGCTCCTGCCCGTTTCCTTCTCATTACCCGCCACCGATTGAAAGGCGCGCTCGCGCTCCAGCCGGATGGTTAGCGGATTGGAGAAGTCGATGACCCTTTCGCCACCGTACTGCGGAGTCTGTATGGGGAGATAGCATTCTGCCGGATAGTGAGTCACGGAGCCGCGTTCGCCACGCACACCTCCCCCGAGAGCACGGACTCCCCAGCTCGCGCCCCGGACCGGGCCGCCAAGACCCCAGTAGAAGTCCATCAAGGCGTTTTCTTTGAAGAATCTTGCCGCATTGGCTTCGGTGCCGCCGGACATCCATCCATGATAACGGCTATAGTCGTTCGCGACCCATTCGCGGTCCTCAAGGTTAATCGGTCGCCTCTGCTTCAGGCGTACGTCAGCCGCCGTCGCGATCAAGTCACCCTGGTGCGCCATCGCCCGGAGAGAGTCATCATTGAAGTCGATCAGCAGTTTCTCGCCGGCAAAGTTCTTTCCCGAGGGCATGGTCACCTTGTAGGTGCAGTATCCCCGCACCTGCATCCGGTCGGGAGTCTTGCCGTCCCAGCCCTGCGTGACCTCGAACCTCGAGGATCCCTTTAAGGTCGTCACGTGTCCCATTAGCAGGCTATTGCCCGTCTTCATGTCCCTGACCACGTGATTCACCACGTACATCTGTGGCGTGACCAAATGGATCACCCACCTTAGGTCGTAATAGTCGCGATTGCGAGTCATCGTTCCCAAGCTGATCCACTGGTCCGTGGTGCCGCCCAGCCGCGCATCGCCCGAGACGAAATAGTCCATGTCGCCGATTTCAACAGCCTTCCCGGTATTGTTCGAACGGCCGAGGCTGACAAGGATGTCGTCGTTGTTCTTGCTGACGGAGACCTGGTACTCGAAATCGAGCTGCCCAGGCTTCGTCCCGCGCAACGTCACGGTGACGAACGATCCGAGGTTGCTGGTGTCGTTGTTGTTGACCGAACTTACCACTGTCCACCCTGAAGGGTCGTCGGCGGGCAGAAAGTGAACGTCGTTCAGCCGCATCGGCGTCCCTTTGACTTCCGCCGACCAGCGGCAGGTGGTTGGATCGACGGAAACCAACAGGTCCTTCGTGTCGACCTTGATGGGTTCTGCCGCTTGCGCCGGCAGAAACTGGCAGATCGCTGCTAGAGCGCACAAGCCCGCAACGCCAATGTTAGACTTCAGACTCATGATTCTTTCCTCGCGAAATCGAATTCCGTGGGCGCCACCGCGGCGCATACGGGCTGTCAGAAGAAGACTTTCCATTCCACATCAGTGCCTGTAGATGTTGTGCAGTCCACTGTGAGCAGATGGTCGGTGATCGCCATTTTCGCCGCCAGGCCCCCGGACAGTTCCACCCGCTTTGCCGCGAATCCGTCCGGAACATAGATGCGCAACTGGTACGGATCCCCGGCGACCGCGCGCGAAATGCCTCGCAGCATCCGCTGCTGGCCATCATAAGCCAGGTCCTTGATATCGAACGCCATCTGTCGGACGTGCCTGCTGGTCGAGATCAGCACGGGCCGGTTCTGTTTTTCTACGATGCTATAAATGTCGCAATCGTACGGGTTTACCGGACGCGTGACAAAGGTTCCCCTAAAAGTGCCAATCAACTTCTTGGTCCGGAATTCATAAACGATGTATTCTTTGTCAGGGTCAAGCCGGAGGTCCTTTCCGGCGTCCAACTCGGCCGTGAACATGTAAGGTTCCTGATTCCTCACCTTATTCAAATCGTTCGTGTAATTGAAGACGCCCAGAACGGACCAGTTGCCAAATGGCCGTTCGACAGGCATGTTCCAGATCTGGGCTGGCTTGCGAACGAACAAGTCCACGGGATAGGACACATCCGTGGTCGGCGGGCTGATCCGTTTCAAGAGCTCGATTCGGTTCGCTGGATACGTCTGGTCAAAGGCCTCCGACACGAAAATCGTGCTTCCCGCTATGGCATGAAAATTTGTACTGACCTTTGCCTGGCCATAGTTGAACCTCCTCTTCGTTCCATAGTTCGGGCTGAACTTGTAGACATGGAAACCGTCGCCGTCGTTCCAAAACACACAGCCGTTGCAAAAGAACCGGATTGTCGATCCTAGCAGCGAATTGGAGAACCAGTAGCCCCAACCGTTTCCCTCCTCGTACCCGCCATCGGCATCGCCCGAAATCCGGCAGATGTCGATATATCCGTAAGAGTGATCAATTGGCTGCATATTTGAGCGGTTTAGCATTTCGTGGCGCCTTCTCGTCTATCACCTCGCGCCAAGAGGCCGCACGGGCATGCCAGGTTCCAGAGCCCTCATGTAGGGGTCATACTGCCCCGGCCATTTGTCCCACGAATCTGCATAGTCTTGCTCCATCCGGCCCGTTTCTTTCTCATGCCCGACCACTCCTTGAAACGCACGCTCGCGCTCAAGCTTGATTGTCAGAGGATTGGAGAAGTCGATGACCCTATCGGCCCCACGGGGCTTCACCGGAAGATAGCATTCGTCCGGATACCTAATGCGAGACCCGCCGGTCCACGTGAAACCGTAAGCCGGGCCGCCGAGGGTTCTTGCTCCGAGAGCATACACTCCCCAACTCGCCCCGCGGTAGGGACCTCCAAGCCCATAATAGAAATCGTACAAGCCATTCTCTTTGAAGAACCTCTCCGCATTGGCCGTGGTGCCGCCGGACATCCATCCGTGGTAACGGCTGTAGTTGTTCGCGACGAGTTCGCGGTCATCGAGATTGATCGGTCGCCTTTGTTTGAGATGTGTGTTATGTGCGATCGCGATCAGGTCCGCCTGGTGCTCCATAGCGCGGATGGCGTCGCCGCTGAAATGGACCAATAGCTCCTCTCCGGGGAAACTCCTGCCCGCCGGCATGGTCACCTTGTAGCTACAAAACCCCCGAACCTGCATCCGGTCGGAGCCGCTTCCTCGCCACCCTGCTAGCACCTCGAACCGTGACGCGCCCTTTAAGGTCGTCACATGTCCCATCAAGAGGCTATTGCCCGTGTCCATGTCGCGGACCACTTGATTCACTTCGTACATTGTTGGCGTGACCGACATCGCCACCTGGGAAAGATCGTAGTAGTCGCGATTGCGAGACCTGGTTCCCAGACCGATCCATCGGTCGTTGGAGCCGCCCAGCCGCGCATCGCTGGAGACAAAATAATCCATGTCCCCAACGTCAACTGCCCCGCCGGTATTGTTCGAACGCCCCATGCTCACAAGAATGTCGTCGCCGTTCTTGCTGACAGAGATCTGGTAGTCGAAATCGAGTTGTCCAGCCTTTGTACCGTGCAGCGCCACCGTGACGAACGACCCGAGGTCATTAGAGTCTTCCCGGTTCACGGAACTGATCACTGTCCAGCCTAGAGGGTCGTCATTCGGCAGAAAATAGACGTTATTCAGCCGCATCCAAGATAGGGAACACCGCTGTGAGAGCCAGGCACATCTTTCCGCCTGGCACCCTTCTTGTCGCAGGAGTGCAACAAGTCAACCGGCCTCCTGCAACTGGGCGATGGACGCCGCCAGGCCGTCTATCGCCCAGGGTCACTCAGAAACGCTAGAAGGAAAGCCGGGCGCCCAGTTGCAGCGTTCGGCCGCCGATGGTCGTTGAGGATACGACTCCCACGCCCGACGCCCCGATACTGGAGTTCGGAGCCGAGAAGCAAGGATGATTCAGTATATTACTGGCATCCATGCGGAACAGCAGCCGCATGCCTTCGTGCAGTTTCGAAAGGCTGAAGTTCTTGCCCATCGAGAAATCCAGCGTCGACAATCCCGGCGCCGTCAGAATGTTCCTTCCGGAGTCGCCGAACGTGTACGCGGCAGGTTGGGTGAACGCCGTGGGATCGAACCAATGGCTAAGCGTCTGGTCGGATACCGATCCGCTGCCGATCCGGGTTGGATACCAACTCATATTTGACGACAGCGCGCCGCTCAGATTCGCCGTGCCCATTACCGGATTGAACGGCGGGCCGGTCTGGCGCATGAAAATGCCCGACGCCTGCCAGCCGCCGAACACTGCATCCAGCAGGCCGCTGCCGGAGCCCAAGAGCGCTTTTCCTTTGCCAAACGGCAACTCATAGACGACGATCATCTTGAAAGCCTGCGGGTAATTGTTGTTCGAGAGCCCATAGTTGGCACTCGGGCTGTAAGCGCGCTGAAATTGTGCCGTGCCGGCCTTTCCACCCCAGCCGGAAGCGTCGAAGTCGACGAGATTCTTGGACCAGGTGTAATTGGCATCGAGGCTGAAACCCTTGGAGAACCGCTTCTTCAAGGAAGCTTGCAATGCGTCGTAGTTGGAAATGTTGTTGTAGTTGTCGCCGGTAATGGTCTGGTACTGGGGGTACGGCCGGGCTGATTGCCCTTGGCCAAGAAGCCCCAGGGGCACCTGGTTTATATCCACGGGGAACGACAGATTCGCCCCATGGTTGCCAACATACGACGCTTCCGCAATCATGCCGTGCTGCAACTCCCGCTGCAGGCCAATCGACCACGAGTAGAGCCCAGGAACCGGCGTGTTATACGGCCAGTAATTCACCGCCTGGCCGTTCAAAGACGCGGGCGTCCTCCCGCTGGGGTTGGGGATGTAAAGAGCGAGGGGAGGATTCGGATTGGAAAGGAGGAACAGCGGCTCGGTGTCGGCGGTCTGGGCCTCGCTCCCCGTCGTAAAGAAACCCGTCGTGCTCCTGACGGAATTGGTGCCATAAACGTCCGTGCTCCAGCGGTGACTGTACATGCCGAACCCACCGCGGACGGACCATTTATTATTGAGTGTCCAGGCGAATCCGACCCGTGGAAGGAAGGTGTCCCAGATGGTTTTCTGCAGCGAGTTCCGCCCTTCGGCGCCGCCATACCACATCGCCCCGAGCGTATTCGTCGCGGGATTTAAGAGCGTCGGGTCGAAGTCGGCCTGACGGTCCCTCACCTCGCTAAACCCGCCCTGGATCTGATAGCGAATCCCGAGGTTGATGGTGAGGTTAGGTCTGAGTTTGATGTCGTCCTGGACAAAAAAGGCTGCGTCCTTGCCGCGGAGACCGTCTATCGGGCTGATAGAGGCGCTCCAGGAACTTACCTGGCCGGTCAGGAAATCCGCGTACCCCAAGCCGCCCGCGGCAAACGGCGCCGGCGCGGTGAAGACTCCACTGAAACTGAACGAAGCGGCATTGACAGCGCCCCAGGCGTTCAAGTTGTCTTCGGTCACCTCCAACTGCGCACCCGCTTTGATGATCTGCTTGCCGCGCATGATCGTAATGGTGTCCGAGTAGGTATCGGTGGTCTGGCCTTGGGTGGCGTCGGTCCCCGGGCTGATGCTCGTCGAACCGACCGGGCCACTAATCGAAACCGACGGGAACTGGTCCGCTATCGCATAGTTTAGCCCGAGCTTCTGGATGTAACCCCCGTTTAGAGACTGATTAAGGTAAAAGCCATACTGGCGGATCATAGCCGCCCGGAATTCGTTGACCAACGTTGGACTTATCATCCACACGTCCGTGAGCTGCCCCTGTTCGCCCGTATCGTCACTCTTGGTGGTAGTGAGTGGGAACTGCGGCGCAGAAAAAGTGCCCGGAGTGGTGTTGGCGATGTTCAACGACATGGAGGTGCTCAGACGGTTCCGGCTGGAAATGTCGTAGTCCACTCTCCCCAGGATCGTATAGGGCCGGGTTTTCGTTAGCGCATCGAAGTAGTAGTTGTTGTAATATCCCGGGAGGTTCGGCTGCGGCTGTGGGAAGTAGGACTGCATTTTCAGGGCGACCGGGTCCAGGGAACTGGTAGGGACCTGGTTGCCGGGGAACGGCGTGCGAACCTGTTGCCCGTTCACGGTCGCCAGCGACGCGGGATTGTAAACCGTCGGGAAGACCGAATTCGAGAAATTGCCGGCCCTCATATCCGACGTCGGATACGTGTAAAAGCCCGGGCTCGCCGAATGGGAAAGAGTACTGTCGTAGTTGGCGTAGAAGAACAGCTTGTCCTTCCGGATGGGCCCGCCGACCGAACCGCCAAACTCGTCCTGCTTTTGAATGGGCACTCTCGTCGCAAAGAAGCTTCGCGCATTAAAAGCATCGTTCTGCGTGTAGTCGTACGCCGCGCCGTGGAACTGGTTCGTGCCGCCCTTGGTGATCTGGTTGAAAACGGCGGTGCCGTTACCGTATTGAGCGTTGAAGCTGGCGGTGGAGATTTCGACTTCGGCTATAGTTTCGAAAGTATCGAAGTTGTTGGTGTTATTGCTGCCCGTTAAGATGATGTTCCCGCCGTCAGAGAGCCAGTTCCCCTGATAGCGTTCGGTTCCGTTCACGGACACGGCTCCCCCCGTACCGGTGACACCGGGCAGGGTAGCGGTGAAATTCACCCAGGTCTCGCCAACATTGGGCAAGTACTGGAGGGTGTTGGAAATCAGGGTGGATCCCTGCTCCGCACCTTCTGTTCGCAGTTGGGTAGCCTCGGCGGTCACCACCACTTCCGAGGTGGCCGCTCCGACTTTTAGCTGGGCGTCCACGGTAATCACTTCCGCGCGCAGGACCACCCCTTGCCGCACAAAGGTGCTGAAACCGGCTGCGCCGAAGGTGAGAGAGTAGTCGCCGGGCACCAGCGAGAGGGCATCGTAAATGCCAGCCGCATTCGTGACGATCTGCGTCTTGACGCCGGTCAGGGTGTCGAGAATGACCACGTTTGCCCCCGGCACGACAGCTCCCGAGGTGTCTGTGACCGTGCCGCGGATTTCGCCGGCGTTGGTATTCTGTGCAAAAGCACAACCGCAGGGCAGGGACAGTGCTAGTAACACTCTGCCCAGCGCCACTCCGGGCCACCCCATCAGGCGGCACGGACTTTTCTGTGTACTCAGGCCCATTACAACCTCCTTCTGTACGCACTTGCTCGACCGGAGGCGTAACGAGCAAAGCTTCGCACGTCGTCAACTCCCGGCATTGCGGATAAACAGTACTCCAAATCCTCTGAGCTGTCAAGGGGAATATGAGGGCTCTCTCGACGAGCCTTCCGACACTTTTGCTCTGGCGAGGCCGCTTCCAAATGGATGAACTGTCCCGAATTCTGGAGGATCGGCCTTGGCCCGGTCGGCCGAAAGAGGTCAGCCCAAAACAGGCGTTTCGGCGATTTGAGGAAAGCGATGGAGACATCGATTTGCTCATTGCCGATGTGACGCTGCCGGTCAGTTCTGGTATTCGAGTGGCGTTGGAGCTTCGTTGCTTCCTGCCAAATCTGCGGATCGTCCTGACATCTGGATATCCAGCGGACATGTGGAACGAGCAGGATGCCGCCAAACTTTCAGAACTGCCTTCCGATTCTGTTGCCATCTTGCAAAAGCCGTGGGTTCCCGGACTGATGCGGCAGGCCGTTGCTACGCTGGTCAGCCTCGGGGATCTTTCGCCAGATTCTGCGGGATGATGTGATCTATCTGAAGGTCAGCGAGTCTGAGGAGCTTGGTGCAGTAGGCGCACGCTTGGTCATAGGCAAGATAAAACGCGAACTTGTCGGCGTAATCAGAGTCGCTGCGTGACGTTCAGTGTCCCACACGAGCTTGTCGTCCGCCCAGCGGATCTCGCTGAGTCGATAAACGGATGATCTTCTCGTCCGCTCCCAGAGCGGACCGCGAAGAAACGGCGCCACCAGCTATTCTAACTGGGTTTGCCGACGCGTTTTGTCCCCGTTTTCGACCGTCGGCAGTGCGACCGTCGGCTCGGCATCTGAAGCTTTCGACCGGCGCGGCCGGTAGACACGCTAAGCGCGGAGATCGATCTCGCGACACGCCGGTCGGAAGCCAATTGGGAAAATAATGCCGACGTGGGCTTTTGACGCTTGGGGGCCAGAATACGCGGTTCTGGAAGATTACTTCGGTTAAGTCCGGTCACCCCCAGTTCGACGGCTCACGCCGAAATTGCCTATGTGATCGCGGCTGCCGTCATAGTAGCCGGAATATTACTGCTCCTAGATCCCCAGCCCTCATCCGGCGATCACAAACGTCTGCCCCTTGGCTGACGCGCATTTTCCTGCCAGATGCCCGTCCGCTGGCCGGCTCGTAGCGCCTGTCGCGCCGTTTGGTTACCGGAGCCTCAAGCCGTTGTGCCTTGCGGAACAGATCAACTCCGGCAGGCTGGCCTCGGACCAAGGGCGACTGGGGCCGCAGCAGTTCCCGGACCGGGCCCCGCACGAAGCTGGCTCGCCGCCGCAAACCGGATACTGAAATACAGGTTGCCGTAGGGGACCGGCGAATGCAGCTGACGCTCGAAGAAAAGCCGCGCCACCTCGCCATGTGGGTCCGCCTCCCGCAACTGCGCCAGTATGATCCGCAATGGCCCGTCGCGATCGGCGTAGAAATGCTCGTCAGCGACGGCGCAAAGGATGTCGGCGCACAAGCCTGCGATCTCGGCATCGAAAAAGCCGGGGATCGTTGCAAGAATGGGCTCGATGTATCCGTCGATCCGGTTGTTGTTCAGCTCCTGCGGCCTGCCGGCCAGATATCGCAATACCGAAACCAGTGCCTCACGAGATCTCAGATCACGGAAGTGGTAGTAGGTGGCGCTGAGCATGGCGTCCATTTCGAGGACCAGGTCCAGCACCGGAGGGATGTGGGCGGCATCCGTGATGGCTCCGATCGCGTCGATGAGGTTCTGCAGTATCGGGTCGTCCGCCGTCAGCGCTACGAGCAGGTCGGGGATGTTCGCCGCGGTGCCAGCGTTGGAAACAGCGATCATCGCGCGCTGCCGGATGGCCGCACCGCGCCTGCGGTCCTTCGCAATTGGCAACGCCGCCTCCATTGCCTCCGGCCGACGGAGCACGCCCAGGAGAATCAGGGCATTGCCGGACAGTACCTCATCTCCGGACGCCAGGTCGCGACGGAGTTCCTCCTCGACTGCAGGGGTGATAAAACGGGCGAGGTGCCGGATGCGCACGCGCGGATCGATGCGCAGGGACTGCCGCTGCTGCCGGAACTCCTCCAGGATGCCGGAGGCGACCGCAGCTTTCTCTGCCTCGCTGAATGCGGCAAGGGACGATTGCAGGACTCAGAACGGGAACTTGCGTATGAAGAGCGCCCGTACCTGCGGGTTCAACTCTACCAGATAGCCGACGGTGTTCATCCAGCTGTCGTTGGGCGTATGGGGATCGAAAAGGCAAGTTCACGGATGCGGCGCGGGTCCTCTCATTCCAGCTCTTCCGCCGCGAGATACTCGCCGTACGTGCGCATCTGGAAGGCAAGACCGTTCGCCGTTCGCCGGAGAATGGAACCGTATAGTTCATCGAGAAGATCGCGCGCCTCCACTTCCGAGACCCGCATGGAGGTGCGGATGACGCGCAGCGCCTCCTGCTCCGTCAGCTCGTCTCGCGAATAGACCTCTAAAGCGACCGCCAGCATGCAGAGGGCGCGCCGTTGCCGGTGGCCATTGAGGCGGGGGCGACTCTGAATCAGTCGGTCGATAGTCGCGCTCACCATCTCGCTCCGGCGGTCGCTCAATTGCCCCGCCGCGCGGAACCTCTCCACCAGGACCCTCAGCGCAAACGGGTTGGCCAACTGTTCCTCGATATCCAATCTCTCTGCAGCCCGCAGGAAGTCATCGACCGGATTCCGGACAGCTTCGCGTATCGCCGGATGTCTTCGTCGGCGAAATCGAGGATGTGAAAGACTGCGGCCAGTGTTGGAAACAGTGTCCGGTGGGCGACGTAGAAAGCCTGGCGCCCGGTGGCGAGCATCGTCGCTTGCGGATCGTTCTGTGCCAGCGTGTCCAGGTCCCGAGCGAAACCGACCAGAAACTCCGCCGGGACTTCGTCGATCCCGTCGAAAATGTATGCCCGTCGCGGCGCGTCATCGCGTAACAGCCCTTCGGGCGCGACCATCCGAAGCAGGGCGGTAAGGTCGCCCCGATATTCCTTGAGTTCCGCCAGGATTGGAATCCGGCGGGCCTCCAGGCTCTCGTGAACTGCGGCGCGGGCCACGACCGATTTGCCCCCTCCTGGTTCCGCGAGGATCAGCAGTCGCCGATGTTGTAGCAGTTCCGCCAGGTCCGGTGACCGTTCGCGAAAGACTCCGCGAAACTGATACTCCTCCAGCGGGATCTCGCCAGTTTCAGAGGCGGTCGTGAATCGGCGGGGGACATACCGGTCAAGGGCGGCCCGTTCGCAGGTACGGAGAACGTGTTCCTCGTGTTCGGAGTCGAGCATGTGTGCTCTTTAATCCTGACACTTTCGCGCGCCCGAGTTCTGACTCCGAATCAGGAACGATAACGCCACGGTCTGGCAATCCACGTCCACGTACTGGCCAATAGCGCTGAATATCGTTCCTCTATCCGCGCGCATGACCACCGGGCGTTGCCAGGTCAGTGGTTTGGGGGTTATGCGGCAAGTTGACCGGTTGCGGTGCGGTACACTCTCCATCATGGCCGTCATTGGAGTGTCCGATCTCTGGAAGATATTCGAGTGGGCAAATGGCCGCGTTAGTAGCTCCGAGGCCGACCGTCGCAAGCGAGCCGAGGGATGGTTGGACGCAGTCTATGCTGATCTTAAGGAGCTGTCCGACATCTGGCTCGACATTGCGACAAACCAGCGAGTATTTTTTCGTCAGGCTAAACGTGCATTAGTGATTGTCGAAGGGGACCAAAGCGACGAAAGACATTTCATCTCGCAGGCCGTGACGTTTACGCGACTGACGGAGTTTTATCAAGCTACGAGCCGCGTACTACCGCCAGACAATCCGTTCCGTGAGACCTTCCTGAACAGCCTCGGGACGTTGATGGTTTACCGCAACCGCGCGCGGGGGTTGCTCGATCGGAACGCCGGCGCCTGGGATGTCAGCCCGGAAGAAGTTGATCAGATGAAAATTGCAGCATCGGATTTGCAGCGACAGACCGCGATTCTCCAAGCCCAAATCACCAACTTCAAAGCGACCCGCTGAGGTAATTCTCGCTGAGTCCTTGAGATTCCCCTCATGAGGTTTGCTGTGGAGGAACCCTCCCGCCAGTGCGTCCACGTCATCCAAGTTGACGCCAAACCGTGGAGGTGCCGACGGCCGGTTACCGCCCACGATTCGTGGCCGCCAATCTCTGTTCACATTGTCGAGAAACTTGATGGGCAAATGCTGCCCGCTCTCGTCACCAGCGGGAAAGTGTTCAATGTTAAGCCCTTTAACATCAGGTACGTGCAGATGTCCAATCGATTGGACACGGAGCACGAGGGCCCGCTCCGGGCGCCCGCCACATTCAGGAAGTGCCCATCAGCCGGTTTCGCACCGGTTCAAAAGAAAAAAGTCAAAGTGCTGCAACAAGTGGCCGCTGCACGCCCCGTGGTGACGTAATATCAGCGGGATCACGCCGCTTTCCACCCATGGCCCTGAACCTAAATCTGGCGTCGCTTACCCGCCGCCGAATGTCAGGTACACCGTGGGAAGTGATGCTACTGCCAGTCAGTCATGTCTGGCCATACTATATATCCGCGCATAATAATTCGACATCACAATCAAAAAGAGAGATTCAGCAGGTCTTCAATCTCCTGCGGATGGTGTCGCACGTAATCAAATCTGCTGAAGAGCGCGTCACACAAATCCTGCGGTTTTTCGAAGAACCGACTGTGAGTTACATACTTGCGCGTGTAATTCCAGATGCGCTCGGTCGCATTCAATTCCGGCCAGTAGGGCGCAAGCTGGAAGACTTCCACGTGGCGGCGGTTGGACTTGAACCAGTCATAAGTTTCCTGCTT
>JBEKZL010000007.1:0-56742 GCA_049509915.1 Bryobacteraceae bacterium | reverse complement strand
AGAGCCCGCTTCCGCTTCTCCTGCCACGACCATTCTGAAACCAGGCAACCTCGCTGCCAAGCAAAATGCAGCGAAAAGCGAAGTGTCCCTTTCGGGCGTGTCTCAAAACTTGACACGGTGCAACGTCTTGTCCCCGGTCTCCACCCGGTCTCATGTCCCTTTTTGCATATGGGGCCTCGGTCTTCTCAGTCAACGCCGAACGAGGTGATTGGACGGTTCGCAACCCCTGGCGTACTCATCCAGTACTCACCGGGAGGGAGATGGGAGCCCTGAGGGGTTAAGGCGTACGACGACGTTCCGAACTTGCTGATACTGAGCGGTAGCCCTTGGTTCGACTGATCAGAATTTCCTTTCCTGACCGATGTTTTCACAGTCCTGACAATGCACGTTCGCTCTCGTTCTCCCACTTCGAAGGCAAACAATTGGATAGACTGGACAGGGTCTACGGTCTGTCCCGTGGCCAGGAATGGCCGGTATACAAAAACGATCTTGTCGCTCGAGGATATGCGGAATGGTGAACGTGTGCCAGATACAACATCGATGTATTGCTGTCCCTCTCGCCGCGAGCTTTTGGTTTGCCTCCTCCAGGTTTCACCGGGTAGCTCCTTCAAAATTTGCTGGGATGAGTCGAGAAAGAAGACCCTACCGAGTGTCTCCGGCTCAGGTGCGCTGCCAGGCGACGTCTGGCCGCAGAGCGCCAGTGAAAAAACACCCAGGCTGATCGATCTCAGGATAGACATCTGTGAACTTCTCCTTGTATCCGAGTAGTAGGCCGTCCTCTGCGCCACTTCAATCCGCTCTCGCCCGATTTCCCGCAACTGACGCCTGCAAAATTCCACTCGAAACTTTACCATGAAACAGGCTGGAACAGTTAACCACGCTTGCCGATGAAGGCTGAAGGGGACTCCACTGACGTGAGCCGCTGGCGAAAACCGCGAACTTGTCGGAGCACTCTGGCACCTTCACGATCTCCGCACTTCCGGTATGGAATCCGGGAGGGGAACCCGGAGACAGACGGGACGTTACCCGGACCCGGGGAACCCGGAAACGGTCGGCCCGATGTCTGCCCCTCAGAGTCCCGCGCGGAAAGCCCGATCTCCCGTCCGCCCCTACCGCCGCGACAGCTTCTTCATGAGCAGACTCACGGCATCGTCGGCATTGGCCGCCGCGCAGGACGGCGTGCGGGCTTGCCAAAGCTGCTCGGCCTCGGCCAGGTCGGCTTCCGCCGCGTCGGCGTAGGCGGGCGGCCGTGGAGGGGCCAGGCGGTCGCGCAGGGCGTCGGCGTCCGCGCCGCTGCCGCCGCACTGGTGCAGGTCAGCCAGAATAGCCGTCAGCAATTGGCGCCCGCGGGTGTACCGGGCCACGGCGGCGAGACGCGGCAGGGTCGGGTCGAGCGCCAGAATCTGCTCGCACTCCGCGAGCCGCCGCGCTCCAGCATCGTCCGGCGCCAGCGCCAGACTGGCTCGATATGCCGCGCGCGCGGCGGTGTAATTTCCGGCTTCGAATTCGGCATCGGCCAGACCCTTGGCAACGGCCGGATCGTGCGGCTCGCGAGCCCGCAAATCGCGAAACGCCCCCACTGCGTCGGCTCCGAATCCGCCATCCACCAGCAAACGGGCGGCCTGCCCTTTGCGCGTGTTGTCGGTGGCCGCCGAAAGGGCGGAAAGCAATTCGGCACGCGCCTGTTCCTTCCTGCCCGCGGCGGCGAGCGCCACGGCCAGTTCCATTCTCGCTTCCCACGCACCGCCGGACCCTGCCGGCCACGACCCGTAAATCGCGTGCTGATAATAGGTCACTCCTTCCCCAATCCGACCCTGCCGCATCGCCAACTCTGCCAGGGCCAGGTTGGCCTCGCCGCTGTGGGGATTCGCGTCCAGCGCCCCATTCAGATAAATCGCGGCTTCTTCCAGGTGGCCGGCATCGAGCAACGCCATCCCCAGGGCCAACCGGTCCGCGGCCGAGTGTGTCAGCGACACGGCATTGCGAAGCTGGTCGGCGGCTTCGTCGTAGCGTGCGGCGGTCATCAGGCGGCGGCCCTCGACGGCGAAACGCCCGGCGCGGGCCGCGCGGTCGGCACGAAATACGAACTGCAGCCAGCCCGCCAGCAGCGCCAGCGCCCCCAGCGCGACCATGGCGCCCACGAAACCCCGGTGGCGGGTGCGGCGCGCGGCGTGCGTAGGCAGCGCTTTCGGGCGGCCCAGGGCGTATGCCGCCATTACGTCGCCCAACGACACCGTGCCCTTCAGCTCGCGGATGTTGGTGCGGCTCACCACCGGCAGCACCGGCAAGCCGCTCTGCGCCAGCCGCTGCAAGGCGATCTCGAGCGGCTCGTCCGAGTGCAGGTGCGGAAAATTCTCGTCCGTCAGTTCTTCGGCCGGACCGGGATCGGGAACCAGCGCCGACAGCGGCTCGCTCGCCACCGCCTCGTCCAGCTGCGCGGCCGTCACCATGCCGCACAGCCCGGCTTCATTCGCTACCGGCCAGGCGCCCCGGCCCCAATCCACTTCGGCCGAGGCGCGCGCCGCCAGCTCCGAGGCAGGCAGCGCCCGCTGCTCCGGACGAAACGCATTGGCCACCGTCAGCAGGGCTTCCCGCGCCCGCGCCCCGCCCGGCAGGCGAATCCCGTCCTGGTGCAGCAGCGCCTCGTAAATCGATTCCTCCTGCAGCCGGCTGCTGATGAAATAGCTGACCAGGTTGGCGATCATCAGCGGCACGATGATGCTGTAGTCGCGGGTGATCTCGAAAATCATGATCACCGACGTGAGGGGTACCCTCACAATGCCGGCAAACGCCGCGCCCATGCCCACCAGGGCGTAGGCTCCCACGCTGGCGGTGTAATCGGGAAAAATCTGGTGGGCCACGCCGCCCACCGCGCCCCCCAGCATGGCGCCGATGAACAGGCTCGGTCCGAAGATGCCGCCCGCATTGCCGGATGCGTAGCAAGTCGCGCAAGCCACCAGCTTGAGCGCCACCAGTAGCGCCATGATGCCGATCAGCATTCGGCCGTTCAACGCCTGGTCCACGAAATCGTAGCCCACCCCAAGCACCTGCGGCACGAACCACCCCAGCGCGCCCACCAGCAATCCGCCCGCCAGCGGCTGGAACGGCAGGGTCGCTTTGGGCATACTGAGAAAGTACTTGCGCTGCCACAGCAATAGCCGCACGAACGCCACCGAAACCAGGCCGCCGGCCAGTCCCAGGAAAGCGTAAATCAGAAACTCCACCGGGTGTACGAGCTGGTAGGGGGGCACGTGGAACAGCGGTTCGTCCCCCAGCAGCAGGTGGAGCACCATCCACGAAGTCGCCGAACTGAGTACGATCGAGCCCAGCACCGGCGCGTGCATGTCCCCCATGACTTCTTCCAGCGTGAACAGCACCGCCGCAATCGGCGTATTGAAAGCCGCCGCCAGCGCCGCCGCCGCGCCGATGGGCAACAGCGCGCGCACGCTCTTGGGCGACAGCCCCAGCCTCCGTCCCAGCACCGACGCTATACCCGCGCTGAACTGCACCGACGGACCTTCGCGGCCCAGCGCGATGCCGCTGGCCAGGGTGAGCGAGCACATGCTGAACTTGCCGACCACCGTCCGGAAACTGATGTAGCCGTCGCGCAGAAACAGGGCCGTCTTGGTCTGGGGAATGCCGCTGCCGCGCGCATTGGGAAAATAGCGCGCCAGGAAGTAGCCGCTCACCAGCGACCCGAACACCGGCATCGCCAGCCGGCGCCATGCCGCCCCGCCGGCCGGATAGAGCCGCCGGCCCAGGTTCTCGGTGAGCAGCATGAACGCCACCACCACCAGGCCCACCACGGCCCCGATCACCAGGGTCAGAATCAGCAGTATCCTGTCTTCGTCCTGCTCGAATCCCGCCGCCGGGTGCTTCTCTTCCCCGCCCGCCACCGTTCCCCCGTCGCCCATCGTATCGCGTACCAGCGTACCAAGCCCAATCGCGGCTGACGATACTGTCAAAACAGGATTGCCGAGCGGCGCTTCAGGTGCTATGGTGTACACTACAACCCGGAAGGAGTGACTATGTTCGCCCCGCGCGTATGTCTATGGTTCGGGATCGGGATCGGGATTTGCTGCGGCGTGGCTGCCGCCGATTGGCGGGACTTGAGCGGCAACTGGACGCTCGACCTGTCCCACAGCCCCGCCGCCAAGGTGAAGTCCGAGGCGCTCGCCATTCAGCAGACCGAGGACACCATCGAGTTCACCGATGCCTTCACCGACGCCAATGGCAAGGATTGGAAGTCAGTGTTTCACTGTAACATCGACGGCAACCAATGCAAGGTGAAAGACCAGGGTCAAAATGCGACTGTCACGTTCTGGTATAACGGTCTGGCCCTGGTGATGATGGAAACCAAGAAAGAGGGCGCCTGGGTCATCAAGAAACGGATCACGCTCTCGGAAGACGCCAAGACCATGACTGTGGAGTTGGAGCACGTGAATCCAGCCGGCGGCACGGACACTTACACCTATACCAAGCAGTAGTCCGAGCCGCGGCCGCCGGGGAGCGGCTAACGGCCGCGCACTACTGTCGGCTTATCCTACAATAGGTCCATCATGGTTTCCCGCCGCGCGGCGCTCGCCGCGATTTTCATTCTTGCGTCCGTGTGGGCGCAATCCCGACAGGGGCCGGCACGTCTGGTGCGTCTTCCTTCCCGCGGCACGAGGGGCGCCATTGCGGGAGGCACCGAGTATGCCACCGAGGCCGGAATGCGCATGTTCGTGGCCGGCGGCAACGCCGTGGATGCCGGCATTGCAACCTTGTTCGCCTCCGCAACCTGCGAGTTTTCGCACATTGGCTGGGGTGGCGAGGCGCCCATCCTGGTCCGCACCAAGGCAGGTAAGGTGTTCGCCATTGCCGGCGTGGGCACCATGCCCCAATTGGGCACCGCCGATTTCTACCGCAACCATGAGCTGGGCGTCGACGAGATCGTCGAACCGCCCACCCCGCACGGTCTGAAGGATTGGGTCCCGGTGGCCGGACCGTTGGCCGCGCTGGTTCCCGGTATGGTCGACGCGAGCCTGGTCGCACTGCGTGAATTCGGCACCCGGTCTTTCTCGGAGACCGTGGAACCGGCCATCGAACTGGCCGACGGTTTCCCCATCGACGAGTACCGCGTCAGTGCCATTCGGGGCAGCGAACGATTCCTCAAGGACTGGCCGGCTTCAGCCAGGACATTTCTGCCGGGCGGCCAGGCGCCGCGGGTGGGCGATATCTTCCATCAGCCGGAACTGGCGCGCACGCTCCGGTCCATGGCGGAGGTGGAAAAGAAAGCCCGTGACGCCGGCGCCAGCCGCGAGAAGGCTCTCGATGCCGTGCGCGACTTTTTCTACCGCGGCGACATCGCCCGCCGCATCGGCGCGTTCTCGGAAAACAACGGCGGCCTGCTGCGCTACCAGGACATGGCCGCGTTCCACGTCGAACCGGAAGAAGCCGTTTCCACCACCTTTCAGGGCTACACGATCTACAAGCCCGGTTTCTGGAGCCAGGGGCCGTCCATGATCGAGGCCCTGAACATTCTGGAAGGTTTCGACCTGACCGGCATGAAGCTGAATTCGGCCGAGTACATCCACACCCTGGTGGAAGCGCTCAAGCTGGCCTACGCCGACCGCGATACCTACTACGGCGATCCGCGCTTCAACAAGATTCCCGCCGAACGGCTGCTAAGCAAGGCGTACGGCGCCGAGCGGGCCAGGCTGATCGCCCACGACGCATCGTTCGAATTCCGCCCCGGCGACGTCGAGCCCGATCCGCCCAAGCATCCATCGCTCTCCGTCATTGCGCGCTATAAAATCCCCGACGCCCTGCTGGCCAAAGATACCACCTGCGTGGACGCCATCGACAAGGACGGCGTGGTCATTTCGATCACCCCTTCGGGCGCCTGGATGCCCACATACCTTGCCGGCGACACCGGCGTCGCCCTCACCCAGCGCGCCCAGAGCTTCCTGTTGGTGCCGGGCCATCCCAACGAGCTCGCCCCCGGCAAGCGGCCGCGCGTGACCCTGAGCCCGACCCTGGTGGTTGGCCCCGGCCGCAGCCTTCTGGCACTTTCCACCCCCGGCGGCGACAACCAGGACCAAGCCTTATTGCAGGTGCTGCTGAACGCCATCGCGTTCGGCATGAATCCGGAAAACGCGGTCGAGACGCCGCGCTTCCAAAGCGAGCACCTGGTGTCGAGCTTCGACAACCACGCCATGGATCCCGGCAAGCTGCTATTGGACGACCGCACTCCAGATGCCGTGGTGGCCGAGCTGAAACAGCGCCGGCACGTCGTCGAAATGCGCACCCGCTACCAGAGCGGCGCCGCTCCGGTAATGATCCATCTCCATCCCGGCGGCCTGATCGAGGCCGGTGCCGATCCGTTTTACTTCCGCGCCGCGCAAGCCTGGTAGAAGCTGATCCTATTGCCCGGTCTTTCTTACTAGCCTGATTTCGAACAGCTTTGGCCAGCGCTTGCCGGTGACGAAGAGGCGGTCATGTTCGGCGTCATAGGCGATCCCGTTGAGCACGTCGGTTTGGCCTTCCACCCGGTCGGACGGGCTCAGCAGACCGGTGCAATCGATCCAGCCCACCACCTTGCCGGTTTTGGCATCGATGCGCGCGATCCGGTCCGTCATCCAGATATTGGCGTAGATTTCGCCCTTGACCCACTCGAGTTCGTTCAGGTTCGCCACCGGCTCGCCGTTGGCGGTCACCGTGAGGCGGCCGATTTCCCGCAGTGTGTCCGGATCCCAGAAACGGAGCTGCGGCGTGCCGTCGTCCATAATGATGCGCTTGCCGTCCTCAGTCATTGACCAGCCTTCGCCGGGATAGTGAAATTGGCTGCGGGTCTCGAAAGTGTTCAGGTCGTAAACGAATCCCACCTCCGTCCGCCAGGTCAACTGCACCAGTTTGTCCTTCCAGGCGATGATGCCTTCGCCGAAATACTGCTCCGGAACCTCGTGTTTCTGCAATACCTCGCCGGTTTCGAGCCGCACCTTCCGGGCCGAGGATTGCCCCTCCATGCCGGTGCTCTCGTACAAGTACCCGTTCAGATAAAAAAGCCCCTCGGTGAAAGCCAGCGGATCGTGGGGATAGACGTGGACCACCTGATAACCGTACTCGGGAATGGAGCCGCTATCGGCGGGAGCCGCCGGCCCGCAAGCCGTAGCCGCCAGCGCCGCGGCGAGGAACAGGAAACGCATAGCAACAGAGTAGCGGGAAATGGCTTCTCGCGGGGCGACGATTCGCGATTCGAGCACGATGGGCGGCCGTGAATCAGAACGGCAAATCGTTATGGGGCGTGCGCGGCACCAGGGTCGCGTTCACGAGGTAGCGATACGGATTCACAGGTGCGCCCCCGATGCGCACTTCGTAATGCAGGTGCGGGGCGGTGACGCGGCCCGTGCTTCCCACCGCTCCCACCAGCTCTCCGCGGCGTACTTCCTCGCCGGAGTGAACGTAGAAGCGCGACAGGTGAGCGTAGTAGGTTTGCAGCCCGCGGCCGTGATCGATCACGATCAGTCTGCCGTAACCGCTTTCCATATCGGCAAAAATCACCAGGCCGTCGCCGGTGGCCCGCACCGGCGTACCGGTGGCGGCGCCCAGGTCGACTCCTTTATGAAATGCGCCTTCCCCCGAAAACGGATCCGTGCGCGCTCCGAACGCGCCGATCAGCCGGCCATCCACCGGCCAGATAGTCGGCGGCGAGGCCAATGCAAATGGGGACCGGGTGCGGCGGCTGGGCAGGGCCAGGGCGCTGGCGCTGCGCAGGTAGTTATAATCTTCGACGCTTTCGGCAAAGGTCGGAACCAGGCGGCCCTCGGCAGAAATGTCGGCGGGACCTTCAAGCTTCTGCTTAATGCCGTAGGCCAGGGAAACTTCCTTGGCGTACAGTTCCAGACTGGCCAACTGCTGGTCGGTCTGGTGCACCTGGGTTTCCAGATTCCGATAGCGCGTGCGCAACGCGTCGGCTTCGCGCCGCAATGCGTTGTAGTTGGCCACCTTCCAGGCCATGCGGGCATAACTGGCCACAAATCCGAACAGGGAGAAACAACCGAGAAGCGCCAGAGCCAGTATGGCGTACACCGCCTGATGGGGGATGTGTACCCGCCGCAGTCTGCCGCGCAGAGAATGCGCCAGCACCACGACGAAATATTCCTGCTTCATTCGCTTCTCCGGCCGGGCTTCCGTTTCGTACTTAGACAATACGCAACCTCCGCCACAGGGCGTTCATGAAAACTACTTAATTGACGAATCATGAAGTGTATCAATCGGCGGGGATTGCTGTCAAGATTAGGTAACTTTTTGCAACTCATTGAAAAATTTGATATTATAAGCTGCAACTGTGCCTCGCCGACTGCCTGGAACCCTATTTCTGCGGAATCTGATCGAGCGGCGCAGTTTGCTTTTTCAACTGGTTCGCCGCGACTTTGAGCAGCGCTTCGTCGGTTCGGCCATGGGTTGGATCTGGAGCTTGGTGCAGCCGCTGGTGCAGCTCGCCATCTGGGTTTTCGTTTTCCAGTATTGCCTGAAAATCAAAGCCGGCACCGGGGAAGACTCGGCACCCTATCCGCTGGTTCTATTCGCCGGAATTCTGCCCTGGATGCTGTTCAGCGAAACCGTTCAGCGCTCGGCATCGAGCATCCTCGATCAGGCCAGCCTGATCACGAAGACCGTGTTTCCGGCCGAAATCGTGCCTCTGGCGGTGTTCCTGTCGACCCTGGTAAGCCACGCTTTGGCGCTGGCCTTGATGGTAGTGGTGGCGGCGCTGGTTCTCCACCAGGCCAGCTGGTTCCTGCTCCTGCTGCCGGTTTACACGCTCGCTCTGGGCCTGTTCGCGGTCGGCGTCGCGTGGATCGTTTCGAGCCTGCACGTGTTTCTGCGGGACACCGCGCAGGCGGTCGGCCTGATTCTCAACGTCTGGTTTTGGGCCACCCCGATCATGATCGTGCGGGCGCAGTTTCCGGTCAAAGCCTGGCCGGTGATCGATTCCAATCCGCTGAGTTACGGCGTCCACGCTTACCGCCGGCTGCTGCTCACCAACCGATTGCCGGACGCCGCCGACCTGGCAGTACTGATGGGCGCCGGCGCCGCCATTTTCGTGCTCGGAGGCCTGTTCTTCCGCCACATGAAGCGCGGATTCGCGGATGTCTTATAAGCGCGTTAGAGCGTCATCAGCAGCGCGGCGGTCGATGGCGGCGCCACCGCGTCGAGCGCCAGGTAGAGAGCAATGACGGGATCGTCGCACCGCCTCAAATCCTCGATGGCCTTCTGCATCCCGGCCGGGTCCAGCCGGGCCCTGGCCAGGATCTGGCGAATGGGAAGAAACCACACTGCCGGCGTGCCGCGCACCTCGCCGGCATGTTCGATGTAACCCAGCCAGGCGCGCGTCACCAGCTGCTTGTCTGCCGGTTCCCGCGCCAGCTCCAGCGCCCCGGCGTAGTGCTCGCACTTCTCGGTGAAGGTTCTGAGGCCCGCATCCCCCGCGCCGTCTTTCCAGCCCTGGGACACGGCGTCCAGAAATTTCCCCAGCGCGGCTCTCCATTCCGGCGTTCGACGCTGCGCATCGGTGAACATGGCACCTTTGTCGTCGGCGAATAAGCCGGCATAAAGGCCGGCCGCCGCCTTGCAACCGGCATCCTGGCAGCCCTCCAGGCCAACCGCGTGCCCCGCCACGTGAGAGGGTGTGACTTCGGTTTCCGTCAGGGGCAGCAGCGGGCTCACCTGGAGGCGCTCGTTAAAGAACTGAATCGCCGCCGGGGCCGCCGGGTCGATCACCCCGCCCATCAGGGTTACCGTAGTCCCTTCGGTCAAGGGCCGCAGCAGCTCGTCGTCGGCGCAACGCGCGCCCGCCAGGTGGTTGACCAGATATAGCCGGTAACCTTCCAACAGCGGCAGGGTCGAGATCGAGCGGCGCTGGCAGGCATGTACCAGCGCCTCGATTTGGGCTCCCAGGCCAGCTTCCGCGGCGGTGAAAGAGCGGTCGTCGCCCGTCATCTTTCGCAAAGCCTGCTGGAAGTCCTCGAGCAGGCTCTGAAAATCCCGGTCGCCAATGGTAATGCCGGCCAGCATCTCAGCTACCGGTCCGGCTTGCCCGGGCGACGTCAACGCCGCCATTTGCGGACGGAGCAGCCGCAGCACGTCGCCGCCTTCGGCCTCCTTTGCGGTGTACGCCTGCCGCGAGACCGCGCCCAAAACCGCATAAAGGCGGTCCAAGTCGTAGGTCTGAAAGTCGCTGCAGGCGGCTTGGGGAACCTGGGGGGGCGGGATCCTCAGCGCCCACTCGCGCGCCTTGCCGGGGTCCAGCGGCAACACCGCTTCGACGGCCCGAAGCTGGAGCGACAAGCCGTCCAGATCCTGACCGTAGGCGCGCGCCAGAAACCGCGCCGGACCGGCGACTCGGGTGATCACCACGCGACGCTTCAAGGGCTGTTTGCCCTCGCCCGCGCGGCGAAAAGCTTCTTCCAGCAGCCCGATCCGCCTGGGCTTGTCCAGCGTTTCGAGGGATGCCAGACGGATCAGGGAATCGGCGGCAAACTCGCCCGGAGCCTTTCGGGCCCGATCCAAAACGGGAACGATATCGGCTGCGGGAGTAGCCGCCGGCGCCGCGGAGGACGCCAGCCAGGCCAGCGCAAGAGTTGTTCGGAGTCGCACGTCACCCTATTTTAACTTCTTTTAACTTCGGTGCCGCGCTTGGGAAAAGCCGTGCCCAGTACGGAGGATCAGCTTCCTCCCAGGGCGACGGAACTGGCCTGGCTCAGATTGGAAGTGGTTATATTCGTGATCGTTTTCACGGACGGCTGGAAGCTTATCATGAGGCCCGCGGATGCAAGGGCTAGAAATGCGATCAGAAGAGAATACTCGATCAAATCCTGACCATCTTCAGCCTTCGAAAAAGTCCGTAACCAATTCCGCATAGCTCCCTCCACCCACATTAGACCCCAGATGCGAGCCGGTTTCAATATCTCGGTTCCGATTAGTCGGGATTTAGGCTGGACACCTAGAACCGCTAATAACTGAAGTTGATGTTCTGCTAGCTCAGTCATTACCAACGATAAGAGCCGGCGTTAACGATGGTAACCATAAACGGCGGAGTCGCCGCTGGATTGTAACTCGCACAGCCGGTCCAGCGGCTCCCCCGATAGGCTGGCTCAAGCCCATGATGCGGAGGGGGGCGCGAGGGTGTACAGTCGGAAGTTCAGCCATGGATCGTGCCCAAGACCTCGCCGGCGACCAGTCGTTGGTCGCCGTCATGTTGTCCACTTTGTACACTCCGGTAATCGGCGACGTCCTCGATCAAGCCGGCTACACGCACCAGTTTCTGCCCCAGCCGATACAACCCTTGACCCCGGAAACGCGCCTCGCCGGCCGCGCCTTTCCGGTGCAGATTGCGGACGCCTGGGGACCGCAGCAACCGCCTTTCGGCCGGCTTACGGAGGCTCTCGACGCAATTCGTCCCGGAGAGATCTACCTGGCCACGGGCGGGTCGATGAACTGCGCCGCGTGGGGAGAGATCATGACCGCGGCGGCGCGCACCCGCGGCGGGGGTGGCGCGGTCGTCGACGGCTACCACCGCGATACGCCGCGCGTCCTGGAACAGAACTGGCCGGTCTTTAGCCGCGGGCGCTATGCGCAGGATGCCGGGGTGCGCTCGCGAGTGGTGGAATTCCGGTGCCCGGTGGAAATCGGAGGGGTGCGCGTCAACCCCGGCGATCTGGTGTTCGGGGACCTGGACGGCGTGGTGGTGATTCCCCGTGAAATCGAGCGTGATGCGATCGAGCGGGCGCTCGAAAAGGCGCGCGGCGAGAAGTTGGTACGCAAGGAAATCGAGGCGGGCGCTTCGGTAACGGCCGTGTTCGCAAAACATGGCATTCTCTGAAACCGCCTGCCTCGCCCGGATGGCAGACCACAAGAAACGATGGTCTGCCCCGTCGAAGGTGATTGAGAACAACGTACTAAAACGTCCGTGACCGATGTCGATTGAAACCGCTTCCGTTCGCGACTCCCGCCCTCCGTTTTCCCCCGATGGTGAAACCGCACCGATTACCTGCGGCCGCAGCGGGCTCGGAACGGCGATGGCGCGGGCTCTTGGCGCCGGCGGCGCAAGCGCGGTTCTCACGGCCCCACAAATCAGCTCAGGCGCCGCTCGAGTTCCTGTTGGCCGATGCCATCGATTTCGACGATCTTGGTGCGGGCGGATTCGCCTCCGACGATGCGGACGGCGGCGCGCGGGACGCCGGCCAGCTCAGCCAGCAGGCGGATGCACTCCCGGTTGGCTTTGCCATCGACCGGAGGGGCGGCGAGGCGAAGCTTCCAGGCATCGCCCAGGCGGCCGGCGGGCTCGGAGCGGCTGGCGCGGGGCTGCACTTTCACCGTGATGCGCGCCATTCGATTCTGGCCCTCAAATTGGCGACCCCGGCGGCGACGCGCGTATCCACCACGTCGAAGGCGATGGCATCGTCCACCCAATCATGGCTCGATCCGTCGTCGTTCTGGGTAGCGGCGGTCAGGGTGTAGGACTGCGGCGTGAGCCAGCACTCCAGATGAAAATCGACTTCCAGTTCGTCGCCGGCCGCGAAGTTGCCGAGCGGTGTCCGCTCGATGCGCGTATTGGTGCCGTACACGTCCATGCCGATGCGGGTGCGGAGCAGAATTCCCACCATGGGGTCCTCGACCGGCCGGTGGAAACGCGCCCGCACGCGGACGGCGACCGGCTCGCCGCTGGCCATCGAGGCTACCTCCTGGCCGGCGGCGTTCAGAATGGCCACACTGAGGATTTCGCTGGTGCCGTCGCCGTGGCGGAAACTGCCACCGCGCGCGCGCTTCTCCCGTTCCGGCGCTTGTTTTTCGAGCACCACGCCGATGTAGCGATTGATGACGTCGCGCGGCGAGCCTTCGGCGGCGATGCGGCCGCCCAGCAGGAGAATGGCGCGGTCGGAGAGTTGCTTCACCAAGCCGAGGTCGTGGGAGACGAACAGCACCGTCACTTTACGCGCGCGCAACTCCTCGAACTTGCGCACGCAGCGGTTGGCGAAGACCGCATCGCCCACCGCCAGGGCTTCGTCCACGATCAAGATTTCCGGGTCGACGTGGATGGCGGTCGAAAAGGCGAGGCGCACGTACATGCCGCTGGAATATTCCTTCACCGGGCGCTCGATGAATTCCCCGATTTCGGCGAACTCCTCGATGGACGGCATCGCCTTGGCGATTTCGGCGCGGCTGAGGCCCATGATCTCGCCGTTCAGGTAGACGTTTTCGCGGCCGCTAAACTCGGGGTTGAAACCGGCGCCCAGTTCGAGCAGCGCGGCCACCCGCCCGCGCGTGACCACCCGCCCGGAAGTGGGCTGCAGGATGCCGCTGACGATCTGCAGCAGGGTGCTTTTGCCGCAACCGTTGGGGCCGACCAGCCCCAGGGTTTCGCCCTTTTCAAGCTCGAAGCCGATGTCGCGGAGCGCCCAGAAATCGGTGTGCAGCGTGCGCGAGCCGGGAACCATTTCGCGCAACCGGTCGGCCGGACGGCGATAGAGACGATACAGCTTGGAGACTTTCTGGACCAGGACCAAATTCGATTCTAGTCGGTTTGAAGGGAGGACGCCGGGGCCGAATCAATAACGGGAGGAGCGTGCGGTCTGTCACTGGTTGGGAGCCGGTTGTGGGAGCGATCTACAGCGGCGGAGGTGCTCGATGCGGCTGCGCTCTTTGCGTTCGAGGTATTTCTCGAAAGATTCGATGGTGCGAAGCTTTTCGTTGAGGCCGGCAAGGAGGGCGGATTTGGCTCGCGCCACCCGAATGCGGTTCCGCCGGGCTAAGGCGATGCATTCGATGGGGAACATGTCCATGTGGCCGACGGGCTGGTAAAGGCGGACGAGATCGGCAGTGATCCGCTCCAGATCGTCGTCGGGCTCCGAAGCAACGGGCACGAGTTTGGGGCCTGGCGGAACGCTTCGGGGGGGACTGGGCCGGGGGACAAGCCCGGTTAGCGGTGAGCTGCTCCCGGGAAATTGGAAAGCTGGATGGTTTTTTCATGGTCTCGATCAGGCTGTGGCCGCCAGGGGCTTGCCCAGGCAGCAGTGTTTATGTTTTTGGCCGCTGCCGCAGGGACAGGGTTGGTTGCGGCCGATCTTGGGGTTGGGGCGGCGATAGGGCTCCGACGGGGACGGTACCGGGTTGGCGGTTGTGCAAATTTGTGCAGCCGGCGCGGCGGGTTCCGGTTGCCGTTTTTCCTCTGCTTCCGGTTCGGGTTGCTGGGCGCCGGGTATTTTGCCGTCGAAGGGATCGTTCAAGAGCTCATCGAAGCCTATGGGCTTATCTGGTTCGAGCGAGGTTGGGGTGACGGCTATTTCAATGATGAAAGTGGCGGCTTTGAGGCGAACGGAGGGGGAAGCTTTGGGGTCGGAGAGGATGTCGCGCACGGTTTCAAAGGCGAGATCGGCGAGAGCTTCGGCGCGTCCGCGGAACAACTGGGCGCGGTCGTATTGAGCGTGGACTAGCGCGGCCCGGAAGAAAGAGAAGTTGCGGCGCCAATAGGCGACGGTATTGCGGTGGACGCCGGCGAGGGCGGCGGCGTCGGAGAGGCTGGCGCCGCTTGACAGGGCGTCGATAACGTGGCGTTGTTGGGAGGAGATTCCCAAATCGATCATAAGGATCAGCTTTCGGCGATACGATAACCGGGGAGCGGGGAAAAGGCGGGCGCCGGGCGGGGCGGAGTGCCGGTAACCGACTGGAGTGAGAAGGGTAAGAAATATTCTGAAGTTCTGTGATCGGGAGTCAGAGAACAGACCGTCGGGGCTGCGTTTTGTGCATTTTTGTGCACGGCAGCTGCGAGGGCGGACGGGGGAACGCCGGCTCGACAGCCGACGCCGCGGGGCCAGAGGCCCGCGCCACGAACACGTTTCGGCTACCGACATTTGGGCGCGATGGGCGATACTGATTATTTCGGGATGGTGGAGAATATCGTTTGAAGAGAGCTCTGATTACGGGGATCACCGGCCAGGACGGATCGTTTTTGGCCGAGTTTCTGCTGGGCAAGGGTTACCAGGTACACGGGATTGTGCGCCGCGCGTCCACTTTCAATACGGACCGGATACGGCACCTGTACCGCGATCCGCACGACCCGGAAACGCGTTTGTTTCTACATTACGGCGATGTGACCGACGCGTCGGGACTGCGGCACGTACTGGAGAAAGTGCAGCCGGACGAAATCTACAACCTGGCGGCGCAGTCGCACGTGCGGGTGAGTTTCGACCAGGCCGAGTACACGGCGGACGTGGTGGCGACCGGCGCGCTGCGGGTGCTGGAGGCGCTGCGGCATCACGTGCAGGAATCGGGGCGGCAGGTTCGCTATTACCAGGCGGGGTCGTCGGAGATGTTCGGGGCGGCGGCGCCGCCGCAGAGCGAGGGGACGGCGTTTTATCCGCGGAGTCCGTACGCCGTGGCCAAGGTGGCGGCCCACTGGTACGGGGTGAACTACCGCGAGGCGTACGGGTTGTTCGTGGCGAACGGGATTCTGTTCAACCACGAATCGGAGCGGCGCGGGGAGACCTTCGTGACGCGCAAGATCACGCGCTCGCTGGGGCGGATCAAGCTGGGGTTGATGGACAAATTCTATCTGGGGAACCTGGAGTCGCGGCGGGATTGGGGATACGCGGGCGATTACGTGGAAGCCATGTGGCTGATGTTGCAGCAGGAGGCGGCGGGCGATTACGTGGTGGCGACGGGCGAAGCGCACTCGGTGAAGGAGTTTCTGGAAGCAGCGGCGGAATACGCAGGCGTGGACTGGACGAAGTGCGTCGGCACCGATCCGCGTTATTTCCGGCCGACGGAAGTGGACAGCCTGTGCGGCGACTCGTCGCGGGCGCGGGCCAAGCTGGGCTGGAAGCCGAAGGTGAACTTTCAGGAGTTGGTTCGCAAGATGGTGGATTGCGACATGGAACTGGCGCGGCGGGAACGGACGCTGCTGGCGGCCGGGCACGCCGTGCATATATAGGAGGTTGCAGCGATCAGCGATCGGCGGTCGGCCAAACCAAGGCGGCTGAGAGCTGAGCGCTGACAGCTTAAACCTATGGAGCAGACGAGCAAGATCTTCGTGGCGGGGCACCGCGGCTTGGTGGGGTCGGCCATTTGCCGGCGTCTCGAGGCGGGCGGATTCGGCAACCTGCTGGTTCGGACTCATGGCGAAGTGGACCTGTCGGATGCCCGCGCGGCCGAGGCGTTGTTCTCGGCGGAAAAGCCCGAATACGTCTTTCTAGCGGCGGCCAGGGTGGGCGGCATTCTGGCGAATTCCAGCCGTCCGGTGGATTTCCTGCGCGACAACCTGCTGATGGAGACATCGGTTCTGGATGCGGCCTGGCGCCACGGAGTGAAGAAAGTGCTGTGCCTCGGGTCGTCCTGCATTTATCCGAAATTCGCGCCGCAACCGATCCGGGAAGACAGCCTTCTGAGCGGGCCGCTCGAGCCCACCAACGAGTGGTACGCCATCGCCAAAATCGCCGGCATCAAGCTGGCGCAAGCCTATCACCGGCAGTACGGCATGGAGGCGATCTCGCTGATGCCGACCAATCTGTACGGGCCGGGCGACAATTTCGACCTGCAGACTTCGCACGTGGTGCCGGCCCTGCTGCGAAAATTCCACGAAGCGGCGGAGAGCGGGGCGCCGGAGGTGACGTTGTGGGGCAGCGGGTCGCCGCGGCGGGAGTTCCTGCACGTGGACGATCTTGCCGACGCCGCGGTGTACCTGATGGAGCGCTACTCGAGCCCGGAGATCATCAACGTCGGGGTAGGCGAAGACCTGACGATACTGGAACTGGCCGAAATGATCGGCGAGATCACCGGATTTGGGGGCAAGCTGCGCTTCGACAGTTCGAAGCCGGACGGAACACCGCGCAAACTGCTGGACGTATCCAGGCTGACGGCTTTGGGCTGGAGAGCGCGGATTCCGCTGCGCGAGGGCATCCGGCAGACCTACGAGTGGTACAAGAGGAACGGAAGGGCCGGTTGAGCGGCGGAATTTGGGTTGAGGCATGTTTCGGGCGCGCCAACGGACGGCCGGGCTGGCGCCCGGCTGGACCGATTGGCAAGCGGTCCGCAGGTTACCAACCTGCCCCACAAGAATCTGGATGACAGCTTACGCCACGAGGTATCTCTGCTTGACCCATTCGATGGCTTCGTCGGACGTCGTCACGCGGCCTTCCAGCTGGGCGTCTTCCACGGCGTCCAGAATCTGGGCGAAGCGGGGGCCGGGAGCGTAGCCGGCGGCGATCAGGTCGGCACCGGTGAGGAGCCGCTTCGGTTTCAACTGTTCGGTGCCCAGCTCGGCCAGGCGCCGGCGGCAGAATTCCCAGCCATCCAGATGGCCGTTGCTGCCGAGGCAGTCCAGGCGATGGAGCTCCAGATGCTGGTCGAAGTTCGGCTGTCGGAGAAAGCGTTTGAGCGTGCTCTGTTTCATCCGCCCCACATCGAGAAAGCGCATGTGGTTGGCGACCAGCGCCTCCACCTGTTCGATTTGGTCGCGGGAAGCGCGCAGGCGGCCGAGGATTGCGCGCGCCAGCCGGACGCCTTCCTCGGCGTGGCCATCGAAACGAATGCGATCGGCCAAGCGAAACGTGGGCGGCTTGCCGACATCGTGGAGCAGCGCGGCCCACGCCAGCGCGGGGCTGGCGTCTTTCAGGTTTTCGAGCAGGAGCAGGGTGTGGGTCCAAACATCGCCCTCGGGATGGAACTCGGGCGGCTGGGCCACGCCTTTCATGGCGGCCACTTCCGGCAGCAGAACGGCCAGCATGCCGCTGGCGTCCAGCAGCTCGAAGCCGCGGCGCGCGCTGCCTTGGATCAGGATCCGTTCCAGCTCGTCGCGCACGCGCTCCGGCGCCACGGTCAGGATGGAGGCGGGATGGCGCACCATCGCCCTCCAGGTTTCGGGAGCGATCTCGAAACCCAGGCGGGCCGCGAACCGTACGGCGCGCAGCAGGCGCAAATGGTCCTCCGCAAAACGCGCCTCCGGGTCTCCGATGGCTCGCAGGGTGCGGCTTTCCAGGTCGCGGCGCCCTCCGACGAAATCCAGCACCTCGCCGGTTTCCAGGTCCATCATGAGGCCGTTGATGGTGAAGTCGCGCCGTAGTACATCGGCACGCGGATCGGTTTCAAAATCGACCGCGGTGGGGCGCCGGCCGTCGGCATATTCGCGGTCGCTGCGAAAGGTAGCGACTTCCACCTGGACGGCGCCGTCCCGCACCAGCACCACGCCGAAGTGCGCGCCCACCGTTCCGGAACCGGGGAACAGATTCAGCAGGCGCTCGGGGCGCGCGTCGGTGGAAATGTCGAAATCGGTGGGCGGAACGCCAAGCAGCAGGTCGCGCACGGAGCCGCCCACCAGGTAGGCGTGGTGCCCGGCGGCGCGCAGACGCGAGGCGACGGCCCGGGCCAGCCGTTCGGAATCCAGGTTTGACGGGTTCCGCTCCACACTACCGATGGTACCGTGCCGCACATGATAAGCTGAAAGCTGTTTCGCCTCAGAGAGCATCGCTCGAATCCCGATTTTATGGCCACCTGGCGACAATACGGAGAAGACCTTTCGTGACTTCCGGGCAACGGCAAGGAACGGTGAAGGTGGTTGTGGCCACCACCGTCATGCTGTCGTTTATCTCGTTCTGGCGCGCCGCCGCCATCGTACTTAGCGACCTGGCCTCGTCGGCGTACTACGTGGGCGGCATCGCGGAGCAGGCGATCGGCAAGGCGGCGCCGTGGTTCATCCTGGCCATCATGCTGTTCTCCTACGCGGTGCGCGCCATCTACATCGAAAGCTGTTCGATGTTCGTGCGCGGGGGCGTGTACAAGGTGGTACACGAGGCGATGGGCGGGACGCTGGCCAAGTTTTCGGTTTCGGCGCTGATGTTCGATTACGTGTTAACCGGCCCGATCAGCGCGGTCAGCGCGGGTCTGTACCTGGGCGGCCTGATCAACGAAACCGCCGAACACCTGCATCTTCCGGGTCTACATGTCCACCCGCCGTATTTCGCCGCGGTGTTCGCCGCCGGGGTGACGATTTATTTCTGGCGCAAGAACATCATCGGGATTCACGAATCGAGCGAAAAGGCGCTGCGTATCATGCAGATCACCACGGTGATGGTGGTGATTCTGATCGCCTGGTGCCTGGTTACGATCTTCACCCGCGGCTACCAACCCGTCCCGTTCCCCACCATGAAGAACATGCATTTTGCGCCGGACGCGCTGGGATGGCTAAAAGGGACGGTGGCGCCCAAGATCACGTTCATTGCGATCCTGGTGGGACTGGGGCATTCGCTGCTGGCGATGAGCGGCGAGGAGAGCCTGGCGCAGGTAAATCGCGAAATCGCTTTCCCCAAGCTGAAGAACCTGGAGCGCGCCGGCTTCGTGATTTTCATCTACAGCATGGTGTTCACCTCGCTGGTTTCATTTTTCGCGGTGATGATCATTCCCGACGTCCAGCGCCAGCACTTTCTGGATAACCTGATCGGCGGCCTGTCGATGTTCCTGGTGGGCCCGCTGCCGGCGCGGATGCTGTTTCACGGATTCGTGGTGCTGGTGGGTATGTTGATTCTGGCCGGCGCGGTGAATACGGCCATCATCGGGTCGAACGGAGTGCTGAACCGGGTGGCCGAGGACGGCGTGCTGCCCGACTGGTTTCGCCATCCGCATACCCGCTATGGAACCACTTCGCGGATCATCAACACCATCGTGATCCTGCAACTGGCGACCATCGCGATCAGCCGGGGCGACGTGGATATGCTGGGCGAAGCCTACGCCTTCGGAGTGGTGTGGAGCTTCGCCATGAAGGCGCTTTCGGTGCTGGTGCTGCGCTACAAGCAACCGAGCGGGCGGGAATGGAAAGTGCCGCTGAATTTCCACGTGGGCAAGACGGAGCTGCCGGTGGGTCTGCTGCTGATTACGGTCGCCCTGTTCGCACTGGCCATCATCAACGTGCTGACCAAAGAGGTAGCCACGATCTCCGGCGTCAGCTTCACCATCGCTTTCTTCATCGTTTTCGAGCTATCGGATATCGCCAACCGCAAACGCAAAGCGGCACATCCGGCGGAGCTTGAAAAATTCCGTCTCGACACCAAGGACGAGCTGAGCGCCGGCACGACCGGCGTGCGCACCGGCAATGTGGTGGTTGCCGTGCGCAATCCCAACCGCCTGCAGCATCTTTCCCGCATCCTGGCCAAGACCGATACGCGCAAGCAGGACATCGTAGTGCTGAGTGTGCGGCGGGTGACGCAGGCCGCCAGTGGAGAGCACCCACTCGACACCGACCAGATTTTCTCCGACGACGAAACCAACGTCTTCACCCACGTGGTGACGCTGGCGGAAAAGTCCGGCAAGCACGTAGAGCTGATGGTTGTGCCAGGCTCGGACCCATACGAAGCGGTGGTCCGAACGGCCGCGCGCCTGCAATCGTCGCGCATCGTGATGGGCCTGTCGCCGAAGCTCACACCCTCCGAGCAGGGCGCCCAGGTGGGACGGTACTGGGAGCAATTGCCGGAGCCGCGGCCCTCGATTTCGCTCGAGATCGTGCTGGAGAATCAGAAAGACGTGGTGTTCTTCAACCTGGGACCGCACCCGCCGCGTCTCTGGCCGGAAGACGTCGACCTGGCGCATCGGCTCTGGCTGGAGCTGAGCGGCATGGGTCCGGGCTCGAAGCTGCACCACCGGGATATCATCGGCGTGGCGTTGCGCCGCATGAGCGACGAGCTGCACTCGGACCGCAAGCCCGAAGTGGTGGCGGACGTGCTGAAAGAAGTGTCGGGCGGCAACGGGCAGGCGACCGAGGGAAAAGCGTAGCGGACCGTTGTCTCCGCGAGCTCAGCTAACCGCACGGCCATGGCAGGCGAAAAAAACCTACTTCGCCAGCAACTCCGCGATTCGCTCGTCGTCGGCCTCAACTACTTGCGGCGCGTTGCCGTAGGTCGACCGGATCGGCCGCCCCGCCGGGTCTTCGAGCGTTCCGGTGTGGTAGCGGTGAATGTAGTCCGGGTCCTTGAGCACGTTGCCGGTCAGTACGGCGACCACGTCGGCGTCGCGCTTGATGGTGCCCGCGGCGGTCAGCTTGCGAATGCCGGCGAGGGTTGCGGCTGACGCCGGCTCGCAGCCAATTCCGCAGCGGCCGATGACGGCTTTGGCATCGGCAATTTCCTGCTCGGTCACCCGCTCCACCGTGCCGTTCGAAGATAACACTTCGTTCAGCGCTTTCGGCCACGATACGGGATCGCCGATCTTGATCGCGGTGGCGAGCGTTTCCGGATGTGGATTGGCCGCCAGGTGCGAATGGTCGGCCGACCGGAACAGTTCGTAGAATGGCGACGCCCCTTCGGCTTGAATCACGGCCAGGCGCGGCGTACGGTCGATCAATCCCCACTCCCGCATCTCCCGGAACGCCTTGCCGAAAGCCGACGTGTTCCCCAGGTTGCCGCCCGGCACCACCACCCAATCGGGCGCCCGCCAATCGCGCTGGTCCATCATTTCCAGCATGATGGTCTTCTGTCCTTCGATGCGGAATGGGTTGATGGAATTCAGCAGGTAAATGCCCAGCCGGTCCGCCAGGCGCCGCACCAGTGCCAGAATCTGGTCGAAATTGGCTTCCACCTGCAGCGTCCGCGCGCCATATTCCAGCGCCTGCGCCAGCTTGCCGTAGGCGATGTTGCCGTTGGGAATGAAGATCACCGGGTCGAGCCCCGCCGCGCTGGCATAGGCCGCCATCGAGGCCGAAGTGTTGCCTGTGGAAACGCACCCCACGCGCCGCAGCCCCAGCCTTCCGGCCTGCGCCACGGCGCACGTCATGCCGTTGTCTTTGAACGAGCCGGTGGGGTTGAAGCCCTGGTGCTTGAACACCAGGCGGTCCAGCCCGCCATACCCGGCAGCCCCGCGGCCTTCGACGAGCGGTGTGTTTCCTTCCCGCAGCGTCACCGCGTGTGCCTCGCTCCCAAACGCAATGAACTCGCGGTAGCGCCATACCCCGCTCTGGTCGAGAGCCGCGTTCGAGGTGCGCCGATTTCGCCACAGCGCTTTCCAATGCTCCGGCGGACATTCCTCGAGCGGATACACCGCTTCCACCAATCCGCCGCAGCGGGGGCAGTTGTAGACAACATCGGTAATCGGAAATCGGGCGCGGCACGATTCGGTGATGCAAACCAGCTCGGCGGGCATGAAGCCTTATTATAAGTGCATGCTGGCTGTTCACCTGGAAAACGGAAACGTCGAGATGCGCCAGATCGATCCGCCCCATCGTCCACCCGGATACGCGCTGCTTCGACTTATCGTCGCCGGCATCTGCAATACCGATCTGGAGCTCCAGCGCGGATATTACGGCTTTGCCGGCACGCCGGGCCATGAGTTCGTGGCCGAAGTGGTGGAAACCGACGACCGGTCCCTGGTGGGGAAGCGGGTGGTGGGGGAAATCAACCTCGCCTGCGGCGGTTGCGATTCCTGCCGCCGGGGGCTCGGCCGCCACTGCCCAACGCGCGCCGTCCTCGGCATCGTCAATCATCCCGGCGCATTCGCCGAATACTTTACCCTCCCGGAATCGAACCTCCACGTGCTGCCGGACGAGCTGGCGAACGAGCGCGCCGTCTTCGCCGAACCGCTGGCCGCCGCCTGCGAGATTCTCGACCAGGTGACCATCCCCTGGGGCGAACGCGTCGCCGTGTTGGGCGACGGCAAGTTAGGCCTGCTCGTTGCATTGACGCTGGACGCTTACGGCTACCCTGTCCACCAGTTTGGCCATCACCCCGATAAGCTCGCCATCGCCGCCGCCCGGGGTGTCCATACGGTTGTCACTACCGGCAACCTGCCCACGGCCGTCTTCGATTTCGTGGTCGATGCCACCGGCTCCGCCGAAGGTCTTCGCGCCGCCGCCCAGCTGGTGCGCCCGCGCGGCACGCTGGTGCTGAAATCCACCGTACACGGCACCGTGGGAGTGGATACGGCGCCGCTGATCGTCAACGAAATCACGCTCGTCGGCTCGCGCTGCGGCCGCTTCGAGGCTTCCCTGCCGCTGCTCGAGCACCGCATCATTCCCGTCGAAACCATGATCCAGGCCCGTTTCCCGTTGTCCGAAGCGCCGCAGGCACTCGCGCAAGCCGCCGCGCCCGGCACGCTCAAGGTGCTGCTGGAAGCATAAGATTTCCGCTCCACGGCGGTCAGGCGGCGGCTGCGGACTTGCCGGGGCAGCAATGTTTGTATTTCATGCCGCTGCCACGAGTTTGCGATAAGCCCACCTAGCGTTCCTAACCTCTGGAAAGCGGTCCCATTCCGCTCACGTGATCGCCATGTCCGATTCAGGCTGCGCCCGTTCGGTGACGGCGTCAACCTTCGGCTTTCTAACGTCGATCACAATCGTCTCGGCGAGCCGATCCTGTGCACACATGCGATTACGGTCCCAGAAGAACTGCAAGAACCCCAGACCTAGCTCCAGCACCGCGGCTCCATACCCCAGCCCGCGCTCGATGGATTGCCACAGCCCCATGCGTTCGCCCGTAAGCGACATAGCTCTTGTGCGCGCAACCCACTTGCCTGGCGTTCGACCGTTGCCAAAATAATTGGCCAATCCGAAATACAGCACCATCACAACAATGTTTCCGGGTTCATGAAAGTCCCAGACGGCATGGATGTCCGTCTCATGAAGCAGAAAGCGCCGCCACGAGTATTCAACAGGACCCCATATGATCACAGCGAGCAGCAGGTCGACCCAGTATCCGAGCAACCTCTGCCAGAAGGCCGCCAGTGGAGTCCCGTTGAGGCAAGCTGCGCGCGTCTGTACGTGAGCGTGAAAACGGCGTCTCGCGTCCTTCGTATGCTGGATCATAAAAATAGTCTAGCCGTAAGCGCTCGGCGACACCAGATTCCTTCCAGGAAGAAAAGCGCGGGAAAAAAAGATGCTGGCGGCACGAAAAACGGGCTATCGGAAACCATAGTCCGTCAGGCTGTTACCGCCGCTGCCCCACAGAGCGGCAGAGTCCGCAACCAAACTCGCCGGCCGGTGGCGGGGGAGCATGACGAGGCGAGACAAGCGCCGGGGAGTGGTCCTTATTGGAGGCCACACTGGATCAATCGGCGGTCACCCGCTCCGGCACTGGCGCGCCTTTCAGCCACTCCTGGAAACGTTCCAGGTAGAGATAAATTACCGGGGTAATGTAGAGGGTCAGGAACTGGCTCACCACCAGGCCGCCCACCACGGCCAAGCCGAGGGGCTGGCGCGCGTCGGCGCCTTCGCCGTAGCCGAGGGCGATGGGCAGGGTGCCGAACAGGGCGGCTACGGTGGTCATCATGATCGGGCGGAAACGTAGCAGGCAGCCCTGCCAGATGGCCGCGCGCGGGTCGGCCCCGCCGTGGCGGGCGTCGATGGCGAAATCGATCATCATGATGGCGTTCTTTTTCACCACGCCGAACAGCATCACAATGCCCACGAAGGCGTACAGGTCGAGTTCGCGATGAAACAGCTTCAGCGTGAGCAGCGCGCCGAAGACCGCCGAGGGCAAGCCGGACAGAATCGTGACGGGGTGAATGAAGCTCTCATACAGCATTCCGAGCACGATGTAAATCACCAGGATGGCCACGATGAGCAGCAGAGTGAGGTTGCGGAAAGATTCCTGGAACTCTTTCACCGTGCCTTGAAACGCGGTGCTGATGGTGGCCGGCATGCCCAGATTGCTCACCGCGCCATCCACCGCCGTGGCGGCCTGGCCGAGCGACATGCCGGGCAACAGGTTGAAGGAGATGGTCACGGCCGGCAATTGGCCGAAGTGGTTGATATCGAGCGGGCCGGTGCGGCGGGAAATACGGGTGACGGCATCGAGCGGCACCAGCGAGCCGGCGGAGGAGCGGACGTAGAGTTTCGAAAGCGCCTGGGGAGAGCGCTGATAGCGCGGGTCCAGTTCGAGGATGACCTGGTATTCGTCGGCGGGGGCATAGATGACGGAAACTTCGCGGTCGCTGAAAGCGCTGAACAGGGCAGTCTGGACCACGGCCGGGGTGACGCCGAGGGCGACGGCGCGGTCGCGATCGATGTCGACCATCACCTGCGGGCTCGCGATCTGCATGTCGCTGTTGACGTCCACCATGCCCGGAATCTTCTGCATGGCGGCGGTGAGGCGGGGCGCCCAGGCGTACAGCTCGTCGAGGTTGGTGCTCTGCATGGTGAGCTGGTAGACGCTCTGCCCCTCCTGCCCGCTCACGGTGATAGGCGGGGGATTCTGCAGAAACGTGAACACGCCGGGGACGGCCATGGTGGCGGGGCGGAGCTGGGTGATGATTTCGTCCACCGACAATTTCCGCTGGTCGCGCGGCTTGGTTTTGGCAAAAAAGAACGCCTGGTTGCCGCCCATGACGAACGCGCCCACGTCCTCCAGATTGGGATTGGCGCGCGCGATGTCGGCGACCGCGTGGGCGTGGTCGGCCATGTATTCGAACGAGGCGTCCTGCGGCCCCAGGATCACGGCAAACAGGAAGCCCTGGTCCTGGCTGGGGATGAAACCCTTGGGCATGATCTCGAACAAGTAAACGGTGCCGACGAGCATGGCAACCGCGACCCCCAGCGTGGTGAGGCGAAAACGCAGCGCCACCGCCAGGGTGCGCTCGTACCAATGCGTGAGGCGATTGAATCCGCCTTCGAGCGCGCGGTACGCGACACCGTGATGCGCCACCCGGGAGGGCCTCAGGAAACGGCTGCCCAGCATGGGAGTGAGGGTGAGCGACACGAAGCCGGAAATCAGGATCGCCACTACGATGGTCACCGAAAATTCGTGCAGCAGCCGGCCCACGATTCCGGCCATGAACAGCACCGGAATGAAGACCGCGACCAGCGAGAACGTCATGGAAAGGATGGTGAAGCCGATTTCGCGCGAAGCGGCAAAGGCGGCTTCCATTCGCGACTCTCCCATTTCCATGTGGCGGACGATGTTTTCCAGCATCACGATGGCGTCGTCTACCACGAAGCCCACCGAGAGCGTCAGGGCCATCAGCGACAGGTTATTCAGGCTATAGCCGAGCAGGTACATGACGGCGAAAGTGCCCACGATGGAAAACGGCACCGCGCAGCCGGGGATCAGAGTGGCCGAAAGATTGCGCAGGAACAGGAAGATGACCATCACCACCACGCAGATGGTGAGCACCAGGGTGAACTCGACGTCATGAATCGAATTGCGGATGGATTCCGAGGCGTCGAAGGCCACCGAAAGCCGGACCGAGGCTGGGATCTCGCGCCGGAAGTCGCTCATCATGCGCTTGATGTTGTCCACCACGTCGACGGTATTGGTGCCGGGCTGCCGCTCCACCGCCAGCATCACGCCGCGGACGTCGTTGAACCAGGCGATCAGTTTGTTGTTCTCCACGCTGTCGACTACGTTACCCAGCTCCTCCAGCCGCACGGGCGCGCCGTTGCGCCACGCCACCACCACGGGGCGGAAAGCGGCCGCGTTGAACAGCGAGCCGTTGGATTCGATGGTAAAGGCCTGGTGCGCGCCGTCGAGGCGTCCGGTGGGCAGGTTGGAATTGGTGGCGGCAATCGCGTTCCCTACTTCGTCGAGGCCGATGTTGTGCGCGGCCAGGCGGTCGGGATCCACCTGCACCCGCACGGCGTATTTTTGCTCGCCATAAACCAGGACGCGCGAAACGCCGCCCGCCATCGAGATGCGGTTGGCCAGCACGTTGTTGGCGATATCGGTGACGCTGTAGAGCGGCAGGGCGTCGGAATCGAGCGCCAGGTACAGCACCGGCTGTTCGGCGGGGTTGGCCTTTTGATACGTCGGCGGCCGCGGCATGGAAGGCGGCAGGTTGCCGCCGGCGGCGCTGATGGCGGCCTGAATGTCCTGCGCCGCGGCATCGATGTTGCGGCTCAAGTCGAACTGCACGGTGATCAGGCTGCTGCCGAGCGAGTTCACCGAATTCATGGACTGAATGCCGGAGATGGTGGAGAACTGGCGTTCCAGCGGCGTGGCCACCGAAGAAGCCATGGTTTCCGGACTGGCACCGGGCAGCACGGCGGTGACCTGTATGGTGGGGTAGTCGACACTGGGCAGGGCTGCCACCGGCAGGGCGCGAAAGGCCACCGCGCCGAACAGCAGGATGGCCATCGAGAGGAGCGCCGTCATTACCGGGCGCTGGATAAAAATGCGCGAGAGGTTCACCGTGGCACCATCCCGATGGCCGTCATTGCGCCTGCGTGACCGGCTTGGGGGCGCCGACGGCGATAATCTTGGCGCCCGGGTACAAGCGCATTTGCCCGTCGGTCACCACCGTATCGCCCGGCCCCACGCCCTTTTCGATCACGATTTTGTTTTCGAACGCACGGCCCGTCACCACCGGGCGGATCTCCACCGTCTTGTCGTTCTTCACGGCGTAGACAAACGACCCCGTCTGCCCGGACTGCACCGCCTCGGAGGGTACCAGGGCGGCGGCGCGCCGGGTATCGAGCGTAAGCGTGACGTTCACGAATTGCCCCGGCCAGAGGAGACCATCGGCGTTGGCGAAGGTGGCTTTCAGGTGGATCCCTCCGGTGGTGGAATCCACCGTATTGTCGATCACCGAAAGATAGCCGCTCGCCGTCCCGGGCGGGCCATCCCGCTGTTGCACCTTCACCGGCAGCGGGTGGCTCGAATTCAGCCTGCGGATGGCGTTCAGGTGCTCTTCCGGCACGCTGAAATCCACGAAGATCGGCGCGATCCGGTGGATCACCACCAGCGCCACATCGTTGACCTTGACCAGGTTGCCGGGATGGACCAGGAGATTGCCGGTGCGTCCCGCCAGCGGCGCGCTAATCCGGCAGAAACTCAGGTTCAATTTGGCGGTTTCGACGGCGGCCTGATCGGACGCGAGCGCGGCTTTAGAGGTTTCGATGGAGGCTTCATCGGCGCGATTGGAAGCGCGCGATTGAGTGGCGGTGGCCTGCGCCTGGTCGAATGTCGAGTGCGGGGTTAGCCCGGCCTTGTTCAATTCCGCCTGGCGGGCGGCGTCGCTTTCCGCAAAACTGGCCTGCGCGCGGTCGCGGTCGAGCATCGCCTGGGCCTGCGAAATTTGCGCCCGATCGCGCTCCACGGCGGCTTCCGCCTGCCGCAACGCGTCCTGGTAAGGACGCTCGTCGATGTCGAACAACGGATCGCCTTGTTTGACGGTGGTCCCTTCGGTGAAATAGACCTTGGTCAGCTCGCCGGCGATCTGCGATTTGATCTGCACGATGGCCGAAGCTTCCACCGTGCCGACGACCTGCAGATCGGTCGGCACCGATTCCTGCGTCACCGGCGCTATCGACACCGGAACCACCGGCGGCCCGAACATCGCCGGAGCCTGTTGCTGCCGGCAACTAACTCCGGCCAATATAATGACGACCAACAGCGCGGACGTTGCCCTCATACACGAAACGTGACTCACCCCACCAAAGTGTAACAGACGGATCGGGCCTGGATCGGTTTGCCCGGTTTCAAACATCGGCAAACCCGATAAGCCCATCGAAAATGAACTGGCGTTCCAGATTGGGTCCCGCAAAGGGGTTTGGGCCCGCCTGCTGGTCTAATCCTGCGCCTCTTTCCTGCCGATAAGAACTATGTTGGCCGCAAGGTCCTCGCAGGCCTCCAGCAGCGGCATCCGGGCAGACACGAAGGAACCTGATGAATCGACTCACAGTCCGCGGCAAGTTGGCGATCGGTCTGGCGGCGATGGTGTTGTCTGTGCTGGTGCTTGGCTTCAGCTCTCTGCGAGCCATCGCCATACTGGGCAACTCGATGGATACGGCCGTGAACGGCACGGCGAAAAAGCTGGCCCTGATCGGTGCGGCCGAAGCGGCTATCCAAGAGCTGCGACACGAGTCCCTGCGCGAACAAATAAGCTACGCCATTCTGGAAATGGAGCGCCGTTCGGGCGCGCCGGGCCGGGCGCGGACCGCCGCCACGGAGTGTTCGGCTTGCCATTCGCCGTCGGCCGTCGCGAATAGCACGCAAAAGTACGAAGCGGCCGGAGAAACCGTCAGGCAACTCGCTGGCGAGTTGCGCCGCATGGCTTCCGACGAAACGACCGGGAAGGCGCTCGCCGCGATCGACGAAGGGACGTCCCAATGGATCGTGCACGATAAGGAGTATCTGGCGTTGGCCAGCGCGAATCGCTTCGAGGAAGCGCATACGGTTTTGCGCGATAAGATGTGGCCGGTCTTAGAAGAGATGGGGAAATCGACCCAGCTTGTGGCCCAGCGGGAACAGGAAGCTTTGGCCGGTTCCAATCGGCAGGCGCGGGCCGACGTTGCCTGGAGCCGCGGGAGCGCATTCCTTCTTATCGGTCTGAACCTGTTGGCGGCGGGCGCGGTGCTCTGGGTCGGCTACCGGATCACCGCCACGCTCCGCCAGGCGGTTGTGGAGATGAGCGAAGGCATGGTGCAGATCGCCGCCGCCGCCGGCCAGGTCAGTTCCTCCAGCCAATCGCTGGCGCAGGGCGCATGCCAGCAGGCTGCATCGCTTGAGGAGACTTCCGCCTCCGGCGCGGAAATCGATGCCATGACACGCAAAAACAGCGAAAGCCTGCGTGAGGCCGCGGACTTGGTGACGCAGTCGCAGCACAGGTTCCTCGAGACCAGCCGGTCGCTGGGCGAGTTGGTGCTGGCCATGGAAGAGATCGGCGTGCAGAGCGGCAAGATATCCAAAATCATCAAGATCATCGAAGAGATCGCTTTCCAGACGAATCTGCTCGCCCTGAATGCGGCGGTGGAGGCCGCGCGGGCCGGCGAAGCGGGCGCCGGCTTTGCGGTTGTGGCCGACGAGGTCCGCCGCCTCGCTCAACGCTGCTCCCAAGCGGCCTGGGATACCACGTCGCTGATCGAGGCATCGGCCGCGAAGTCCAAGAGCGGAAAGGCGAAGGTGGACCACGTAGCGGCGGCTGTCCGGAGCATCGGCGAGGATTCGGCCAAGGTGCGAACCCTGGTGGAGGAAGTGCATTTGGGCAGCCGGGAGCAAACCACCGGGATCGCCCAAATTGCCCAGGCCATTGCCCAGATCGACCAGGTCACCCAATCCGCGGCCGCGCAGGCCGAAAGCGGCGCCGCCTCCTCCGGCGCGCTATCGAGCCATGCCCGCGCGATTCAGTTGGTGGTTCTGCGCCTGCGTACCATGGTGACCGGCGACGGCGACACCAACACGGCGGAACAAATTCAGAATGCTCTGGCCGCTCATGCCGCCTGGAAGCAACGGCTGCGCGAAGCTATTGATAAACGGTCCAGCACCTTCGCCGTGGCCACCGTCCAGCGCGACGATCAGTGCGCGTTCGGCAAATGGATCCAGGGAGCGAACCATACCCGAGCGGTGAAGCAGTCCGCCGAGTACCAAAAGACTCTGGACCTGCATCGCCGCTTCCACCATGCCGCCGCCAATATCCTGTCGGCCGCGCTTGCCGGCAGGAAAGAGGAGGCAACCCGAGCCATGGAAAAGGGCAGCGAGTTCGTCGAAGCGTCCGCCGCGCTCGAGTCCACCTTGAAGGCGTGGTACGCAAAGTCGACCGAGGTCTCGGCTTGAAGCGGGTTCCCGGCGTTGGCGCGGTGCGGTGCCGGCCGGCCGGTCACGACGAAGCGCGGGCGGCGAATACCACGGTGTGTCCGCCGGGTTCGAAGACGCCGATTTCGCGCATGCCGTAGAACGTGGTTCGTTCCGGCAAGGCGACCGGGTAGCCATTGAGACGCGTCAGCACATCGGCGAAATCCTCGACTACGCAAAAAAGGCCGACGTTGCTCGGTCCGGCGTTCGGGACAAACTGCGGGGCGTCCTTACGCACGCTTTCGACCGTTTGCAGCATCAGCTCGGCGCCGTCCCGGACCAGGATCGCGAAACCGAGACGATCGCCTTCCGGCACGTCTACGGTCTTCACGAAGCCCATCCGGTCGATCCAGAAAGGAAGCGATTTCTCAATCTCTTCCACGATAAGAACTGGTGTAATCTTCATGCTTCGATACTAGCCGCGCCCGCCATTCGGCCGATTGGAAAAAACGGCCATCGGGGTGAGGCCGGTGAACTCGCGAAAATCGCGGATCAGGTGGGCCTGGTCGAAGTATTCGGCTTCGAGAGCGATGTCGGACCAGTTCGGCCGCCCGGCCGCACGAGCGATGCGGCAGGCGTGCCGAAAGCGTAACACGCGGCTCAGCCGTTTGGGGGTGAGTCCGCTCTCTTCCAGGCAGCGGCGCCGAAACTGGCGCGGGCTTAAATTGGCCTGGGAGGCCGCGCTATCCAGATCGGCGCTTCCGTGCGATGTGGCTAGCGCTTCAATGGCACGCTGGACGGGGTTGGGCGCGGCGGCGGGCTGGGGCAGGCTACCGAGCAGGATGCCCATAGCCCTCTGAATCGATTTGGCATCGTCCAATTGGCGCGCCAGTTCGCGGGCACGGCGCGGCCACAGGTCTTCGAGCGGCGCCGAGCCATCCGTCAATTCCGCCGCCGACGCGCCCAGGAAAGCGCGCGCCACCCCCGGCCGAAAGCGAATCCCAGCCAGGCCGGCGCCTGCCGGATAATCGAAGCGCTGCTCCGCCGTCATCGTGCCGATGGCCCGCAGGCCGCCGCCGCGATCATAAACGATATCGAGGCACCCATCCGGCGGCACGCGATGTCCGGTTACCGCCGTCGCGCTTTCAAGGCACCATACGCACTCCACCCAACGCGCGAGCGCGGTGCTTGGAGGCTGTTCGCGATAAACCGGCATCCCTTGAAAAAGCTTACCACCGGCACGCCGCGCAGCGGTTTGTCACAGAACGATAACGGCTCGTTCCGTAATCACTGTCGCATACCGGTCGCCGTTCTGACTCGACCATTCGTTTGCGAAATGCCGCGAGTCCGAGCCGCGACCGAGAGAGAGCGGTTGCCGATGGTTGGAGCTGTTGTTCCCCGACGGACCCTAAGCCTGAAGCCGGGGACCGGCGGGATAAGCCGAAACTGGCATGAAAACATATGAGAAAGCTAATCTTTACCTGTGATCTGCCGATAGATCTTACATGAGACCGCTCTCGCTCATGATCCTGTTGGCTCTTGCCCTGGGGATCTGCACCGCTCAGCGGGTCGGAGTCCCAACCGACGATCTCGATAAACTTGGCGTCGATGAGCTCTTTAACGTCGAGGTGACTTCCGTGGGCCGTAAGGCGCAAGAGCTGTCCAAAGCCCCGGCGGCGGTATTCGTACTGACTGCCGAAGACATCCGGCGGTCGGGCGCCACCTGCATTCCCGAGGCGCTCCAATGGGTACCTGGCCTTACCGTGCTCCACCTGGACGGCCGCTCGTGGGTAGTGTCGGCTCGGGGGTCCGCCACCCTCTACTCCAATAAGATTCTGGTGATGATTGACGGGCGCTCTCTCTATACCCCGCTGTTCGCGGGCGTGATCTGGGACGCGGTCGACCTAGACCTGGAAGATGTCGAACAAATCGAGGTGGTGCGCGGACCCGGCGCGGTGATGTGGGGGCCGAACGCCGTCAACGGCGTGATCAACATCATCACCAAACATGCGCAGGCGGCCAAGGGAGGGACCGCGAGTATCGCCACCGGCAACCAACTGCGCGGCGATGCGCAGGTTCGTTGGGATGCCGCTCCCAGCGAGGAATTCGCCTACCGCTTCTGGGGCAAACTCGAGGAGAGTACTCCCGCCTATGGCTCCCCCGGCTATTTCTTCATGGGCCGGGGCTACACATATCGGGATTCTGCCGTGAACGACCTTGATGCAGCCAGCGGCAGAATGGGGTTTCGCTTCGACGGCAAACCGGGCGGAAAGGACCAATGGACGGTGCAGGGCGATCTGTACCGGATGGGGGGGCACGATGTGAATGCCTATCCGCTCTTGTCGCCGGTCAAAATGGACCTGGAGAACGGCCACACCAGTTACGCCGGCGGCTATTTGCAAGGCAGTTGGACCCACACCAGTTCGGCGGCCACCGAAAGCGTCCTGAACTTCTCGTTCAACCGCGACAACCTCGACTACCCCTATATCGGCGGGGCTATCAACAACCTGACGGTCGATCTACAGCAACGCCGGAAGACCGGCGAGCGGAACGAATTCTACTGGGGGGCCGGTTATCAACAATACTGGGACCAAACCTACTCGAACCGGTTTGCGGCCTTTGACCCGCGGAATTCCCTCTATCGCGTGGGCGACATGGTGGTCCGCGATGAATGGCAATTCGTGCCGGACCGGCTGATGGCATCGGCCGGTATTCGTCTCGATTACAACTCCTATTCGCATCTCGAGTACCAACCCAGTTTCCGGCTTCTCTACACCCCCAGCGCGCGAGAGTCCCTCTGGTTTGCCGCGTCGCGTGCTGTGCGTGTGCCGAGCCGCTTCGACCGCGACTTGCGCGTCGACGATGGCCAGGTGCTTGTAGACGGCTTCCCCGTCACCGTTTCGGGTTCCGGGTCCGAGTCGTTGACTTCGGAAACGGAGAGGAGCCTGGAAGTGGGCTACCGGCTCCAGTCCGGCCAGCGATGGTCGGTGGATGCTTCCATTTTCTGGAGTTACTACGGCAGGCTTCAGGCGATCCAAGCACCCTTAGTGCCCACCATCGCCATCGACGGGGGTGCGCTGACTCTATCGGAACAGGTGGTGGCCGATAATGCCGGCGCCGGCCGCTCCTACGGCGGCGAGATCTGGGGGATGTGGGAGGTACGTTCCGGTTGGCGGCTGATCCCGTCCTACTCGTATTTGAATGAAAGCGACTGGCTGCCTGCCTCGACCAGCATGGATTACATGTGGACCATGCGACCCTTGACGGTGCCCCACCAGGCGTTGCTGCGTTCCCAGCACGATCTCTCGCGAACCTTGAGGTTCGATCTGACGGCTAAGGCCAGATCGAGGGACGTGAATTACGCTCTGCCGGGGACCTTTTTGATAGGCGCGCGGCTGGCCTGGCGCCCCACCCATTCCGGAGAACTGAGCTTTTCGGTGGACAACCTGACCGGCCGAAAGGTGCTAGAGGCGTACGGGGAGACGCCGACCATCGCCATTCCTTTACGGAGAACCTTCGTGCTCAAATGGACCCAGCGTTTTTAGTAGAGAGCGGACAAACTATGAGGCTGCGCCCCGGACGGGCGCCGGCTCTTGCCAGCCTGGCTTTGTTCGGACTGCTGGTGAGCGCCCGCGCCACGCCTTCCGAACCCGAAGATGAACTCAAGTCGGCCATCGTGTTGAGCTTTCTGCGGTACTCCGAATGGCCCGTCACGGCTTCCGCCGATGACTCTCTCACCGTGGCGGTCATCGGCCGGCCGGCCCTGGCGCAGGTTCTGCGCCGGGTCGTCGATGGCAAAGTCGTCAAGGATCGGCCTATTCGGGTAATCGAAATCAAATCCGCCGCCGAACCGCATCCTTTCCAAGTGCTCTATGTGGCCTCCGATCAGGGGGCCGAGATCAAGCGCGCGCTGGCCGACGTGCGTTCCACGCATACGCTCACCATCGGCGAATCGGACCGGTTCCTGAACTACGGGGGCGCTGTCAATCTGCTGGTGGTCGATGGCCACATGAGTTTCGAAGTCGACTTGCAGGTGCTCGCCGCCACCGGCGTCGAGATCAGTTCCAAGCTGTTGCGGTACGGCCAAATCAAGGGGAAGCTGCCTCGATGAAAAAGTATGCATCCCTGCGCTGGAGGTTAGCTGCCCTGATTGCCGGCGGGAGCGCGGTCTCGGCGGTAATCGCGGCGGCCGGCTTTTCGTGGCTCGATCTGCACCGTTTCTGGGACCACACCGGCGCGGAGGTGGCGGCCATTGGCAACATTGTCGCCGATCAGGTGGGGCCGGCCATCACCCTCAGCGATCGAAAGGCCGCCAACGAGCTTTTGGGTTCGTTACGCACCGATAACCTGGTGCGCGACGCGGTGCTATATAGCGCGCGGGGCGATTGTTTTGCCGCATTCCACCGGAGCGCTGTCCGCGGGTGTCCGGCCCGCCCTTCGGATGGGACCCGCCGGGAAGCCGGCGCCCTGGTTCTGGTGCGCGCCGTCAGCGCCGGGGGCGAGCGGCTGGGAACACTTGTGCTGGCTGGCAGCGTCCCATCGATGGCCGCCGTACTGCGCCAATACCTGAGCGGAGCGGTCCTGATCTTCGCCCTCAGCTTGGTGGTGGCGGCGGTGGTGGCCGTGGTCCTGCAATCGCGTGTCTCCAGTCCCATCCTGGCGATGGCCCGGGTGGCGGAGCGAATCGCCGAAACCCACCAGTTCGCGGATCGCGTGACGGTGGCTTCGTCCGACGAACTGGGAGTGCTGGCAAATTCCTTCAATACAATGCTTGAGGAGATCGGGCGGCGCGACGCCGAACTGGCCGACCGGACCCAGCAGCTTCAAGACCAGGTCTGCGCCAAAGAGCGCGCTCGCGCCGAGTTGGCCGAAGCCCAACAACGCCTCATCGATCTCTCCCGCCAGTCCGGAATGGCGGAGATTGCCACCAGCGTTCTCCATAACGTCGGCAACGTACTCAACAGCGTAAACGTGTCCGCCACACTGGTCGCGGACAAGATCAGGGGCTCCCGCGTCGATAAACTGATTACTGTCGTCGACATGTTGCAGCGGCATGCCGGCGGAATCGACGAGTTTCTCCGTCATGACCCCAAGGGGCAGCGGGTCCTCCCTTACCTTGCCAAGCTGGGCAGCCACCTTCAGGAGGAGCACCTGGTGCTGGTCGGAGAACTGGAACTTCTGACAAACCACGTGGCCCACATCAAGCAGATCGTTGCCTCCCAGCAAAGTTACGCCAAGGTCTCCGGCTTGATCGAAAGACTCTCGCTCAGCGAGCTTACCGAAGACGCCGTCCGCATACTGCAGTCCGGACTCGAGCGCCAAAAGATTCATCTCTCGCGCGACTTTGAAGACGTTCCGCCGGTTCATTCCGATAAACATCAAATCCTGCAGATTCTTCTGAACCTTTTGCGCAATGCCAAACAGTCGATCGACGAGGCCGGGAAGCCGGAGAAGCTGATCCGGGTACGGATCCGCCGCCGTGGCGACGACCGCGTCCGCCTGGACGTGCGTGACAGCGGCGTGGGTTTGGCGTCGGAGAACCTGACCCGAATATTCGCCCATGGATTCACCACAAAAGCGGATGGACACGGCTTCGGATTGCATTCCGGGGCGCTGGCCGCAAAGAGGCTGGGGGGCTCGTTGTGGGCCGAAAGCGAGGGCCCTGGCCTGGGCGCCACCTTCACGCTGGAACTTCCCCTGTCCAACGAACTCGCGGAAACGGGCCGCTTATGAAACCGCCAACCGAAACGGAACCGAATCGCCGAATCCTCGTCATCGACGACAATCGGGCGATCCACGCCGACCTGCGGAGAATCCTCATTGGCGACCAGGTGGATCGGTCGGATCTCGAGTCGGACGAGGAGTTTCTGTTTAACGAATCGCCCGTCGCCGCCACCCTGTTCGAAATCGATTCCGCCTACCAGGGAGACGAAGGACTTGCCTTGCTCGGGAAGTCGATTACCGAGAATCGTCCCTATGCGATGGCGTTCGTGGACGTGCGCATGCCGCCCGGTTGGGACGGAGTGGAGACGATCGGGAGGCTCTGGCAGATTTATCCGGACCTGCAGGTGGTGATTTGCACGGCTTACTCGGACTATTCCTGGACGGACATCATGCGGCACCTGGGCGATTCCGACAACCTGCTGATCCTAAAGAAGCCTTTCGACAATATCGAAGTCGTCCAGTTGGCGCATGCGCTCACCAACAAATGGCTCGTCAGCCGGCAGGCGTCCGCCCGGATGGAGGATCTGGACCGCATGGTGGCCCGCCGCACCGAGCAACTGCGGAAAGCGGAAGAGGCATTTCGGGTTGTTTTCGAAGCGAGCCCGATCGCCATCGCCCTATCCGACATGGCGGGACGCTATCTGGATGTCAACCGCGCCTGCGAGCGGATGTTCGGCCTCGCCAAAGACCATATCGTCGGCAAAGACCCGGTGGAGCTTGGCTGGCTCGACAGCCGGGAATCGCTGCATGAGTTCGGCCGGAGGCTGGCCAGCTTCGGATGCGTGGACGCGCAGGAATTGGCCTATACAAATCCCGAGTTGGGGCGGCGCACCGGCTTGCTGTGGCTGCGAGCAGTCACGATAGACCACTCGCCAAATGTACTCGGGTTTTATCTGGACATCACCGATCGCAAACGGATCGAAGAGGATCTGCGGTTAGCCCGCATCGGGGCGGAGGCTGCGGCCAAAGCTAAGAGCGACTTTCTTTCCAATATGAGCCATGAGATTCGTACGCCGCTCCACGGCGTCCTCGGCCTCAGCGCGCTCCTGGCGGAAGGCGACATGCCGGAAGACGCCCATTCCATGCTCCGGCTCATCCGCTCGTCGGGGGAGACGCTGGCGAAGATCCTGGACGACGTTCTGGATTTCAGCAAGATCGAATCCGGGAAGCTCGAGTTAGAGAAAGCGCCGTTTTCTCTTCGTGACGCTCTGGAATGGGGCGTCGAACTGTTCCGCGCCAAGGCTGCGGACAAGCATCTCGGATTGACCCTTAGCGTGGACAGCGGCGTTCCGGAACGTCTGGACGGCGACGCCACGCGAATCAGGCAGGTACTGGCGAACCTGATCGGCAACGCGATCAAATTCACCGAACAGGGTTCGATCGATGTCGAAGCCGGGCTGGCGCGGGAATCCGCGCCCGCCGGCCAATACCGCATCCGCGTCTCGGTGCGGGACTCGGGGATTGGGATACCTCCCGAAAAACTGAGCCGTCTCTTCCATCCCTTCAGCCAGGTGGACGCCTCCACCAACCGTCGCTTTGGAGGCTCGGGTTTGGGGTTGGCGATCAGCCGGCGCCTGGTGGAAATGATGAGCGGCGCCATCCGCGTCGAAAGCTGTCCCGGCGAAGGATCCAAGTTCGAATTCGATTTTGTAGCCGGCCCTTACGCCGATGCATCTCCCGCGCCGGAGCCCGTGCCCCAGCCAGAACTGAGCCGGATGCGGATTTTGGCGGCGGAGGATAACCCCGTGAATCAAGCCGTCATCAAGCTCGTACTGCAGAGACTGGGTTGCGACGTCGATATCGCGGCCGATGGAATGGCCGCGCTGTCCCGGGTTCAAGAGACGTCTTATGATGCCGTACTGATGGACATACAAATGCCAGGCGTAGACGGGCTGGAAGCGGCGCGCCGCATTCGGTCTCTTCCCGAACCCCGCTCGCGAACTCCCATTGTCGGCTTGACGGCATCGGCCACCGTCCAGGACCGCGAGGCCTGCTTTGCGGCGGGAATGAACGACTACCTGAGTAAACCACTGTCGATAGATGCTTTGCGGAAGACTCTCGGTCGTTACAGTCCTGCCAATCAATTAGCCGGCTACAACCGCGAAGATGAGGCAGCGGAGCCATCCCCTAACGCCGGATGAGTTTCCCTGTTAGGGAGGCTACTGCTCCGCAAGCTGGCGGTAGAGCGCCGCGTCGGCCTTGGCTTCGGCGGCGCGGCCTTGTTGCGCTGCCAGGCGGGCGCGCAGATCGAGCAGGGTGGGGAAATAGAAGGCCGCGAAGGGCGACGGACCGTTGACCGGCGGGACCGGGGTATGAGCCAACAGAGCGGCAGCCTCGGCGGTGCGTCCGGTTTCGAGGTCGCACTCGGCAAGCAGCACGGGTATGCCTTCGTCGCTCGATCCCTCTCCGTTGGCATACATCCGCTCGAGAACCTCGCCCGCGCCGGCGAAATCGCGAGCCAGCAGCAGGGCATGCGCCAGTGCGTAATCGCGGATTTCGGTTTCCGCGGCCCGTGGGGCGAACTTACCAGCGCGGGCTTTCCATTCGGCGGCCGCGGCGGGCGGCTGCGCCAGGAAAACAGCGATGGCGGCGGCTGTGGAAGTGGCGCGGTCGGCGGTCTCGCGGGCTTTTCGCGCCATCGCTTCGGCGCGCGGCCGGTCTCCTGCCACCAGGCTCCAGACCGCCAGACGCAGGTAGGCTCGGGAGGCAAGGGACGGCTGCGGCCCGGCTTCCGCCTTTTGCGCCAGGGCTTCGAGGCGGGCGAAGGCGGCTTTGGGCTGGCCCGCGGCCCACTGCCATTCGGCATCGAAGAAATCGGCTGCCGGGTCGTGCGCCGCCGCGCGGGCGTCGCGATATTGCCCGGCGAGTGTGCCCGCTCCAGCCAGGTCGCCGGCCAGCAATTTGGCGAATGCGGCTTTGAAATAATCACCGGAGCCGAGGAAACCGGGGGTCTTGCGGACAGCTTCCAGATACAGACCGGCAGCCTGCCGGTAGCGCCCACCGATCAGGTTGACGTCGCCCAGCGAATCGATGGGGTTGGGGTCGGCCGGCCGCAATTGCCGGTACTTCTCGAGCGCGCTGGTGGCGCCTTCCAAGTCGCCGGACCAAGCCAGGGCGTAGGCCAGTTGGTTGAGCAGATTGGTATCGTCCAGCTCGATTTCGAGAGCATGGTGAAAAGCCTGCGCGGCGGGGCGAAAGTCGTGACGGTTTAACGCCATTTCCCCCACCGAACGCCATAGATCGGGATCGTGCGGGGTCAGACGGGCAACCGCCGACAGGGCTTGATAGCGCCCGACGGCATCGCCGCGCAAGGCAGCCAATTCCACCGCCATGCGCGCGCGTTCCAGCGCCGGCATGGCCGGCCGGTTCAGCGCCGTTTCCAACGTGGACTGGGCCGCATCAGTGCCGCGCCGGGCTTTGGCGAGGAGCCGATAGGCAGCCGCAAAATCGGGATCGGCGGCGATGGCGCGCTCGGCGGCTCTAGCCATGGAAGCGCTGTCCGGCGCCTCCAGCGCCTGGCTGTACGCTTCGAGCGCGGCGGGATTGCGGGTGCCGAAAACCTGAGGGTGGGGCGTGATCCGGCGGGCCAGGTCCGCGGCGGCCGCCAGCACATCCGTACCGGAAGCGGACGCTTCCAGGCACTCCGTATCGCGGCCGGTCCGGGCATCGCGCAAGAAAAGCCGGGCATGAAGCCGACCGCCGGTGGTCCAATACGATCCGTACGCGACCCGGGTGGCGCCGAGGGCCGCGGCCGCCGCGGTCTCGGTGGAGACGCCGGGACCCGACACCGGACGCACGCCCAAACCGCGCGCGGCTGCGCTCAACCGCGCCGGCGGGATGGCATAGACACCGGGCGCGCCGCGCAATTGTTCGGTGAGAACTTGGGTGAAGGCGCGGCCGATCCAATCCTGGGCGGGATCGGCTCCCAGGTTCTCGAAGCGAACGATCGCCAGACGGGTCCATGGCGGTGAGGCGGAGTGCCCCGAACAGGCCGCGGCCAGGAGACAAAGCGCGGCCAGGACGACCCCTAATGCAGGACAGGCCTTCTTGCCTGGTGTTTTCAGTCGAAAGGGCTTGCTTGGTGTAAACGCAAACGCTCTAAAGACAAGCCGGGGGGCCTGTTCCACCTGGCTACAGGACACGCGGCTCCAGGGTCAGCAGCTCCTTGAATTCGGGCAAGTCGCGCATGGCGGCGAAATCCGGCTCCTTGGCCAGTTCCTTCTTGTCCTTGTAGCCCTCCTCCAGGGCTTTGCGCAGGTACTGAAGGGCCAACTCGTTACGGCCCTGTTTGGCGTACAGCCGGGCGATATGGTAGTGGTAGGAAGCTCGCTCGGCTATGCTGCGCTCCTCCAGGATCTGGCCGAAGCTGCCGTGATGCTCCAGCACCTCGGGATCGAGCTTGACGGCAATCTGGTAATTCTCCATACCCTTAGCAAAGTTCCTGCGCGCGAACCAGGCGGTGCCGAGGTTCATGTAATAGGATGCGGCGCGGGTTGAGTCGGCGTCCTGTTTCAAAGCTCTCTCGTACCAGGAAATGGCGCGGCGGTAGCTCTTGCGGGCATAGTAGACCGCACCCATGTTGTTCATCACCTCAGCGTAGCCGGGCCTGATCTTAAGGGCCTGTTGATAGGCCTTGCGGGCACTTTCCAGGTCGTTCATCTGGTGGTAGGCGATGCCGACTTTATTGCGAACGACGGCATCGGTGGATGGCGCCAGACCATAGGCGTCGATGGCCGCGCGATAATCCCTTCGGGCCATGAAAATATCGCCCCGAAGCTCCGGAGACAGGGGCGGGGATGTGGCGGCGGATGCGGCCGTGGCCTTATCCAGCATGGCATTGCCGGATTGTGCGGCCGCGGTTGCGGAGACGAAACCAGCCAATAGTGCCAAGGCAAAGTGACGTGCAACCATGCGGGCCTCCTACAGTGCTACCGAATCACCCTGTGATTATTTAATCACATCCAGCAGGCGGCGGAACAGCCCCTTCTTCTCCCGCGGCGTTTTTTTCGGGTTTGGCGGGATGCTTGCGGTTTCAGCGGCGGTATCGGGCGGGGTCTGGCGCGCGGCCCGGCGGGCAACTTCGCCCGCACCGATCTGGCTGGCACCGGATTCGCCGGCCCGCGCGGGCGCTTCCGAATCCCACCCCGCCACGTTGGTCACACCGGTGCGGCCGCCGTGCAGCGGGCAACTCCCCACCGGTTCGGTTCCGGCGATATAGACCTCGGTTTGCGTCTTGGGGCAATTGGGCGTGGCGGGCATGCCGGAAGCCGGATCGATTTCGAGGGTCACGATGCCGTTGGGAACCCGGAATTCCTCGGCGTCGCGGTATTCGCGGAAGCCGAGCGCGCGCCGCATGAATTCCGCCCAGATGGGAGCGGCCGAGAAGGCCCCCTGCAGATCCAGATTGCTATTGTCGTCAAACCCTACCCACACCACGCACAGTAACTGGGAGGTATAGCCGGCGAACCAGCCATCGCGCGAAGTGCCGGTCTTGCCCGCCGCCGGCACCAGGAACCCATAGCGGCTGCGAACTCCCGCGGCGGTCCCGCTGCGCAGCACTTCCTCCATCAGATTGGTCATCAGGTAAGCCACCCGCGGATCGAGCGCACTCCGCTTCTCCGGGGTGCCCTTATACAGCACGTGCCCGTCCTGGGAGCGCACCAGGGTGAGGAAATTCGGCTTCACGAACACCCCCTGGTTGGCGAACAGTGTGTAGGCGCCGACGGCTTCGAGCGGGGTGATTTCGTAGGCGCCGAGCGCCACGGCGGGGGTGGGCTGAATATGGTAATTCATGCCGGCACGATTGGCCATTTCGACCACCGCCTGGTAGCCCACCGTTTCGGCCACTTTCACCGTGGCCACGTTGAGCGAGTGGGCCAGCGCGGTGCGCAGAGTAACGCGGCCCATGAACTCGTGCTCGAAATTGGAGGGTTCGTACGGCTTATCGTCAAACCAGAAAGTGGTAGGCTCGTCGTCCACCATGCTGCTGGCCGTCAGCACCTGGGCGGCGCCATCCAGCCCCGTATCCATGGCGGCGGCGTAGACGAACGGCTTGAAAATGGAGCCGGGCTGGCGCTTGGCGAGCACATGATTGAGCTGGCTGGCGCCATAGCTGCGGCCTCCCACCAGGGCGCGCACTTCGCCGGTATGCGGGTCGATCGCCACCAGCGCCACCTGCGGCTCGGGGACGGTCTTGCCCTTGAACCGGCGCTGCCTGCGGATTTGCTCGTCCACGTTCTGCATGCCCATGCGAATGGCTTCGCCGGCCTCGCGCTGCAAACGCATATCCAGGGTCGTGTAAATGCGATAGGCGTTGGCCTGCAGATCGGCGTCCTGAAACTTGGATTGCAGGGTGTCGCTGACCAGGTCCACGAAGTACGGCGCTTCGATTGACTGGGCCGCGGCCTTGGGCACGTTGATGGGCGCTTCGGCGGCTTTGGCGTAATCGCGGTCGTCGATGTAGCCGTTCTGGCGCATCAGGTTCAAAACCACGTTGCGCCGTTCGCGCACACGGTCGGGGTGATGGTAGGGGTCGTAGGCGGCCGGATGCTGGATCATGCCGGCCAGCTCAGCGGCGTCGGAAACGTCGACCTGGCTGAGATCCTTGCCGAGGTAAGCCTCCGCCGCCTCGCCGAAACCGTGAATGCGGAAAGAGCCGCGGGAGCCCAGGTAGACGTCGTTGGCGTAGTCTTCGAAGATTTCCTCCTTGGACATGCGCTGCTCGATCTGGATGGTGATCATCACCTGCGCCAGCTTGCGCGTCCAGCGTTTCTGCGGGTCCAGCCAGAACATCTTCGCCAACTGCATGCTGAGGGTGGAAGCGCCCTGGTCCTTGCGGCCCTCGCGTACATCCACGTAGACGGCTTTGACGATGCGCACCGGGTCGAAACCCGAGTGTTGGAAGAAACGCTTATCCTCGGCTGAGGTTACCGCTTCCACCAGCACCTTGGGGATGTCGGCGAACCGGACGGTGCGCCGTTTCTCGCGGTTGGGACCAGAGAAATTGGTAATCAGTTGGGGTTCCAACTGGTACTCGTTACGCGCGGTATTGTCCTGCAGCGAGACGATGGAGGAGATTTTACCGCCGGAAAAGCGGATTAGGCCGGCTTCCTGGTCGAAGTATGAGTCCGGTCCGGGGTAGACTTCGATGGCGGCGGGGTAGAGCTGGTAATAACCGGTCGGATTGCTGCGGGATTCGGTATAGCCGCTGCGGCGGAGATCGGCGGCGACTGTCTCGGGGGTCGAAGTATCCCCCACCGAAACGGCTTCCGGCGCGGCAAAGATTTTGGCCGTGTTGGCGATCGGGCCTTCAGCCAGTTTCTTATCGATCAGGGGAGCATAGACAAGGTAGAAGTAGGTAAAGACACCAAAGCAGACGATCATGGCGACAGCGCCCGCGATGAGCAGGGTACGGCCGATCGGGCCCAAGACAAAGCGAGCCAGACCGGAATTGGTCGGGACCCGCACTTTCATTCCCTTCTTCGCCACTATCTTTGATTTTCGCATGCCTGGGGAATGGCCGCTCGGTAGCCCAACCGGTTGCCCATAAGCACGCAGCGGGCCAAAGCCGAGCGCGAACCGGGCGCCCGGTCACTCTGACCGTGCTAAGCGGTTGCAAATAAACCAAAAGCTCCTCTACTGCCGCCTGATTGTCAGGCGCCGCTCGTGTCCAGTTCGGCACCAAGCGTGCTTCGGCGTCACGGCTCAATGGACGAATCTTTACTGGAGCCGCACAATTCCTGCCAGAAATCGCCGGAGTTGGGCGTCCATTCCGGCTGTTCCCGGCCGGAAATCTGCAACTCCTCGGCGCGCAGGGTGCCGTGGCCGTAGACGCAGATATACTCGATACGGGGCCGGCCGAATTGCAGCATTTGCCCCCACGATCCGGTTTCGACCGGCATGCGCAGACGCCGCAGGCAGGTGCGGCAGCGGTAGCGTTGGTCCCAAACGATGAGATATCCAACACCGACCGCGAGCAGAAACCATGCCATTAAACCCAGGTTGCACAGTAGCCGGTCGGTGCCGTTCGATAGCGGAGCCAGCAGTTTGGCTTCCTCGGCGGGCGTCGCGACAGCTCCCGGAACCAGCCAGATAATGTCCTTTTGGTTATTGGCGTCGGCGCCGGGCAAAGTCGGCACCCGAGGGGCGGCATGGATTTTTCCGGCGGGTTTGGCAATCATGCCGTGCGGCAGATACCCGTCCATCAAGATCAGGAGCCCGTACAGCGCCACCGACGCCACAGCTATTTTGGCTGCGAGAAACGACCAGTAACGCATACTGATTAGACTCCTGTCAGTCAAATAAGTTTCTTAATCCACACCCCTCCGGGTCACGCAAGCTGCCAATCGGTACCCGCCAGCTACCATCGTTTGGAGGACAAGGATTTCCTTGCTGGGCGGTTGGGCTGGTCTGATCGTTCTGGCCGCGCCCGGTGGTCATGGCCTCATCGACCCCAGCCGTTTTCGCGGAACCTGCGGTGGTAGCCCCAAGTAACTGCCAGTTAGCGGCCCGGCCGTCGATTGGAGGTCCAACTTATTGAATCCTCGCCGCTTGCATGCGCCGACTGTCTTGGCGAGCAGGTTCAACTCGGCAGCGATCTCGATGCTACGCCTGCCTGCCGAAAGGGCCAGCCAGACCATGCGTCCTTGGGTCGACGCTTCCTTTGCGGTAGCATCCCGGAAACGCGCGAAACCGAGCCGCGACCAATTGGGGACGGTTGCCGGGAAGGACTTTGGCGAACTAATGGAGTTGTGCACTAAGCTCAAGAGCAATGACTGACAAGCTGCTGGACCGGCTGGACCGGTGGAAGAGGCGCTTCGGCCCCCCGGAGAACGGGGCATTGGAGCGGTTGCTGGCGTCGGCGGCGAAGCGGCGCTTTGCGGAACCGGCGGACCTGATCCGGCTTCACGAGACGCTGCTGTTCCTGCGAGCTTATCCGCGCTCGCCGGAAGTGGCGAGGCTGGCCGACGCCATCCTGCTCCGCTTCGAGCGACGCATCGCGGCGGTGGGCGCGGACCTGGCGGCCTTCGAAGTGCCGGAGATTTCGGGCATCGCCGGGACTGCGCTTTCGGCGGTCTTCAGCTACGCGGTGGCGCGGCGGCTGGCCAGGCGCTACCGGCGGAATATCGAGATTGCGTGGGATCGCTACGACGGAGTCGGCCGGCTTGGCGCGGCGATGGTGCGGCTGATGCCCCTGGCGGCGGAGGATTGGCCGGTGGAAGCGCACTCCCCCTTCCGGCAGTGGATCGCGGCCGCGCGGGGACGCGGATCGAGCGACATCGAGTGGCTGCTGGCGCGGCTCGAAAGCCTGCCATCGGGAGAGCGCGAGCGGGCGGCGATCTACGATGCGCTCGATATGCCGCTCACGTGGAAAATGGCGAGCGCCCGCGCCTCGCGTTCGCACTTGCGGCTGCCCGCGCGGAAGCTCTACTGCCACAGCGAACCGCTGCTGCGGCGTGCCGATGTCTCCCTGCCGCGGGAACTGGAGGGCCCCACGCTTCCCGTCGAGCGCCTTTCGCCCGCTGCCGGCCGCAAGATGCTGGACCTGATCTTGGACACGTCGGCCATGCGCTACCGTGAGCTTTACGGTTTCAGCCAAGGTGATGCGGGCGGCGTATATCGGGCCAGTCCCGGCCGCGGCGTGGAAATCTATTTCTGCGGCCTACCGCCGGAATGGCGCCTGCCCCTGCGGGCCTATCACGCCGCCATGTTTTTCATCAACGGCGTTCCGGCCGGCTACGTGGAACTGCTCTCCTTCTTCGAACGCGCCGAGGTGGGCTTTAACCTCTATTACACCTTTCGAGAGGGCGAATCCGCCTGGATCTATGCGCAGGTGTTGCGCCTGTTCCGCCAGGTGCTGGGAGTGAAGGTATTTTCGGTGGATCCCTACCAGCTCGGTCACGAGAACCCGGAAGCGGTCGATTCGGGAGCATTCTGGTTCTACCGGAAGCTGGGGTTTCGTGCAGTCGATCCCCGGATCGCGAAGCTGGTGGAGCGGGAAGAGAGCCGGATCGGGCGGGAACCGGGATATCGAAGTTCCAGGCGCACGCTGGAGAAGCTGGCGATGGGGCACGTCTTGTTTGAGGATCGCACGGCTGAGGCCGGCTCATGGGACCGTTTCCTAATCCGCCATCTGGGGCTGGCCGTGCAGCGGGCGATCGGGGAGCGGTTCGGCGGCGACCCGGAGCGGTTCCGCCGCGCGGCGTCCAGGCGCGTGTCCCGAGCGCTGGGAGTGGAAACGGCCAGCGGGCTGGCCCTCGCGCTGAGCCTGCTTCCGGACCTGGAGCGATGGAAAGAGCGGGAACTCGGTGACGCGGCCGAGATCCTTCGCGCCAAACGGAGCGGCAGCGAGGCGCGCTATCTGCGGCTGATGCAAAAGCACAACAGGTTGCGCGCCGGAATGCGGCGGTTGGGGACGGCCGGGAGCTGACCCTCCCTATGGTTTGACGTAGAGTGAATCGAGCGCCAGGTAGCGGTTACGGTGCGGCTCCGGTTCCACCCGGCAATCCACATCCAGGCGCATGATCTCGAAGTTGGTATCGCCGGTGTACGCCGGCCAGGTCGGCAAACCGGCGGCGTTAGGATTCCGAGTCTTGATGAAGTTGGCGAAGTACGCCTGCAGGACCTCGGAAATCTTGTAGTCGGCGGGCTCCCAGGCGTACCTCTTGTCGAGTGGGAGATTGCCCATGGCGTACTGAATTTCGGCCGAATGCGCCGCGCCATAGGGTGCCGCCGGGCGATCGGGAATCGTTTGCGGCTGGTTGGGCGTCCCGAGGAACTTCGGCCGCGGATGGGCGTACAGGTAGCGATATACCGGCTTGCCACCGGTCTTCGCCTGCAGTTCGGTCCATTTCCACGTGCCGTAGGCGATGAACCGCGCGCTGGCCAGGTCGGTGGCGGCCTCGACGACCTCTTCCGGCGTGGAAGCCCGATACGCCTTCAGAATCTCATCGGCGCGGTCACCGTAAAGCTTTCGGACGGCGTTGGCGAAATTCTCCTGCGTGGGCTCAGCTGTCTGGAGCACCGACCGCGCCGGCTGCTCTTCGGTGTTGGACCCGGCCAGCAGCGGGACCTTAGCTTGTTCGCCGGCGGCCAGAATCTCCGTCAATGGTTTGGCCAGGAAGTAGCCGTCCAGGTTCGGGCTGAAGCGCATGGGACGGCCCTTTGCCTCAGCCTCCTGAATCTGTTCGGCACTCATGGCGCGCAACGCCGTGAGCGTCGCCGCGCCGGCGGATTCTGCGAACCGGGTTCCCTCCTGTTCGGTTTCGGCGAGCGGGTGCGGGGGCAGAGTCGCGATCATCGCGCCGCTCTCGCCGATGGCGCCGGCGATAAGCTCCCTGGACAACGGAGAGGCCATCAAGGCGCTGACCGACATCGACCCGGCCGATTCGCCGGCAATGGTCACCTGTTTCGGATCGCCGCCGAACGCCGCGATGTTCCGCTGCACCCATTCGAGAGCGGCCACCTGGTCCAGCAATCCGTAATTGCCGGAGGCGTGGTGGGGCGACTCCCTGGTTAATTCGGGGTGGGAGAAGAACCCGAAGATGTTGGTCCGGTAGTTCACCGTGACCGCAACTATCCCCTTGCCGGCCATGCTGGCGCCGTCGTAGCGCGGCTCGGAACCGTCGCCGTTCTGAAATCCGCCGCCGAAGACGTATACGAGCACCGGCAGCCGCTCATGGCCTGATTTCGCCGGCGTCCAGACGTTCAGATAGAGGCAATCCTCGCTCATGCCATTGCTGCGAAACCAATAGTCGGCGGTGGGCGAGGTCCGCTGCATGCAGCGCGGGCCGAACTGGTCGGCGTTGCGTACCCCCTTCCAGTTCTTCGTCGGCTGCGGCTCTTTCCAGCGCAGATTTCCGACCGGCGGCTGCGCAAACGGAATTCCCTTGAAACTGCGCACCCCGGAGCCGGCTTGGCCGGTTGCCTCGATGAGGCCATTGGCGGTCTTGACACGGTCGGCGGCGTTCGCCGCGCCGAACATCGCCGCGCCGAGACCGATCGCCATGATGAGAGGGACCGTGCGATTCAGTGGTTTCATAAGAACCTACGGGAACATATTTCAGCCCGGATTTCCACCCCGGCCCCTCGGCCGGCGCTGCGTCTTTCCCTGGCGCGGGCATCAGCGGGTGCGAGCGAGGATCGCGGCGGCAATCGCCGGCAGGGGCAGGACCGTGTCCACGGCGCCCCGTTTGATGGCCTCGTTGGGCATTCCGAACACCACCGAGGTGGCTTCATCCTGGGCGATGGTGGCCGCGCCGGCCTGCTTCATTTCCAGCATCCCGCTGGCGCCGTCGTCGCCCATGCCCGTCAGTATCACCCCTACCGCGTTTTGGCCCGCGTAGCGCGCCGCGGAACGAAACAATACATCCACGGAGGGACGGTGGCGGGATACCAGCGGACCGTCCTTGATTTCGACGTAGTAGCGCGCGCCGCTCCGCTTGAGGAGCAGATGGTGGTTGCCCGGGGCGATCAACGCGCGTCCGCGTAGAACGGTGTCGTTGCTCTGCGCTTCCTTGACGGAAATCTGGCACAGGCCGTCCAGACGGTTGGCAAAGGCGCGGGTGAAGACCTCCGGCATGTGCTGCACGATGGCGATACCGGGACCGTCGGCGGGCAGGACTTCGAGCAGCGCGCGAAGGGCCTCGGTGCCGCCGGTAGATGCGCCGACGACCACTACCTTTTCGGTGGTATCCAGCGTGGCGCCTTTGGCCCGGGACAGAATGGCATCGGCGGTGAGCTTCGGTTCCACGGTGTGGCTTGGCACTCGCAAGCGGGCCGCCGCGGCTGCTCTTACCGCCTGGCAGAGGATCACGCTCGACTCGGCGAAGAACTTCTTGGTTCCGAGGCGCGGCTTGGCGATAATATCCACCGCCCCGTATTCGAGCGCTTTGAGCGTCGTGGACGCACCCTCTTCAGCCAGCGTGGAGCAAACCACCACGGGGATGGGGTGCTGGCTCATGATCTTCCGCAGGAACGTCAAGCCGTCCATGCGGGGCATCTCGATGTCCAAGGTGATCACGTCCGGCGCTTGGTCCTGCATCCGCTCGGCGGCGACGAACGGGTCGCTGGCGGTGCCGATGACCTCAATCCCGGGGTCGCCGGACAGCACTTCGCTCAGCGCCTGTCGAACCACGGCGGAATCGTCGACGATAAGGACCCGAATTCTCGGCTGGCTCATAGCGTTATCTTTTCCTTCCAACGGGCTCGAGGTGCCTTCTCACGGGCTCGAAGCTTTCCAGGCGCCCAGCCTCTGGAGCAGCACCGCACCCGACCCGGTGTTGAAATGAATGCGCCGGCCGCGGAGCCCGCCGATATCGGATGCCGACACCGTTAATCCTTCCTGCGCCAGAACCTCCGTGGCGGCCAGGCAATTCTGGGCTCCCACGGTGAGAATGCCCTGGCGGCTTTCCCCCACCGGAAGCACATCGGCGCCTCCGAACAGTTTCACTTCCAGTTCGCGCCGGCTCGCCCCCAAGGCATCGAACTGTTGGGCCAGGTAGCGAATACTGAAGTCCACGTAGCGCTGGCGATCGGAGAGGGTCGATCCCGCCGGCCAGGCTAGCGGGGATCTCGGCAGCACGCCGTGGCACATCGCGCCGGCACCCAGGCGTGCGCTCCAGAACGTGACACCGACGCACGATCCCAGAATGGTTCGCAGAATGGCCGGGTTGCGAGCCAGGTAGAGTTCACCGGGCTGTAGATTCAAGTCCGGCAGGATGGGGGCGTCTTCGCTCACTGCGGTTTCCTGTACACCGCCGAGGCCACCGGAAACAGGGGTAGGTCCATGCCCTGGAGGGACTCGGAATGGCCCGCGAAGAAATAACCGCCGGGCGCCAGATAGCGGGTCAGTTTCCGCAGCAGCCGTACCTGGGTGTCCCGGTCGAAATAGATGATGACATTGCGGCAGAAGATGATTTCCGGCATCTCCGCCAGGCCGAAGTCCGAATCCATGAAGTTTACCCTCCGGAACTCGACCAGGGAGCGCACTTCCGGTACGATCCGAAGCAAGTCCGATTCCGGGTCGCGGCTGCGCATAAAGTACTTTCGCCGGAAGTCGGGAGGAACCGGCGCGGTCGTTTCGGACTTGAAAATGCCCAAGGCTGCCTTGGCCAGCACGGCGGTCGAGATGTCGGTCGCCAGCACGCGGAACCGGAAACCGGGGCACCCCTGCGCGTATTCGCTGAGAACCATGGCGAGCGTGTAAGGCTCCTCGCCGGTGGAACAGCCGGCGCTCCAAATCAGCGCCTTGCGGCTGGCGCCCTTCCGCTCGGCCAGCTCGGGCAACGCTTTGGAGACGAGATAGTCGAAATGCCCCGCTTCGCGAAAGAAATCGGTCTTATTTGTGGTGATGACGTCGATCAGTTGGACCAGCTCGGTTTGCTGCCCTTCGGGTGCGAACACGCGATCGCAATAATCGGCGAAGGACGAAATATCGAGGCTGCGCAGCCGGCGCCTGAGCCGGATTTCCATCATGGTTTTCTTTTCCGAGCCCAGGTTGATGCCGGATTGGTTATAGATGAGCGTGCGCAGCCGATCGAAATCGGCTTTGGACAGCCCTTCCTGATGGGTACTCATGGGATGGATCGAAAGCGGGGCCGCGAACCGCCGGGCCCCGCTTCCTCTCAGGCGTGTGTTTCAGCCAGAGGTTTGCTCCCTTCCGCGCTTCGAACCGCGGACAACTCCTCGGAGGAGAAAACGCGGTCCATGTCCAGGATCATGATGAACTGCCCGTCGCGCTTCCCCATGCCCTTGATGAAGTCGGTGCGGATCTGGGTGCCTATCCGGGGCGCCGGCTGGATCTGATCCGGCTCCAGATCGATAACCTCCTCCACCGAATCGGCCAGGGCGCCGATGACGGTGGATTCGCCCTCGAGCAACATCTCCACCACGACGATGCAGGTGTTGACGGTTTTCTCGGTCTTCGACATCTCGAAACACTGCCGCAAATCGACGACCGGCACGACATTGCCCCGCAGATTGATGACGCCGCTCATGAAGTCGGGCGTGCGGGGTATCTTGGTGATGGTGGTGAAGTCGAGCACTTCCCGCACCTTCGAGACATCGGTGGCGAAGATCTCATCGCCTAGTTTGAAGGTGAGGTACTGTCTGGTTTCCGTGATTTCGGTGACGCTCATATTGGTTTCCTTTCGCGTTCTAAGTTTGCGGCGCGGGCCGGGGGCCGGCGCCGCAGTGTCTAGAAGCGTTCGAATTCCTTGTCCATGTGGTCGCCGGTCTCTCTCATCTTGAGAGCCACGCCGGGTTTGGCGGGCTTCTTGGCGACAGCGCGGGCGTCGTGGGCGACGGCCTCGTGAAGCTTGCTTAGCGATGCGGAGGTTTTGGGGGCGGCCGCGCGGGCGAGCGGAGGCTGTCCGGCGTCGCCGGTGCGGAAGAATCCGAGCGCGCTCATAAGCTGATCGGACTGGCCCGTCAATTCTTCGGTGGTGGACGCCATCTCTTCGGATGCGGAAGCGTTCTGCTGAATGACTTTCTCGAGTTGTTGCAGTGCTTTGTTGATCTGCTCGGAGCCGGTATCCTGTTCCTTGCTGGCGGCGGTGATTTCCTGCACCAGTTCGGCGGTCTTCTGAATGTCGGGCACGAGCTTCTCGAGCATCTCGCCGGCCTTCTCGGATACCTTCACCGTCGTGCCCGAGAGATGGTTGATCTCGCCGGCGGCCTTTTGGCTGCGTTCGGCCAGCTTGCGCACTTCAGCCGCCACCACGGCGAAGCCCTTACCGTGCTCTCCGGCCCGCGCGGCCTCGATGGCGGCGTTGAGAGCCAGCAGGTTGGTCTGGCGGGCGATCTCCTCGATGATGGAAATCTTGCTGGCAATTTCCTTCATCGCCGAGACCGCTTCCAGCACGCTCTTACCGCTCTCCTGCGCGTCCTTGGCCGACTTGGTGGCGATCTTGTCGGTTTGCTGCGCGTTGTCGGCGTTCTGCTTGATGTTGGAAACCATTTCCTCCATGGAGGAGGAGGCTTCTTCGGCGGAGGCGGCCTGGGCACTGGCGCCGTTGGAAACCTGTATCGAGGCCGCGCTAATGGACTGACTGGCGGACGACACTTCGCCCGCGATGCTGCGGATGTCGGTCACGGTACGCGTCAGGCCGGCGACCATCGCGATCAGAGCCTGCATCAGCTTGTCCTGGGAGGAGCGTTCGCGAACGGTAACGGTCAGATTGCCCTGGGCGATCTCTTCAGCCGCATGGGTGACGTCGTTCAGAGCGGCGATGAGCGTGTTCAGATTGTTCTTGATGGTGTTGAAATCGCCCTGATAGGTATCGGTGATCTGCGAGGGAAGGTCGCCCTTGCTGATGCGGTCCACATAGTTTGCCGCGACATTCAGGGGAGTAATGACGGCATTGAGAATAGCATTCACGCCAAGCACGATATTGGCGTAGGCCCCCTGGAACTCGTCCTGCTTGCCGCGCTCGGTCAGCCTTCCTTCTTTCGAGGCTTCCGTTAGCCGGGCCAGCTCTTTCTGGAGGCCCTGCAGAACGGTCGCCACGTTGTTTATTGCCTGCTTCATCTTTTCGTGATCGCCCTTATAGGTCTGAGCGATCAGTTCGTCGATTTTGCCGTTCGAGATCTGGGCCAGGATACGGTTGCCTTCGCCGATGGGCAGAAGAATCGCATCCAGCATGGCATTGACCCCGCGCACGATATCGGCGTAGGCTCCGCGGAACTGGTCGGGCTTGCCGCGATCGGAAAGCTGCCCGTCCCGGGAAGCCTCGGTCAGGCGCATCAACTCCTTTTGCAGGCCCTGCACTACCACGCCCACGTTGTTGACCGCCTGCTTCATCTTTTCGTGATCGCCCTTGTAGGTTTGGGCGATGAGCTCGTCGATCTTGCCGTCGGAAATCTGGGCCAGGATGCGGTTGCCCTCGCCGATAGGCAGCAGGATCGCATCCAGCATGGCGTTGACGCCGCGCACGATGTCGGCGTAAGCGCCGCGGAACTGGTCGGGCTTGCCGCGATCGGAAAGCTGCCCGTCGCGGGAGGCTTCCGTGAGGCGCATCAGTTCCTTCTGGAGGCTTTGCACCACCGTACCCACGTGATTGACGGCCTGCTTCATCTTTTCGTGATCGCCCTTGTAGGTTTGGGCGATGAGCTCGTCGATCTTGCCGTCGGAAATCTGGGCCAGGATGCGGTTGCCCTCGCCGATGGGCAGCAGGATCGCATCCAGCATGGCATTGACGCCGCGCACGATGTCGGCGTAAGCGCCGCGGAACTGGTCGGGCTTGCCGCGATCGGAAAGCTGCCCGTCGCGGGAGGCTTCCGTGAGGCGCATCAACTCCTTCTGGAGGTCCTGCACCACCGTACCAACGTTGTTGACGGCCAACTTCATCTTCTCGTGGTCGCCTTTGTAGGTTTGGGCGATGAGCTCGTCGATCTTGCCGTTCGAGATCTGGGCGAGAATGCGGTTGCCTTCGCCGATGGGCAGCAGGATCGCGTCCAGCATCTCGTTGATGCCCTGCACCATCTCCCGATGCGTGCCTTGAAACTGGTCGGCCTTGCCGCGTTCCTCCAGGCGCCCCTGGCGCGAGGCTTCCACCAGGCGAAGGATCTCCTCCGATACCCGGTGCAACTCGGCGTCGGACGTTTTCGAACGATTTCCCGCGCGGGCGGGCGCATCGCGCAGGCCCTGCTCCAGTACGGCTTTATCGCCACTACCGGAGTTTCGCGGTTGTTTCCTACTGTTTGCTTTGCGTACCATTGCTATTGTTTCCCTTTTTGGCGAATTGTGCCGCTACCTTGCAATTACCTTGTGCTCAAATTTGTGCTTCGGACGTGGGAGCGCAGCCATTCGAAATCGGCGTTGGATAGCCCTTCCTGATGGCTGCTCATGGCGGGCCGCGAATCGCCAAGCCCCGCTTCCTCTCAGGCGTGCATTTCGGCCAGGGGTTTGCCCCCTTCCACGCTTCGAACCGCGGCCGATCTTGCCCATGCTATGGATGCCCACGAATCCGACGATTGCGGTGATGGCGCCCACGATGACGAAAGCCGCCATCAGTTTGGTGCCGATCTTCATGTCCTTATACCAACTCATTGCATCTCTCCTGCCGCCTGGCTCCGCTGTTCGCTGGAGTTCCAGTTCTTTCTTTTTGTCTGCATTACGTAACATCGATTTTGGTTTCCTCTTGCTTGTACGCGTTGTCCGTTGATTGCCGCCCGATTGGCTGTGCGGTCATTGCACCCCGGTCCACCCGGCCCCTGGGGCGCTTGGTCTGTGACAGCGTCTGGATCGCGTTCTGCACCAGACGATGCGGATCGACAATCAACGCTACACTGCCATTGCCGAGGATGGTGGCGCCCGATACCACCTGCACATTCCGATACAGCTTGCCTAAATTCTTGATGACGGTTTGATGGTCTCCGAGCACCTGGTCCACGACGAAGCCGTAGCGACCGTGATCGGTTTCGACCACCATGATCTGTTCCAGTTCCGGCTGCGCTCTCTCGATCCGGAAGTATTCGCTGAGCCGGATGTAGGGAATGAGTTCGCCGCGTACGTTGGCAACGTGCTTGCCATGCGCGTCTTCGATGTCCTGGCGGCTCAGCTCGACGCATTCGAGGCTATTGGCCAGAGGCAGCACGAAATGCGCGTGACCCACGCGGACCAGCAGGCCGTCGATTATGGCCAGTGTCAGGGGAAGGCGGAGCGTGACGGTGAGCCCGGCCCTTAGTTTGCTGGCGATATCGATGGATCCGCGCAGGGCCTCCACGCTTCGCCGGACGACGTCCATGCCCACGCCGCGGCCGGAGACCGAGGTCACCTCTCGCGCCGTGGAGAAACCCGGAGCCATGATGAGCGCGCAGATCTCACTGTCGGAAAGCTGCGCGCCCGGGTCGATCAAGCCTTGCTCGACGGCGCGGGCGCGGACGGCCTCTCGGTCCAAGCCGCGCCCGTCGTCGCTAACCTGGATCAGCACGCTGGCGCCGGCGTGGCGGGCCGAAAGGTGAATGGTTGCGGTGGCCGGTTTGCCTGCCGCGCGGCGCGCTTCCGGGGTCTCGATACCGTGATCCATGCTGTTGCGGATCAGATGGACCAGCGGATCGCTCAACTGGTCGATGACGGTCTTATCCAGCTCGGTATCGGCGCCTTCGACGGTGAGTTCGACTTGTTTGTGCAGCTCGATCGAGAGATCGTGAACCAGGCGGTGGAACCGCGCGAAGGTAGCTTTGAGCGGGAGCATGCGGATGCTCATCGAGTTTTCCCGGAGCGCCGAGGTGAGGCGGTCGACCGCTTCGGAAACCTCCAGGATGTCGGCATCGTCGCGGCGGCCGGCCAGTTCGCTCAGCCGCGCCTGCACGGTCACCAATTCCCCGACGAGGTTGACGAGCTGATCCAACTTGTCGGCCGAAACGCGAATGCTCGAGGCGGTTTGCGCCGCGGCCGCGCTACGCCTGCCCGGGACGCCCGGCGAGGCAACCGGGACCGCCTGTGGCGCCGGCTCGGCGCGATTCGGCACCCGCTCCACGGCAAGCTCGCAATCGTCCTCAATAAAGATGAAGACGTCGCGGATGGCTTCGAGCGCGGCCGTCGTGGTGAGAAGCATCTCCCAGGCGAGGTAGCAACGATCCGGTTCGATCTCGCTCAGGGGCGGAATGGCCGACATGTCGAGGCTTACCTGCAGCCGGCCCAGTCCGCGCAGCTCGCGCAGGAGCAAGAGCGGGTTGGTTCCATTCAATAAGACGCCCGGCCCGGGGCGAAAGCGAATGCGCCATTCACGCTCCGGGCCGCCGGCGCTGACGCCATCCCCGGCCTGCGAAGCGGGCGAGGCGCCCGGTTGTGGTTCGACCAGGCCGGTCAACTGGCGCAGTTCGTCGAGAATTCCGGCGGACCGGGCCGGGTCCACGGCGCCCTGGCCGGAGGCCTCGTCCAACATGGTTTTCATCTGATCGCCGGCGGCCAGGGTGAGACGGATCAGGTCGGCGGTGGCGGCCAGTTGGCCATTGCGCAGCCGGTCGAAAACCGTTTCGAGATTGTGCGCAAAGCCCGCGATATCGTCAAAGCCGAACATGGCGCCCGAACCTTTGATGGTGTGGAGCGCCCGGAACGCCCGGCCGAGCCGAACGGCTTCACGATCCAGCCGGTGGCGCCGGCCGCTTTGCCCTCGAGTTTGCGCGCTGCCTGGGATTCGGTAGTCAGCATGATGATCGGAAGACCCTTGCAGGCGGGATTGGCGCGAACGCGCCGGATCAGGCCGATGCCGTCCAGGTTCGGCATGTTCAGGTCGGTGATCACCAGGTTCACCGGCGCCGCCAGTTTTGTCAGCGCATCGGCGCCGTCCACGGCTTCGATCACGCTATAGCCGGCCTCGGAAAGGGTAAACTTGACCATTTGCCGCACGCTGGCCGAATCGTCCACGGTGAGGATCACCTTAGCCATCGGCTACTCCTGAACGGCCTCGCCCGGAAAACGTTCGAAGCCGGCTTCACGCGCCGCCGCGGCGGCCGCCTCCGACACATGGCTCACCAGTCCGAGACCCGCGCGCTCCGCTTCGCGTTCGGCTGCCCATAGCAACTGCATGACAGTGACATCGATTTCCTCGGCGCGTTC
>JBEKZL010000069.1:0-26405 GCA_049509915.1 Bryobacteraceae bacterium | reverse complement strand
TGGGAGCCCGTGTCGCGCAGCGAGCGCTACAATCCGCCCGGCTACAGCATTCACGAGCTCGGCACCTGCCGCATGGGCGACAATCCCAAAACCAGCGTGCTGAACAAGTACAACCAGAGCCATGACATCAAGAACCTGTTCGTGGTGGACGGCGCTGCCTTCGTCACCTGCGGCTGGCAGAATCCGACCATGACCATCCTGGCGCTGTCCATGCGAGCGTCCGAGTATTGCGCCGAGCAGATGCGAACCGGCAGCATATGAACGTCCGCGCGGTTCTGCTGGCGCCGCTATGCGTCGTGCTTTTGCACGCGGCCGAACCCCCGGACCAGCCCATCCCGTTCAGCCATAAAACACACGCCGGCACCATGAAACTGGCCTGCAAAATGTGCCATCCCAATCCCGATCCCGGCGAGACCATGACCATCGCGCCGCCTGCCAAATGCATGGAGTGCCACGCCGCGATTAAGGCCGACAGCCCCGCCATCAAACGCCTCGCCGGTTTTGCCAAAGAGGGCCGCGAGGTCCCATGGGTGCGGGTCTACCAGATTCCCTCTTTCGTGGATTTCAGCCACCGCGCGCATCTCGATAAAGGCAACACCTGCCAGGATTGCCACGGCCCGGTGGCCCAGCGAGACCAGCTTTCCAGGGAAACCGACATCTCCATGGGCGGATGCATGAATTGCCACCGCGCCAAAAAGGCCAGCCTGGAATGCGACTTCTGCCACGAGTTGCAGCACTGACTTCTTCGTGGAGCAGCGCCCGGAGTTTCTACATTTTTGATGAGAATGAACGGTATTTCGAAGCACCCTCATTGGTGGGGCAGGCGGTGCCGCCTGCCCTCCGATCATGCTCGAATACCGCCGCAGATTGCCGCATTTCCAGCCCGACCATGCCCGCATCTTCCTCACTTGGCGCTTATTCGGGACGTTGCCAGCAGCCCACAAACGGGGCGACTGCCCGACACCTGGCCACGCTTTCGCGGCAGCGGATCGCGCCCTGCAAGCTTGCCCGGGCCCGCGGTGGTTGCGGGATCCACGTATCGCCGGCCTGGTTGCGGAGTCGATCCGGAACGGAGCAAGCCGGAGACGCTGGTACGAGCTGGACGCGTGGGTGGTGATGCCCAATCACGTACACTTGCTGATCTTGCCGCAGGTGCCCGTGCCCACGATCACACGGTGGTTGAAGTCGTGGACCGCGCGCCTGGCCAACGAGCTGTTGGGGCTTACCGGCCAGCCGTTCTGGCAGGACGAGTCGTACGATCACTGGGCGCGGGACCGCCAGGAGAGAGAGCGGATCGCCCGGTACATCGAGCGGAATCCTGTAGCGGCCGGGTTGGCTGTCTCGCCTGAGGAATGGGCATGGTCGAGCGCGAGCGGGCAGGCGGCACCGCCTGCCCCACCATCGGAGCAGCCCGGCACCCGCGATTCTGGCGGGGTAATGTAGAAACTCAAGACGTCGGGACCTCTCCTGGCGCTGGTCTCGCATAGCCCAACACTCCTGCACCCGCGGCCGCCTTAATATTGGACGTGAAACTCCCAAATAGTGCATTCTAAAGCCATGGTTCGATCTTCGAGTGTATGGGCGATGGCTCTTCTCTGCTGCGCCGGTAGCGCCGGCGGGGAGATACGGCAGGTGGTCTTCGACGGCGCCATGTCGGAACACAAATGGGCGTTGAAGGACCTGAACGCGGAGTTGCCGTCCGACTGGAGCGGTTACGACTACCTCGTTCTGGAAATCAGGGCGTCCTCGCCGCAGCGATTCAGCCTGAATCTCTACAGCCAGGGTCTCGTGCAATCGAGGCGCATGCACCCGCTTGCCAACGCCTGGATTCGTGCCGCCGTGCCGCTTACCTATTACCGGCAGCCGAACCGGCAGGGGTTCGATCTGGCTTCGGTGGGCAAGGTTCCGCGAAACTCCTTCTGGATTACTACCGGTGGCGCGTACGGCGCCTTGAATGCGGTGGAGGCGATCGGGGTGGCGATGGAAAATCCGCTGGGCAGGCCCACGCTGGAGATCCGCTCCGTGAAACTCTCGAAAGAGGACCCGGGATCGGAGGTGCTGGAGCCGAAACCGCTGGTGGACCAATTCGGTCAGTGGATTCCGGTCGACTGGCCGGGAAAAATCAAGAGCCTCGATCAGTTGAAGAAAGAATGGGCGGAGGAGGATTCGGCTCTCGGGCCCGGCAGCTTCAACTACTGCTCCTATGGAGGCTATCGCGACACCCACGCCAAGGCGACCGGCTTCTTCCGCGTCGAACAAGCCGATGGCAAATGGTGGTTCGTCGATCCCGATGGGCACTTTTTCTTCTCCACCAGCGCCAACGGCATGGGAGTGACCGGCGATGCGCGTGTGGAAGGCCGCGAAAGCTACTATGCGGCGCTCCCGCCCGCGGGGCAACATGGTTTCTACGGCTGGAACCAGTCCCGCCGCTTCGGTCCGGACTGGAATACAAAATGGATGGAACTGGCGCTCCGGCGGCTGGACGATTGGGGCATCAACACCATCGGCAATTGGAGCGATTCGCGGCTTTGGGACAGCCACAAGAAGGCTTACTTCGTTTTTCTTCGCGGCTGGGGCATGGAAACCGGCTACCTGGGCATGCCCGACGTGTACGCGCCGGATTGGCCCCGGAGGGTGGACCGGGCGGCGGCGGAGCAGTGCGCGCCGCGCAAGGACGATCCGTACCTGTTGGGATACTTCATTGGAAACGAGCCGCCGTGGCCGGGCAGAGAGTCGCTGGTGGTCGATACCATCCTCGACCGGCCGCCGAGCGCGATTCAGCGCGAGGCGCGGGCGTTCCTGGCTCAGGGAGACACGCCGGAGCGCCGCAAGGAATTCGTTTACCGGGCGTTTGCCCGCTACATCGAAGTGATCGACGCGGCCATCCGCAAGCACGATCCCAATCATTTGAACCTGGGCATCCGCTTCGGCGGCGAAGTCCCGCCGGAGGCCATAGTGCGCGGCTCGCGCGGTTTCGATGTGTACAGCATGAATGTGTACAGCACGGCGGTGGATCCGAAAGTGCTCGCGAAGGTGTACGCGCTCGCCGGCCGGCCGATCCTGGTGGGGGAATTTCACTTCGGCGTGCCCGGCCGGGGGCTCGCGGCCGGCCTGGTCCAGACCCGCGACCAGGAAGAACGGGGCGCGGCCTATCGCTACTTTGTCGAGCAGGCGGCATCGTTCCCCGCCTTCATCGGCACCAGCTGGTTCCAGTGGGTGGATCAGCCGGCGCTGGGGCGCATGGACGGCGAGAATTACAATATCGGGCTGGTGGATGTCACCGACCGGCCTTACCGCGGCCTGGTGGACGCAATCAAAGCCACCAATATGCGATTGTTCGACGTACACTCGGGCAAGATACCGCCCATCGGCCGGATGGCCAAAACGAACTGAGCGGGCTGGCTCGAATAAATATAATTTATACTTTCGATCGGGGGACGGTGACAGCGAGTTCTGCGACACTGAGATTCGATGCAGGAAGCATTTGAACGGAATGGCATACGAGGGGTGCTGCATCGTCCGGCGGAGCCTTCCGGCGACGGGCTGGTGCTGACCCACGGAGCGGGCTCGGATCACCGTGCCCCGCTGCTGGCTGCCGTCGCCGAAGCTTTCGCCGAGTCCGGTTGCCTGGTGCTGCGCTATGATCTGCCGTTCCGGCGGGAGCGGCCCAGCGGACCGCCGCACCCCGCCCGCGCAGCGCGCGACCGTGCCGGCGTGGCGGAAGCGGCGTCGCTGCTGCGGCCACTCGGCTGTGCGCGCGTGTTCGCCGGCGGCCACTCCTACGGCGGGCGCCAGACCGCCATGGCCGCCACCGAATCGCCGGCGTTAGCCGAGGCCCTGCTGCTGCTTTCCTATCCTCTCCATCCTCCCGGCAAGCCCCAGCAGCCGCGAATAGGTTTCTTCCCGCAATGGCGGACGCCGGCTCTGTTCATTCACGGCACCGCCGACCCTTTCGGCACGATCGAGGAACTGCGCGCCGCCCTGAGCCTGATTCCCGCTAGAACCGAACTGCTGGCGATCCCCTCGGCGGGCCACGACCTGAAAGCGATTATCCGCCACCCCGGCACCGCCGCCGATACGCTTCGCCGCTTTTTTCTGCCCCGCGAGGGTCGTTCCATGTAGCACACATCGGCTGCCGTGCCCCCTCATGCCAGTTCGTTGCGCGTGAAGTCGTGATACATGCGGTACGGGATGCCGGGCGGCGAATCGTAATACGGGTAGAACCGCCCTGAGCGAATGGCCTGCCCGGGCGGGTCAGCCACCTGGAAAACCAGAGGATTGCCGGCTTCCGGGCGAAGGCGGGCAGCGAGGTCCTCGGGCCTGCGGCGGCCAGGAGGCATTTGCAGGCCAAGGTTGAATCGAAGATCCTCCACCAGAACTACCGGTCCATAAAGGATGGCGACACGGTCGGGGTGTTGCTTGTCCACCGCCTCGGCGCGAAGCTGCATGGGAACGCGGATCGTCATGCGATCTCCATTCCGCCAGGTCCGCGACACGGCGGCCCACGTGGAAGCGCGGATATCGACGGGAACCGCCTCGCCATTCACCGCAACCGTAGCGATATTCGCCCAGTCCGGCACGCGGAAGCGGATCGACGCCGAAACGGGGAGCTGCGTATCGATTCGCAAGTGGATCTCTTCGCTTTCCGGGTACTTGGTTTCCTGTGTCAGCTTCATGGTTTGTCCGGATTGGCGCCAGGTCACTTCCGAAGGTATGAAGAGGTTGATGTAGAGGCCCGATGGATCGCGAAAATAGATCAGGTTGGGGTAATCCGAAACGGCTTGAATGTAGGTTCCGGAGCAACAGGGCCAGTGGTCCCACAGGTAGGACCTGGTTCCGCTGCCCGTGTGGTAGTCCGCGTAGTAGAACGTGTCGCCGTTGCCGGCCATGGGCAGCGCCGCGCCGATGCCGTTATACATCAGCCGCTCGATCCAATCGCCGTACCGCGCCTCGCCGGTGTAGGCGAGCATGTGGCGCGACAGCTTGAATCCCGCCCAGGATCCGCAGGGAATCTCGGCGGTGTCGGCGTGCATTTCCAAAGCGCGGCCCAGGTCGCCTTCATCGCCCACCAGGCGCTCGCCCGGGCCGAACCCACCGGTGGCAAACATCTGGGTGTGGCGAACGAAATCGTAAGCGTTCCGGGCCATTCGCAAATACCGTTCGTCGCCGCTTACGGCGTAAGCCAGAGGCGCGCCGTTGAGCGAGTTGACGTGGCTGTAGGCGTGCACGCGGCGCGGTGCCGGGGAGGCCGTATCGAGGAACGTCGACCAGTAAGCCTCATAGCGCCAGATATCGCCGAAGTCCCGGAATACGGAGTCGCCGGTGGCAAGGAAGGCGCGGTACTGGTTCTCGCTCAGCGTGTACCATTCCGAGTTTCCGCCCGAAGCCGCCTGCGGATCGGCCGGTGTGGCAAGCTGGCGCGCCCGGTGCAAGCTCTTAGCCGCCACCGCGGTAATCCGCCGGAGCAGTGGCAGTGCGTCCGGATTCCCGGCGTAGAGGTGCAGGTCCAGCAGTCCGCAAAACGTCTTATCGAACGGATAGTGGCCCGCCACACTGCCGGTCTTCTCAAAGCACTGGGCCCACGCCGTCATCAGGCTGGCGGCTTTGTCGCGCAGGGCTGCGTCGCCGGTGGCTTTGGCCATGCGAGCCATGCCGCTGAGCCACTGGCCAAACACGCCTTCCGTGGTGATCCGGCACCACCCGTCCAAATGCTTGCCGGGCGCCGGCAGACCGGCCTGAACCCGAAAACCATGCACCAGATCGTCGTTTGGCAAGGCAAGGTAGAAATCGCGGGTAGCCTGGTATTGGTCAAGCAATCGGCTGGGCAAAAGCCGGACGCCCGAATAGTCGAAAGCCTCCAGGCGTACGCGTAACGACAGCGCTTCCGGCGTGTCGACCACCGCGGCGGCCAGCGGAGCCGCCATCATGGATTGCAGGAAGCTGCGTCTTGGCAGGTCGTTAGTGGACAACGATCCCTCCGAGGCGAATTCGCACGGCAGGCTTGGCGCACCGCGCCTGCTAGCCGACCCGGCACCGGCGTCTGGGATACCGGGGGCACAGATCGGCGGATGCGATCGCCGTTCGGCCGCAGCCACGCCACGCCGCCTGCACTACTCCTTGGGCGGGGCTGGCGTGTTGGAGGTGACTTCTTTCAACGAATCCTTGAAGCTGCGGATGCCTTGGGCCAGCCCCTTGCCCAGTTCGGGGAGCTTTTGCGGCCCGAAAAACAGAATGGCAATGCCCAGGATCACAATCAGGTGCCTGGGTTGTAGTAGATCTTCAATCATAATTATTGGCTTCCACTCGAAGAGTAGCACGAATGCAAGCGCAAAGGGCGGGATTGCGGAGGAGGCGCCGGCGAGGTGAGGGGAGCACGCCGGATCTGGCCCCCGTCCTGGCTCATTTTGCATATAATCAAATAGAACACAAGCTCCGATGCACTTAGAGGATTCCGCATGTCAACTTTAGAGGTCTCCCCGGTCGAGCCTTCTTCGGGGCCAACCGGCCCTTCGCTAGTCAACGATTTCAGCCTTCAGGTCGCAACAGTCAACGGTTCCGGCAGCCAGACCGCGAATTCCGTTCTGATGCGCGCCATCCTTCAGATGGGGATTCCGGTTTCCGGCAAGAACATGTTCCCTTCGAACATCGCCGGTCTGCCCACCTGGTTCACCATACGAGCTTCCAAGCACGGCTACATCGGCCGCCGCAAGGAGATCGATTTTCTGGTGGCCATGAATCCGGAAACGGCGCAGGAGGACGTGCGCAAGCTCGAAGCCGGCGCCGGGGTGGTCTACGACGAACCGCTCAAGCTCAACCAGATTCGCTCCGACCTCCACTTTTATCCGGTACCTTTCGACAAACTCGTCGGGCCGGTCTGCCCCGAGCCCAAGCTGCGCAAACTGGTGCGCAACATGATTTACGACGGCGTGGTGGCGAACCTGCTTTCGATCGAAATGGAAGAGGTGCGCCAAGCCCTAGTGAAGCAGTTCGGACCAAAGAAGGCCAAAGCGGCCGACCTGAACTGGCGCGCCGCGCAAGCCGGCTTCGATTACGCCGCCAAGACGTTCACCAAGACCGATGCGTGCCGGGTGGAGCGCTCCAACCAGACCGCCGGCAAGATCGTCATCGACGGCAACGCGGCCTGCGCCCTGGGCGCCATGTTCGCGGGCGTCTCGTTCGTGGCGTGGTATCCGATCACACCGTCTTCCTCACTGGTGGAAACCCTGATCGCCTACATGCGCCGCTTCCGCACGGACCCGGAGACCGGCAAAGCCAGCTACGCCATCGTGCAGGCCGAGGACGAACTGGCTTCGATCGGCATGTGTCTGGGCGCCGGTTGGGCGGGGGCGCGCGCCATGACGGCTACGGCCGGTCCGGGCGTCTCGCTGATGTCGGAATTCGTCGGCCTCGGTTATTACGCCGAAACTCCGGCGGTCATCGTCAACGTGGAACGGGTCGGTCCCTCCACCGGATTGCCCACGCGCACGCAGCAGGGCGACATCCTGACCACTGCCATGCTTTCGCACGGCGATACCAAGCATCCCATGATCTTTCCGGCTTCGCCGGAAGAGTGCTTCCAGTTCACCATCGATGCCTTCGACCTGGCGGCGCGCTTCCAGACGCCCGTCTTTGTGATGAGCGATCTCGATCTCGGCATGAATAATTGGATGGCCGACGCCTTCGCTTATCCAACGAAGCCGATCGACCGCGGCAAGATTCTGACGGCGGAGGATCTGGAGCGGATGGGCGGCTTTGCCCGCTATGGAGACGTGGATGGAGACGGCGTCGGATGGCGCACTTTGCCCGGTACCAACCATCCCCAGGCGGCTTATTTTACGCGCGGCAGCGGCCACAACGAAAAGGCCCAATATACCGAGCGCGAGGACGATTACATCCGCAACATGGACCGGTTGTCGCACAAGTTCGACGTGATGCGCGGGCACGTGCCGCAACCCGTGGTGGAACCGGCGGAAGGGGCCGAGGTGGGATTGATCGCCTTCGGCACGTCCGACTATGCGGTGCGGGAAAGCCGGGACCAGTTGCGCGCCGAGTACGGGATCGCGGCCAGTTATTTCCGCCTGAGGGCCTACCCGTTTTCGAGCGATCTGGCGGAATTCATCGCCCGCCATCAGCGGGTCTACGTGGTGGAGCAGAATCGGGACGGGCAGATGCTGGGGCTGATGCGCCTCGATCTGGCCGCCGATCTCATCGCCAAGCTTCGCAGCGTGCGCTACTACGGCGGGCTGCCGCTCGATGCGCGCACCGTCACCGACGATATCGTCGCCCAGGAGGGAAAGAAATGAGCACCACCGTTACCCCGCCGCCCAAGAAAACCAACCGTCTCGGACTGGAGGTGCTCAGCTACAAGGGCAGCAAGACCACCTTGTGCGCCGGCTGCGGGCACAATGCCATCTCCGAGCGTATCGTCGAGTGTTTCTACGAGCTGGGGGTGAATCCCTGGAACGTGGCCAAGTTCTCCGGCATTGGCTGCTCTTCCAAGTCGCCGGCCTATTTCCTGGGGCTTTCCCACGGCTTCAACGGCGTCCACGGGCGCATGCCGGCGATCGCCACCGGCGCGCTGATGGCCAATCGCAGCCTGATGGGCCTGGGCGTAACCGGCGACGGGGATACCGCCTCGATCGGCATTGGCCAGTTCATGCACATGCTGCGCCGCAACGTGCCGCTCATTTACCTGATCGAAAACAATGGCGTCTACGGGCTGACCAAGGGGCAGTTCTCGGCCACCGCCGATCTGGGTTCCACGCTCAAGACCGGCACTCCCAATGAGCTGCCGCCGTTCGATTGCTGCGCCCTAGCGCTGCACTGGGGCGCCACTTTCGTGGCCCGATCCTTCAGCGGCGACAAGAAGCAACTGCAGGCCATTCTCAAAGCGGCGATTTCTCACCGCGGCCTGTCCGTCATCGATGTGATTTCGCCGTGCGTCACGTTTAACGACCACGAAGGCTCCACCAAGAGCTACTCCTACATGAAGGACCACGAAGAACCGCTGCACCAGCTCGACTACGTGCCCTTTCAGGAAGACATTGCCATCGACCTGCCGGAGGGCGAAACAACCGAAGTCGAGCTGCACGACGGTTCCCGCCTTCGCATCCGGAAACTGGGGCGCGACTTCGACCCCACCGACCGCATCGCGGCGCTGGCCGCCCTGGATCAAGCCGAAGCGGCAGGGGAAGTGCTGACCGGCGTCCTGCACGTCAATACCGCCAAGCCGACATTCGACGACATGCTGCAACTTGACGATACGCCCCTGGCTCTGCTTCCGGACGCCAAGCTGCGGCCGTCCCCGGCGGTTCTGGAGGAGGCCATGGAAGAGCTCCGTTAGCCGGCCAAGCAGCGCTAATGCTCGCGTCCGAGCCGCGACCGTCGGGGAGCCGGTTGTCGGATTCGGCGCCGCAATTGCGAAAGACGTTCGGGTTGCAATTGTTAAGAAAAGGGCCCCGAAAACCGGATTCCGGCGATTTTCGAATTGATTTTTTTTGCGGCCCGATGATAACATTGTGACCGGTCTGTCATCCTCCGAGACAGACTGAAGCATTCTCAGCCCCACGTCTCAAAGGCATGGGGCTTTTTTGTCGGAGGCGCCGGAGCCGGTAGCGCCGGCGATCTCGTCGGCCGTTCCCGTCCAGGAAGGGTCCTGGCCGCCTCGCTATGCTAAGAACAGGACGGCGAGTTCGTCCTATTGGTTGAAAGAACCGGACAGGATGAAATTGTCGATGGCTGCCACGGTAGACTCCGCCGGCGTGCCGGCGGCCGATCTGGAGCGTATTTTTAGCGAGCAGCACGGGCTGGTGTTTCGCGCCGCCTATCGCATCACGGGCAATGCCGGCGATGCCGAGGACGTGTTGCAGACCGTATTCCTGCGGCTGCTCAAGCGCGCGCCCGAGGCGGAGCCGGTCGGGCACATGGCCAGTTTTCTGCACCGCGCCGCCATCAATGCGGCGCTCGATCTGATGCGCAGCCGGCAAAGCGTGCGGCACGTCCCGCTGGACGAACTGGAGCCGGTGCTGGCGGAACCGGCGCACCGGTCCCCGGAACGGGAGCGGTCGTCGGGCGAAATCCGCGACTGGCTGCGCGGCGCGCTGGCCCGTCTCAATCCACGCATCGCGCAGATGTTCACCCTGCGATTCTTCGAAGGAAAAGACAATCCCGAAATCGCGAGGCTGCTGGAGACCACCCCCGGAACCGTGGCGGTGACGCTATCCCGAACCCGCGACAAACTGGAAAAGGAATATCGCGCCTATATGGGAGGAGTGGCATGACCCCCGAAGACCGTTTCTCGGACCCCGAACTCGATCGTGCCGTGGCGGAAATCCGCGGCGAAGGCATCGATCCGGCCACTATCGAGGCGGCCCGTTCCCGCGTTTGGCGGCGCCTTGCCGCGGAACTTGTACACCACGGGGAACACATCCGCGACTGCGCCGGTTTTCAAGCTCTTATCCCCGCTTTTCGCGCCGGTACGCTGCCGGAATCGCGCTCGCTGCTGGTGCGCGATCATCTGCACGCCTGCGTGGCCTGCCGCAAGGTTTACGAAGGCCGGGTCGTGCCGATCGCATCCGGCCGCACGGCCGCGCCCGTGGCCGAGCGGTCCTGGCTCCGCGGCAATTGGCGCTGGGCCGCGGTCGCCGCGGCAGTCGCGGCGGAGGCGGTATTCTGGGTTGTGGTGAGCCGGCACGGCGGTTCCGCCGGCCCGGCCAGCGTCGAATCCATCAGCGGCGCGCTGTACGAAGTGACCGCGGCCGGCATTCAGCCCATGACCAATGGCGAGCCACTGCCCGACAACGTGGAAATCCGCGCCGCCAAAGCATCGGATGCCGTACTCCGGCTGGCTGACGGCTCGCGCGTGGAATTGCGCGAGCGCTCGAGCCTGGTCACCGACGCCGGCGGCGACGATCTCACCCTCCGCCTCTCCCGCGGCAGTATCATTGTGGAAGCCGCCAAACGCCGTAAAGGCCATCTGTATGTGGATACCGACGATTGCCGCGTGGCGGTGACCGGAACGGTGTTCGGCGTGAGTTCCGGGGTCAAGGGCTCGCGTATTTCGGTGGTTCAGGGCGAGGTCCACGTCACCCACAACAACATCGATACCGTGCTTCACCCGGGCGATCAGGCGGTTTCGAGCCAGACGCTCGAGCCCGAATCGGTTCGAGAGGATATCGGCTGGAGCCGCAACCGCACAGTCTTGCTGCGTCAACTGGACGCCCTGCGCGCCGGTCTGCGGGAGATCCGCCTGCCCGCCCTGCGTTATTCCAGCCGGCTAATGGACCGCTTGCCGGCCGATATCGTGCTTTATGCTTCGATTCCCAACCTGGGGCCGTACCTTGCCGAAGCCCAGTCGGTGCTCGATGGCCAACTGCTGCAAAGCGCGGAATTGCGCGCCTGGTGGGCCGCGCGCGGCGACCGGATCGCTCCGGTGCTCGAAAAACTGCGCGCCGCCAGCGAGTACCTGGGAGAGGAAATCGCCCTGGTGAGCGTGGCCGGCGCCAATGGCCAACCGCACGCACCGGTGTTGTTCGCCGAGGTGAAGCGTGATGGCTTCCCTGAGTTTCTGAAAGCCCAGGGGCTGAAGCTCGCGGTGGAATCGCGCAACGGTTTCGTCGTCTTTGGGCTGCAACCCGATGCCGTGGCCGCGCTCGCCCCCGCGCTCGACCGTGCGTCCGGCGGTTTCACCGGCACCCCGTTTCGCGCGCGCATCGCCGAGGCATATGGGCAAGGTGCTGGTCTGCTGGTCTGCGCCGATCTCTCCCGCCTGTCCAATCCTCGCGCGGACGGGACGCCGCTGGCCGGCTTGCACTACCTGATCGTGGAGCAGAAGGAAGTCGAGCAGAAGATGGAGGACCGCGCCACGCTGGGGTTCGACGGCGCCAACACCGGAATCGCGGCGTGGCTGGCCGATCCGGCGCCCATGGGCTCGCTCGACTACGTCACGCCGGAAGCTTCAGCGGTGGCTGCGTTCGTGGTGCGCGATCCGCAGGCGCTCGCCGCCCAGGTGCAGTCGCTGCTCAAGGCCAACGCCGGCCCGGCCGACGCCGAGACCTTGGCCGGCCTGTCCGCCAGCCTGGGCGGAGAGTTCGCCCTGGCCATGGATGGACCGATCATGCCCGTGCCCTCCTGGCGCCTGGTGGCCGAAGTCTACGACCCGGCCCGCTGCCAGGCGGCTATCGCCAAGCTCGCCGCCGGCGCCGCGAGTGTCCTGCGGCTCTCCCAGGAAACCGTGGATGGCCGCGTCTTCTATTCGCTTTCCTACACGCCCGAAAACGGCCGCCCCAATCCGCTCACCCAGGCGCAGTACACCTTCGCCGACGGCTACCTGATCGCCGCGCCCAACCGCGCGCTGATCAAGAGCGCGCTGGTGGCCAAGGCCACGCACCTGTCGATCTCGCGCGCGGCCGGCTTTCTCAGTCTCGCGCCGCGCGATCACTTCGCCAACTTCTCGGCCGTGCTGTACGAAAACCTGGGGCCGGCCGTGGCCCCGCTGGCAAGCCTCCTCGCCACACCCGAGCAGGCACGTTCCTGGAACGGATTGAAGCCCGCGCTGGTGGCTGCCTACGCGGCGCCGGACCGGATCACCGTAGCCGGCTCGGCGGAGTTGCTGGGCGGCAATCTCAAGGACCTCCTCAGCGGCGGCATTACCGGCATCGCCAGCCACGCCCTGCCCTTCGGCCAATTGTTCGGTGGGATGCGGATGGGCGGAACACAGCGGCGCGAAAGAGCGTATAAGTAGGCGGAATGGACGCGGTCATTGAACTCGATGCGCTGGAAGTGCGCTTCGGCGCAAGGGTGATTCTGGACCGGCTCACCGCATCCCTTACCGGCCGGTCGATCGGCCTGCTCGGCCCCAACGGGGCGGGCAAATCGACCCTGCTGAATACGGTGCTCGGTTTTCACCGCCCCTTCGGCGGCACCCTGCGCGTGCTCGGCCGCGACGTCAGGACGTCGGCCCGGGAGATTCGCAGCCTCATCGGCTACATGCCGGAGAACGACTCCTTTATTGCCTCGATGAGCGGCGTCCACTTCGTGCGCCTGATGGCGGAACTGGCCGGCCTTCCGAGGGCCCAGGCTCTCGAGCGAGCCCACGAGGCGTTCTTCTACGTCGGCCTGGGCGAAGTGCGCTACCGCGCCCTGGGCACTTATTCGCTGGGCATGAAGCAGGCCGCCAAGCTGGCGCAGGCGATCGCCCACGGGCCCAAGCTGCTGCTTCTCGACGAGCCCACTAATGGCCTCGACCCGCCCGCCCGCGCGCGCATGATCCAGCTCATCCAGGATATCCGCGCCCGCGGCGACCTGCAGTTGGTGGTCAGCTCCCACCTGCTGCGCGACGTGGAGGAGTGCTGCGACCAGGCCCTGATCCTGAAGGAGGGGCGCCTGGCCGCCTTCTGCAACCTGGAAGAGGAGCGCAAAGCCAACCGCCGCTTCCTGGAACTAGAGACCCGCGGCGGCTCGAACGGCGATTTCCTGGCGGCCCTGGAACAAATCGGCTGCCAGACCGCGGCCGGCGCGCAGGGGCGCATCAAGCTCATCCTGCCTGAGGAGCTGGAAGTGCGCCGGCTCTACGAAATCGCCGGCCGCGAGAACGTTCAGATCCGCCGCCTCAGCCATAAGCGCGATTCGCTCGAAGACATTTTCCTGAAAGCCATGGAGGCCCCCGGTGGCCGTCTATAAGAAAACCTACCGGCCCTATCAGGGCGATTTGACGCCGCGCTGGCGGCGCTTGCTGGTCATCCCCCGCTATGCGTTCGAGGACTTGCACCGCTCCCGCTTCCTCAATATTTTTTATCTCGCCAGCTTTATCTACCCGCTGATTGCGGCGCTCATTATTTACGCCGTACACAACGCCAGCGTCCTGAAACTGTTCAACGCCGAAGGCGCCGAGCGGCTCATCTCGATCAACGTGGTTTTTTTTCAATCGCTGCTGGGCTGGCAGAGCATGCTGGCGCTGTTTCTGGCGTCTTTTATCGGTCCCGGCCAGATTTCGCCGGACCTGGCCAACAACGCGCTCTCGCTGTACCTGGCCCGCCCGTTCTCGCGGGTGGAATACGTGGCTTCGAAAATGGCGGTGCTGTTGATTCTGCTTTCGCTGATGACCTGGATTCCGGGGCTGCTGCTGTTCGCTTTGCAGTCCTACCTCGAAGGCGGTTCCTGGATGTTCGATCATGGGCGCATCGCCGCCGGCCTGTTTTTCGGCTCCTGGGCCTGGATTCTGTTGCTGGCGCTATTGGCGCTGGCGCTTTCGGCCTGGGTGAAGTGGAAGCCGGTGGCGGGAGGGTTGATGTTCGGCGTTTTCTTCGTAGGCGCCGCCTTTGGGGCGGTCGTCAACAATATTCAGGACACCAATTGGGGTCATCTGCTGAACGTCGGCTTCCTGGTGGGCTCCCTCTGGCAACACCTCTTCGAAGGCACCCAGCCCACCACCAACGGGGCGGTCTTCTTCCGCGTTCCCAGCGGCGAGCAACTGCCGCTACCCGCCTGCGCGGCCATGCTGGCGCTGCTGGCCCTGGCCTGCCTCTACATGCTGGCGCGGAAAATCCGCGGTGCGGATGTGGTGCGATGAGAACCATGGATTCTTCGTGGAGCGGACTCCCAGTCTGCCACGCCGGGACTCATCCCGGCGCTCTCGCTTGCGGCTTCGCTGCCCTGTGGGGCAGGTTGGCAACCTGCGGACCGATTGTCAATCGGTCCAGCCGGGCGCCAGCACGGCAGTTCCTCGGCAGGGGTCCGGTAGTTCGCAGCCCGGAGACCCCTGATGCTGCGGAATTCTCCTTGCGCCAAGTTTCATGCCCGTCAGCGCGCCGCCGTGCTGACGCCCGGCTGGACCGATTGACAATCGGTCCGCAGGTTAACAACCTGCCCCACATCGGAGGCCGCCCATGACCCCCTCCCCCTCCAATCTCATCACCTTCGCCGAAGTCTCGCGCTTCTATGGCGAAGTGCTGGGCGTCAATCGCGTGAGCTTGGCAATACCTCCCGGCGTCACCAGCCTGGTCGGGCCCAACGGCAGCGGCAAAAGCACGCTCATGAATTTGATGACCGGGTTGATCCGCCCCACCCAGGGTGAAATCCGCGTCTGCGGCGCCCGGCCGGACCACCCCGAAGAGCTCTGCCGCCTGGTAGGATACTGCGCTCAGTTCGAAGCCGTGCCGAAGGGTCTTACCGGGTTTCAGTTCATTTATTCCTACCTGTTGCTGCACGGATTCGGCTCGGGCGAGTGCGCGCGCCGCGCTCGCGAAGCCATCGAACAGGCCGGCATGGGCGCCGCGGCGGGCCGTCCCGTGGCCGCCTACAGCAAGGGCATGCGCCAGCGCATCAAGCTGGCCCAGGCCATGGCCCACTCTCCCAGCGTGCTGGTGCTGGACGAGCCGCTCAACGGACTCGACCCCATGGCCCGCGCCGAGAGCATCGCCTTGTTTCGCCAGTGGGGCGACCAGGGCCGTCACGTCATCCTCTCCAGCCATGTTCTGCATGACGTCGACCGTATCTCCGACCGGGTGATTTTGCTCAGCCACGGCTATGTCGTCGCCGAGGGCGAAATTCAGGGCGTGCGCAGCGAGGTGAAGGAACAGCCCATGCAGATCCTGGTGCGCTGCGACCGGCCCCGCGAGCTCGCCGCCCGCCTGTTTTCCCACGACCACCTGATGGAGGCCAAAATCCAGGGCGACGGCCGCAACCTGCTGGTCCGCACCACCGACGCCGACCGCCTCTATCTGCTCCTCAACCGGGTGGTGCTCGAGACCGGCCTCGAGATCGAAACCGTGGCCCCGGCCGACGACGACGTCAATTCGGTCTACCAGTATCTGATCGGCGCCGAAGGAGGCACCACGTGAGCCGGCAGACCCATCTCTGGCAGCGCCAGATCGCCGCCGTGTTCCGCCTGGAGTGGCGTAAGACCCTGCTCAGCCGCCGTGGCTGGTGGATTTACCTGCTGGCCGCCGGTCCCGTGGCCATCTGCCTGCTCCATGCGCTGCTGACCTCCCGCCGGGCGCACCCGCGCCACAGCCTTGGAAACGACGTGCAGGCTTTCGCCATGATGTTTCAGTTGTTCTACCTGAGGGGGGCCATCTTCTTCGGCTGCATGGGCATCTTCGCCAGCCTGTTCCGGGGCGAAATGCTGGAAAAGACGCTGCATTACTACTACCTCACGCCCCTGCGCCGCGAGTCCCTGGTAGCGGGTAAATACCTGGCCGGATTGCTGGCGGCGTGCTCGCTATTCGTTCCCAGCGTGGCCGCCTCGCTGCTGCTCATCGGCAGCCACGACCACGCCTACAGCGATTACCTCTGGCGCGGGCCGGGCCTGGCCCAGTTGGGGTGGTACGTGCTGGTGACGGTCCTGGCCTGCGTGGGCTATGGCGCGGTCTTCCTGGCCTGCGGGCTGCTGTTTCGCAATCCCATGATTCCCGCGGCCGCGGTCTACGTTTGGGAGAACGTGAACCCGTTCCTCCCTTCGCTGCTGCAGAAGATCAGCGTGATCTCCTACCTCAAGGGTTTGTGCCCGGTCGAAGTGCCGCTGCCGCCGCCGCTCAACGTGATCGTGGTGGATATCGACCCCACGCCCGTCTGGATCGCCGTCCCCGGCCTGCTCGCGGTTGCCGCCCTACTGGTGACATACACTGCCATCGCCGCGCGCCGCGGCGAGATCAGCTACGGCGAGTAGGCTGGCACAGTCGTGACGGCTAGCCAATTCGTTTGCCCTCACCGAGGGCGATTTCCCGGTAACACCTGCTATCCTGCTGCATCATTACCAACGCGAACTTGTGCGTGCCAATCGCTGGGCGATACCGTCAGGAAAGCGCAGGAGCTCATTTCTATAACGTGCCTCACGCGTCGAGACACGTTCGTCGCGGCGCTGGCTCGGCAGCCATCACTGCCGAGCCGCCCGCCGAGACGGGGGGCCGGGACACCCATAGGTTTCCCCCTTGCGGGCGAGGCGAACCCTCGCCCGCCTTTTTGAGGCTTCGCGCAGCCGCCGTGGCGCAGGCGGTCTTGCCTGCTGTGTCGAGAATCCGAACTCCTGAAGTCGCCCCGAGACTTCGCGCTGTCCAGGAAAATGAGCTGCCCCATTTTGGCACGCGCGCGGCGCGCCGCGTTGTGTGGGGCAGGCCCTCGGCCTGCGGCGGCCTCCCAGGCCGCCCGGCTGCGGCCAACCCATCCAGCAGGCGGAAAGTGGCGTTATCCTTTCAGAATCGTGTTTGGATGGTGCGCCGCAGGCCGCGGGCCTGCCCCACAAATTCCAAATCATGGCTCAAGCCAACTTCCACGATTTCAAGCTCGGAGAATCGTCTCGACACTTCTGCCAGGCTGGGAGCAGCGTCGCAGGCAAACATCGGCAGGTCCGCCTGCGCCACGACACCACACCGGAACTCCCTAAGGAATGCGGGTTAATTCAAACAGATCTAGAGAGCCGGGGAACACCGCCGCGCGGAAATTGGTCGTCTCGCGCGGAAACCGAGGCTCACGCCGCCTTGCGCGGAGGTGCGGGAGGTTTGGGAGCGGCGGAGAACTTGCACTTGCCTACGCAGCGTACATTCTTGCAGGTCTCACAGACAATTCTCTTGCCCATGCCCTCACGCTAGCCCAAAAAGCTTCGGCGGCAGCCCTGAAAGATGCGGGGTGCGTCACCCCTAAAATGAGGGTATTTGCGCCAGGGCAAAAACCTCGGATCACTCTAGCGGAAGGCCTGACTCCTTCAGCGCCTTCCACCCGCCATCAAGCGAAATCGCGTTGGTATAGCCCATCTTGCGCAGGTTGTCGGCCACCAGGGCCGAGCGGAAACCGCCGCCGCAGTAGAGCACCAGAGTGGCGTTCTTGTCGGGCACCCTGGTTTCGATATCGCGCTCGATGATGCCTTTGCCAAGCTGCACCGCCCCGACCACGTGGCCCGCGGCCCATTCGCTTTCTTCGCGCGTGTCGATCAGCAGGTGAGGATCGCCGGCCTGGCGCAAACTTCGATACTCGGCGATATCGATCTGGCGAATGCGCGACTTGGCATCGTCCACCAGCGCCAGGAACCCAGGATTGTGTTTCATCCGCCTAGTTTACTCCACCCGGCGGATGCGGGCGCCAACCGCGGCCAGCTTGGCTTCGATCTTCTCGTAGCCACGGTCGATGTGGTAGACGCGGTCGATGACGGTTTCGCCGCGGGCCACCAGCGCGCCCAGCACCAGCGACGCGCTGGCGCGCAGGTCGGATGCGATCACACCCGCGCCGGTCAACTTGCGCGGGCCCGCCACCATGGCCTGCTTGCCATCGATGCGGATGTTGGCGCCCATGCGCGCCAGTTCCTGGGCGTGCATGAAGCGGTTTTCGAAGATGGTCTCGACCACGATGGCAATCCCTTCGGCCTGGGTCATCAGCGCCATATACTGCGCCTGCAAATCGGTGGCGAAACCAGGGTATTCTTCGGTGGTCATATCCACGGAACGCAGTTGGCCGCCTGGGGAAACGCGCAGGGTGGCGTCGTCGGGTTGTGTCACCCGGACCCCGGCTTGTTGCAGCTTGGACACGAGCGCGCTGACGTGCTCGGGAATGCAGCCGGTCACACTCAAATCGCCGCCGGTGATGGCGCCGGCCACCAGAAACGTGCCGGCTTCGATGCGGTCGGGAATGATGGTGTGCTCCGCCCCGGAGAGCTTTTCAACACCCTGAATGCGGATGGTGGAAGTACCCGCGCCTTCGATCTTCGCGCCCATCTTGACCAGCAGCTCGGCCAGGTCTACCACCTCGGGTTCGCGCGCGGCATTGCGCAACACGGTTTCGCCCTTGGCCAGCACCGCGGCCATCAGCAGGTCTTCGGTGCCGGTCACAGTGATGCGGTCGAAATGCACGTTCGCGCCGCGCAGCCCTCCGGGCGCCTGTGCTTCGATATAGCCGTGCGCCTGGTGGATGGTGGCGCCCAGTTGTTCCAGCCCCAGAATGTGCAGGTTAATGGGGCGCGCGCCGATGGCGCAGCCGCCCGGCAGCGAGACCCGCGCCCTGCCGCAGCGCGCCACCAGCGGTCCCAGCACCAGGCTGGACGCGCGCATGGTTTTCACCAGCTCGTAAGGAGCTTCGGGACTCGTGATGCGCGGCGTCTCCAGCCGCACCGTCTCGCCTTCCCCGGTTATGCTAGCGCCGATATCCACCAACAGACGCTCGATCGTCCGAATGTCTCGCACCCGCGGAATGCGATGCAGCGTAACCGGCTCTTCGGTGAGCAAAGCCGCGGCCAGCGCCGGCAGCGCCGAATTTTTCGACCCATTGATGGGGATCGACCCGTTCAGGGCGGTTCCGCCCGCGATTACGAACTTATCCATGGGTGCTTGTAGGACAGGCCTCCCGGCCTGTCGTTTTCTCCTGCGAGTCCGAGCCGCGACCGTGAGGGAGCGGTTGCCCGCCGCCTGGCCGCAATTCCGGAACCGGGTACCTAGTCCGCATGGCGCTCCAGCGCTTTTTCGAGGGCTACCGCGACCCGGCCGCCCGCCTCCGCCAGCAGCCGTTCGGCCGCGCCGCGATCGAGACCCGTCTTGGCCATCACGATCGCCACCCGCGGGCTGTCGCCGGCGGCAACCACCAGAGCCGCGGCGCGATCGTACTCCACCCCGGCGGCCTGCGCCACGATGCGCGCGGCCCGGTCGGCGAGCTTCCGGTTCTTGGGTTGAACGTTCACCATCAGGTTGCCATACACAAAGCCGCGGCGCACGAACACTCCCGTGGATAGCATGTTGAGGACCATCTTCTGAGCCGTGCCGGCCTTCATGCGGGTTGAGCCGGTGATCACCTCGGCACCCACCAGCGGCGTGATGGCGATATCCACGGCGCGCGCCAGCTCCGAATCGGGAGTGCAACTAACGCCCACCGTGACCGAACCCAGCCGGCGGGCTTCGGCGACCGCACCGAGCACGTATGGAGTGCGCCCGCTGGCGGCCAGCCCCACCAGCACGTCCCCGGCCTTGAAACCGCGCGCCGCCAGGTCGCGCACGCCGATGGCGGGATCGTCTTCGGTGGTTTCGGTGGCATGGCTGAGCGCCGCCTCGCCGCCGGCGATGATTCCCTGCACCAGCTCCGGCGCCGCCGAAAACGTCGGTGGGCACTCGGAGGCATCCAGCACGCCCAGCCGTCCGCTGGTTCCCGCACCAATGTAGTAGAGCCGCCCGCCCGTTTCGAACGCCGCGGAAATGGCCTCCACCGCGCGCGCGATCGCCGGAATCTCCCGCTCCACCGCCTCGGCCACCAGACGGTCTTCGGCGTTGATGACGCGCAACATCCCCTCGGTCGAAAGCGAATCGATCGACGCAGAGCGCTGGTTTTGTTGCTCCGTAAGGAGATTGTCGAGCCGCACTATGGCTCCATGGTAACAGCCGCGTCGCGGGCGCGAGCATGCGGAGAGGACCGCGGCAATTATCACCCAGCTCACTCGATGAGCGGCAGTCACGCGCCCGGAAACGTGCGCAACCGGGCTGCGAGCGCCAGGGAGCCGTTGCTTACGGGACGGGGTACCGGGCCTCCTATTCCGTCCGCAGTGCAACCATGGGGTCAATGCGCGATGCGCGCCTCGCCGGCAGATAGCCGGCCAGCAGGGCCGCGGCGAGAAGTAACAGCGACACGGCCACAAGCGTTGGCAGGTCGTCCGCCGGGATTCCGAAAAGCAGGCTCGCGACCAGGCGGCTCGCCCCCAGCGCACACGGGATTCCGAGTGCTATTCCCGCAAGCGCCAGCGTCAACTCCTCGCGCAGCACACCCCAGCGCACGCCCGCCGGTCCCGCGCCGAGCGCGGTTCGAATTCCGATCTCCCGGGTACGGTGCGCAACGCTATAGGATGCCAGCCCGTATAGGCCGATCAAGGCCAACAGTAACGCCAGTGCTCCGAAAAATCCCGAGATCATGGCAACGGCGCGATCCCGCGCCAGACTTTGGCTGGCCTCTTCTTCGACTGTCTGCGCTTGCAGCGGGTATTCGTGTCCCAATGATTCGATCCCGTGTCCCACAATCCTGGCCATTGCCTCGGGAGCCTGCTGTGTGCGTAGAAAGACACTGCCCAGCGCGGCCCAACCGGGATGTTGAAAATAGGGAATATAAACGACGTGCTGATTTTGATCCCTCAGATCGAAAAGGCGGGCGGTTTTGGCGATGCCAATAATCTTGAGTGTCTGAAACTCAGGCATGAAGCCGAGCCGAATCGCCTGGCCGATGGCGTTGCCCGCTGGGAAAAGCCGTTCCGCAAGGCCGCTGCTCACGATCGCGACAGGCGGATGCGACGCATCGTCGGTCCACTCGAAATCGCGCCCGAGAGCCAGCCCGATCCCCAGCGTCCGCAGAAAACCCGGCGAGACCATAACGGAAGAGCTCATGACGCCGCCATCGGGGCCCGATGCCGCTGAAGCCGCCGATACCGCTTCCGGCCATTCTCTCCGCCCGGCTCCCGCGAAGTCCGAGAACCCTACCGAGAGCACGCCCGGTAGAGCGGAGACGCTATCGATGAGCTGCCGGTGATACTCGTTTACGTTCAATGCACCGTACCCGCCCGGCCTGGGAGAAAGTCTGACCTGGAGAACCCGCGTGTCGAAGCCCAGCTCGACCGTACACAGGTTCCGGAAGCTCCGCACTAAAAGTCCGGCGCTCAGCAAGAGTACGAGAGACAGTGCGACTTGCGCCACCATCAGCGCGCGAGTCCATCCGCCCGTACCCGCGAGACTGCGCGAGTTGGCTCGTATGGCGAAAGCCGGGTCTTCATGCGAGGCCCGCCACGCCGGGACGAAACCAAACAGGACCCCGGTCAGGATCGCCATAGCTGCCGTCAGCGAGAGTACCCGCCAATCGGGCCGCAGGTCGAGCATGATCGGCGTGAGCGGACCTCCCGCCAGGAGTCTGACCAGCAGGCGGCTCCCGAAGCTGGCAAAAGCAAGGCCCAGGATTGCTCCGGCGGTCGATAAAGTCAAACTCTCCGTGAGAAGCTGCCGGGTGACCGCCCAGCGGCTTGCGCCGAGGGCGACGCGCACACTGATCTCATGGCTGCGCGCCGCCGCGCGCGCCAGCATTAAGTTCGCCAGGTTGACACAGGCGACCATTAGGATCAGCCCGACAATACCGAGGAGCACGTAGAGCGGCCGCGTAAATTCAGCACGGAGTTCCCGGGCTACGCCCGTCGCAGCAGGCGCCACATCGAGTCCCATCGAGAAGAACGTCCGCCGTCGTAGTCCGGGTGCTTCGGTCGAAACCGTCGCAACCAGCACCGCCGGCCAAAATGATTGGAGCTGCGCCCGAGCCTGTTCGATTGTGATGCCCTGCTTCAACCGGCCGGTGATAAACACCCAAAGCAGTGCCCGGTTATCGGTGCTCCGCATCGGAACCGTTACCTCGGGCGCCTGGGCCGCCGTCATCCCCGAAAACCACTTGCGCGTCACGCCGATGATTGTGTAACTCTGTCCTTCGATGTGGATCTGCTTTCCGACCGCATCCGGGGTCCCGCCAAAGCGCCGCTGCCAGAACTCGTATCCCAGCACGACGACCCGAACCGCCGCGCCCTCACGGGAATCGGCGGGCGTAATCAGCCGTCCGATGAGAGGCAGTGTCCCTAGCTCGGAGTAATAGTTTCCCGTCACCGAGCTTACGGCGGCCTGAGAGAGAGCGCCATTGATTTCCACGTTTGACATGGATCCGGGGCTCCACCCGATCAGACCGGAAAAGACCCGCTGGCCGCGCTCGATTTCCCTAAACATGGGGTATGAGAAGGGAATACTGTCCCCCCGGCGGACCACCGAGAGCTGAGCCAGCCGTTCGGGTTGCCGCACCGGCAGTTCACGTAGAAGTAACGCATTCACCAGGCTAAAAATGGCTGTGTTGGCGCCAATACCCAACGCCAAAGAGAGCGTGGCGGCGGCGGTGAAACCGGGACTGCGACGGAGTATCCGAAAGGTATACCGCACGGTCGGCCAATAATCCATCGTCGTTGTCCCGCTGAAACACCAACAAAAACCTCTTTTATGTTCTCATAAAGCGTTGTCGGAGAGCGGTTGCCTCTGGCGCGGCAGGGGCATACCGCTGCCGAAGACCTCGCTGCCAGGCGGCCTTTAGGTGGCGGCTTTAAGAAGCTTCCAGCGGAGCGGCGGCGCGAAGCGGGCGAAGTCGGTATCGGCCGTCACCCACTCGCAGCCCGTTTCGATGGCCAGCGCCGCGTGGACGGCATCGGCCGCGATCTTCCCCCTCAACTCGCCGGTCTCGCACAAATTGCGAAAAATGCTCCAATGGTTGGATCCCCCGCGAATCACGGAGCAGGTGGGCAGGGCCAACAGCGCGTCGAGAAACTCAAGTGCCTGGGCCACGGTGGATGGTGGATCGAATATTTTCGGATTCGTAACCACGCGGATGAACCCGTGCATGACAAATTCGGAAATGGCGAACGGCTCCGGTCCGCTGGCGAGGTTGACAAGCCATCGGGCGTAGCGCTCATGAGCGGGAGACTCCTCGCGATGGGCGTACACCAGGACATTCACATCCGGCATCAGCATGCGCGGCTCAGCTCTTGCCCCCAAACGCCGCCTCGTCGTCCATGGCAACCAGGGCCGATGTGTGGTCCAGGTCCAGACCGGGGCGAACCAGCCTGCCTCGCACCGTGCGCAATTCGAACTTGCCGCTGCCCCGGGCGGGGCGCCTGGCAAGATGAGGAGGCGCGTTAGTATTTAACAGATAAAAAGGTCTATTAATACACATATTAAACGATGCAATCAATCATCAGACGAAAGGGTGAAGCCAAAGACTCAACCTCGCGGGTGGAAATCGGGAGATTCTAATGCCATTCAAGATTAACGGACAGACCATCGCTTTCTCCGCCGCCGAGTTTAACAGCCTTGTTGAAAAATCCGGCGGCTGGACATTTGCTTGGCGCTCGAGCTCGATGAAGCCCTTGAAAGAGCTCATTGAGAAGAATGCAACGGGAAAACAGATTGTGGACCACTTGCACCGCGTCCATGCCGAGAAACTGGCTAAGTATAAGAAGCCGCTCAAGTACTTGATTCACCACTATCCGAACATAGTAGGGCCACTTAACGAATTGCAACGGGGAACACTCCTTCCGCCGAGAAATACGTTCCTGACGCAACTTGCGACACAGGCCATTACCGACTACAAAGACCTCGTTTATGGCTGCGCGCCCGCCCGGCAGTTGGGACCGTACAGGCCCCCGACAGGCAGCGCGAGACCGAGGTTTTGCGACGATTTCAATAACGCCGCCGCTATCGGCACGGGATCCGCATTCCAGAGGGACTGGAACGGCCAGGGATTCCTTAAGGCAACGCCGCAGTCCGTGGAGGAGACGGTGGTAAAGTTAAGCAACGCCCAGAAAAAACTGCCTGACAAGAAGAAGCTGCCCGACAAGGCCATGGACATCTACACGCAGGGACTGCTTCATTCCCGCTACAGCCCGGTGACGACGTTTACGGCTACCACGGACCAGCTTGGGCCCAACAAACACAAAGGGTTGCAGGAAATGAAGCAAATGCACAAGAAAGACGCCGAAAATCACCTGCAGATGCATGCGAAGATGGTCTTCGCGGTAAGACGCGCTTGCAAGGGCGGCATTGCGATGGTGGCTTCCGACCCTCAATATCGGCACGCGGATGCGCAGGTTCATTTCATTCTGGACAGCCTAGGCGATTTGGGCGCGATCGCCTACAAACTGCCACTGCAGGGCAAGCAGGAGTACGTCGCTATCACCAGCTCGGAACTGAGCTTCTGTTTCAGGTACTGGGATGATCCAAGATACCCGCTAAACAAGGTAGTCAAGTTGTACGTGAATGGCGAGCGGGTCGTTGCGCCATGGGAAGGAAACTGGACGGAGCAAGACGCCGAGAGTAAGAACGTCTCCTCGAATCAGGAGGCCTGGCTCCGGCACCGACTATGTCGATCTTTTCTCTCGGCCGGTAAAGGGTTCCCGGTCTGGACGGGCGGACACGGCGATGAGAGCGAGGACTCGGACTGAGACAGCAGCGATCTTTCCGCAAATCGCCTTTGGCATCATAACCCAAACGGCCGCAGGCCGGAAATCCGCAGCCCAAGGCTCTGCTGTAAGAAAGGAGATCTGTCCCGCGAGAGGATGCTGCACCTGTTTCAACCAACGCCCGAGGTGGGCTGGAACAAACCGCTCCCTTTGGCCCGGTCCGGTGTTGTCTCCATTAGCGCCGGCACCCGCGCTTCCTGGTCCTTGTACTGAAGCTGGTAGAGCTTCCCGCATACCCAAAAAACATTGGCCTCTTGAGTGTTTTCATGTCCAATTGTGTCCAGAACGTCTGCGGCTTTCATTGAACACTCCCCGACACCGCTCCGCCAGCCTCACCACCGGCCGTCCGTATCATCTGATCCAGGGCCTCCACTGCGACCCGCACGGACTCCGGCATCGCCTGCACGTAGACCCCGAGCGTGGTGTTGGGGCTCGCGTGCCGCAGGTGCGTCTGAATATCCTTTGAGGTGCCGCACTTCTGAAACCAGGTCGCGCAGGTCCGGCGGAACGCCTGGAAGTTCACCGACGTCGCCCGGTCCGCCCACTGCTTGCCCTTCGGCCAGTCCGCCGGTCTCGCGCTTACGATGCCAGCCCTGACCGCCGCTGGCCAGAGGTGGTGTTGCCGGAAACCATCCGTGCCGATAGGTCCGCCCCGCGCGTTCGGGAAGATGAATGCCGATGGAGAATCACAGTCCCGGGCGGCAAGCCAGCGCGCTAGCTCCACTTTAATTTCCGCCGGCAACGACACCCATGCCACCGATCCCGGCGTCTTGGTCTCCTTGATGCCCCAGGTAGCGGCGCTCTCATCGATCCGCAGCCGCCCGTTCACCGCGTCGAAATCGTTCAACCTGCACGCGAACCCGCAGCAAGCGTAGCACGTCGGAATCGGCGGTGGTCGTCACGACGCCCGCCTCAATGCCTGTGCCCGCAGGTCCTCGATCCACTTGTCGATATCGGCCGGGTGGAAGCGCAGCAGGGCGCCTACCTTTATGCACGGCAGCTTTGGGTACTTGCGGCTGGCATGGTCGCGCACCCAGGCAACCGACACCCCCAGCCGCGTGGCTACGTCAGACGGCGTGAGCAAGATGTCGTTCACGTTCGATCCTCCAAATATTCTCGAAACTTTGCGATTCGCCCACGCCATACCGCCACCCAGCAGGACCCCAAGCAGGCCGGGCAATCGTCGCTCGGGGTCCGATGGTAGGACACGCAGGGGCATTCGATAATGGCCACCCCGCACGTCCTGCAGGTCACCGCGCCGGATCGGGTTGTACGGCCCGCCGGTGCCAGCAGTCCATCTTTTAGCCCCAATACTGTTCACTTAACAATCCTGATACGCTTGGATATGTCGATGCGATGGGTGCGCATCGGCTTGCGTGGGCGTAGAGGGTAGTTACTCGTCTTGCGCTTCACGCCGCGCGGG
>JBEKZL010000068.1:0-39288 GCA_049509915.1 Bryobacteraceae bacterium | reverse complement strand
AGGATGTGAGTGCCGCGAAGCTGTTCATCCTCGTCGCGGGTGAGGACGCGGCGCAGAATGGCCTCCTGTTCGTCGAACAGTCCGCGGGAATTGATCAGGTCCTGGCGGGTAGAATAGACCTCGGCATTGGCGCGTGTCAACTCCACCGGGGCGAGGGTGCCCTCGGTCACCTGGGCCTGGGTATCGGCGAGTAGTTTTTCGGCCGCCTTGACGGTTTCCTGCTTCACCTTCACGTCTTCGAACAGCGCCACAAAATCGGTGTAAAGGCGAATCACGCCATAGATCGTATAGTTGAGCTGGTTTTCGAAAAGATAGCTGGCGATGCGCTGTTCGTTGGCCGCAATTCGGATGTAGCGGCGGTTGAGGTTCAAGCCGAAGCCGCGCACGAGGGGCTGGGTGACGGTCAGGCCGAGGCTGGATAGGTTGTACGGGTTGAAGCCGACGTTCGGCGAGTTCAGCGAATTGTGCGAGTTGTCGAAGCTGACCGAAGCGGTGGCCCCGGTGCCGAACCCTTGAGTGACCGCCGTGTTGGCCGTCACGCTACTGTTGACGAGGTTGTTGGTGAGGTAGCTCTGGTAGGAGACTTCCGGCGTGGACTGATGGGAGAAATCGAGCAGGCCGCTGAGAGTGGGATCATAGCCGGGAATGGCCGTCCCGCCGGAGAACGGGACTGTACCGGCGATGGAGAAGTTGTCGAGCGGCTCGCCGAGGACGCCGGCTTCGAGCGCATTGGTTGGTATGGAGGTGCCGCTGGTGGCGGAGCCGGAGGCCGGATTGACGGCCAGCGGGCTGAGCGGGCCGCCCACGCCCGGCGGGGCTTCGTAGATGCTGAAATCGAGGCCGCGGGTTATGCCGCCGCCTTTGGCGCGGGTCACCTCGGTGCGGGCGCCCTCCAGGTTGTAGCGTTCCAGCTCGACGTCCAGGTTGTTCTCGATGGCGAGCGCGAGCGCATCCTGGAGAGAGAGATAGAGCGTTCCGGCCCGGATCAGCTCCTGGATATGGCGGGTATTGGCGAAGCTGAGAGGATGGCCGGCGCGCGGCGGTATCAGGCCGGCCCGGATGGGAGCGGGCTGGGGCATGGCCGCGCCACCTTGCTGTGCGAAGGCGGCGCCCTCGGGGCCAACGCCTGTCAGCGCGGCGAGGAAGACACACAGGATCGATTTTTGCATTCGTTTAGGAGCGTCGTCCGGCGGCGGATTTGGCCGCGCGGACGGCTTTCACTTTGGCACCCTCGCGCACGGCGTCGCTGGGGTTGATGGCTAGCATTTGCCCTTCTTCGAGACCCGAGAGAGCTTCCATGCGGTCGCCGAAATCGCGGCCGAGCTGGATGCGGGTGAAGTGAACGTTGCCGGCGCTGTCGACTACGGCCACCTGCGGGCCATCGCTGCGCACTACCAGGGCATCGCCGGGAATCAGCAGCGGAGGATTGTGGCGCGGCACGGATAGATCCACCTGGCTGAACATGCCGGGCAGAAGCTGGCCGCCGCCATTCGGAATCTGGACTTCGGCCAGCAGGGTACGCGTGGCCGGATCGAGGGAATTGGAGGTGCGCGTCACCGTGCCGGGGAATTTCTGACTGGGGCGATCGGCAACCGAAACCGAAGCGCGCTGTCCGGCATGCACCGAATCGGCTTCGCCCTGGGGCACGTTCAGGTAGATGCGCAGGCGCCCGGTCTGAGCCACGCGGAACAGCAGCGTGCTGCCGTCGTTGACCAGAGCGCCCACATCCACGTTGCGTACCGTCACCACGCCATCGAAGGGCGCGCGCACGGTCAGGTAGCCGAACAGATCGTTGAGGCGGGAGAGGTTGGCCTGGGCCGCAGCCAGGTTTTTCCGCGCGCCGTCCACGGCTTTGACGAGGGCCTGAACGTTGGCCGTCTGGGAGGTCGATTGGGCCTGGTAGGTGTCGTTGTCCTGGCGGGAGATGACGCCCTTGCGGAACAGGTTATCGAAACGCTGGGCGGTGACCTGGGCCAGGTGTTCGTTGGCGCGGCCCTGGTCGAGGTTAGCCTGGGACTGCTCGACGGCGGCGGAAGCCTGGTCAACGGCGGCCTTGGCCTGGAGGACCTGCTGATTCAAGTCCGGGGCATCGACTTCGGCCATCGGCTGTCCGCTTTTCACCCGGTCGCCGATATCCACGTAGCGCTTTTCGATATAGCCGGTGGCGCGCGCCAGCACGGGCGCTTCCGTGAGGGCTTCGATGTTGCCAGGCAGCACCAGGCTCTCCGAACTGAGGGAACGGACGACCGGCTCCACGTTCACGGTGGGGAGGACATTGCCTTCTTGCAGGCTCTCGGCGGCCAGGGCGGTTTCCCGCCGCTGGCGGGGCGCGTAGCCGAAAAAGTAGCCGGCCGCCGCCAGCGCCACCACCAGCAGCACCACCACCAGGAACGTGCGGCTGGAAGGCGGCGGGGCGGAGTGATGCGCCACCAGCTTTTTCTGCTCTTCCAGTTGCCGCCGCAGGTCTTCGATCTGGGCGCGCAGTTGGCTATCGGTAGTTTCGATGTCGTTCATATCAGGTCCTCGGGCCGCATTGTCCGGGTGCTCAGGTATTCGCGTTCCTCCTCGGCGATTCTTCGATCGTGGTCCACCGGCACTTTCGTCCGCAACATACTGTAGACCATCGGCACTACAAACAACGTGGTAATGGTGGCCAGCAGCAGGCCGCCGATCACCGCCCGGCCCAGCGGGGCGTTCTGCTCGCCGCCCTCGCCCATTCCCAGCGCCATCGGCAGCATGCCGATGATCATCGCCGTGGCGGTCATCACCACGGGCCGGATGCGGGTGTGGCCGGCCGAGAGCGCCGCCTCGCGGGAGTTCATCCCGATTTCCCGTTGATCGTTGGCGAACACCACCATCAGAATACTGTTTGCCGTGGCCACGCCGATACACATGATGGCACCCATCAGCGACGGAACACTGAAGGTGGTCTGGGTCAGAAACAGCATCCACACGATACCGGCCAGGGCGCCCGGCAGCGCCATCAAGATGATGAACGGGTCGAGCCACGATTGAAAATTCAAAACCATCAGCAGGTAGACCAGAACCACCGCGAACACCATGCCCAGGCCGAGCCGGTAGAACGAGGTTTGCATGGTGGTAATCTGGCCGCGGACATCGATGGTGGTGCCCCGCGGAAGCCGCTTCGAAGCGTCGGCCACGATATTCTCCACCGCGTCACCCACCGCGCCCAGGTCGCGCCGATCGATATTGGCGTAAACGTCGAAGACCGGCTGCACGTTGTAATGGTTGATGATCTCCGGAGCCACGCCGCGGGCCGAACCGGCCAGATTCGACAGCAACTGTGGGCCGGCATCGGACGCACCCGGATTGCCGTAGGCGCTCGAGGACTGCAAGGGGCCGGCGGCCACCGACGCTACCGTCGCATCGGCCGCGCCGGCGATCGACGTCTGGGTGATGGACGTCATGGCGGCGGTCGGAATGGCGATCGGGGTTGTCATCAATGCGCGCATGGTATTCATCTTGTATTGCGGCGTCTGCACGTTCACCTGATAGCTGACGCCGGTTTTCCAGTCCAGCCACTGGGTGGGCGCCACCTGCCCGCTCGAAGCCAGCGATACCAGCAGGCTGTTGCTGACGTCCTTTTCGCTGAGACCGACATAGCCTGCCTTGTTGCGGTCCACGTTGATATCGATGGTGGGCCAGTCGACCACCTGGTGGATGTGGACGTCCGCCGCGCCGGGAATGCGCGCGATCCGGTCGCGCAGTTGGTTGGCGATGCTGTAGTTGACTTCCGGCGTGCGGCCCACCACCTGCACGTCGATGGGCGCCGGCAAACCGAAGTTGAGGATCTGGTTGGTGATGTTGGCGGCTTCGAAATAGAAGACCACCTCGGGGAAGCGCTGGTGGAGGCGCTTGCGCAGCCGGTCGGTGTACTCGGCGGTGGGGCCGTGCTCGTCCTGGTTGAGCGCGATCAGGATGTCGCCATCGGCCACGCCCAGGGTCGGGTTGTCGCCGAAGGCCAGGTTGAAACCGCCGTTGGGAACGCCGATGTTGTCGATGATGGTGTCGATTTCCGCCGGAGGGATCTCCTCGCGAATCTCACGCTCGATATCCTGGAACAGGACTTCGGTCTGCTCGATACGCGTGCCCGAAGCCGCCCTGGCGTGCAGACGCATCAGCCCGGAATCCACCGTCGGAAAGAAATCGCGTCCGATGAAACCGGTCAGGCAGAGCGAGAGCGCCACAAATACCGCAAAGCCAATCAGCACCGGCGCGCGGTGGTTCAGGCACCAGTCCAGTTGGCCGGCATAGGCGGTCCGCAACCGGTTGAAGCGCCGGCTGAAAGCGTAGTGCGTCTTCCAGAAGGGGCCGGTGCCGCCGGCCGATTCCCCGTGCTCCCCCTGCGCGTAAAGCTTCAGCTCCGGCCTTAGCATGTAATGCACCATGGGCGGAATCAGGGTTCGCGAAAGAAGATAGGAAGCCAGCATGGCGAACACCACGGCTTCGGCCAGCGGCGTGAACAGGTACTTGGCGGCGCCGGTGAGCATGAGCACCGGCACGAACACGATGCAGATGGAGAGGGTGGAAACGAAGGCGGGCGCGGCGATCTGCTGGGCGCCATCGAGCACGGCGCGCACCAGCGGCTTTTTCATGCCCATGTTGCGGTGGGTGTTTTCGATTTCCACGGTGGCGTCGTCCACCAGGATGCCCACCGCCAGCGCCAGCCCGCCCAGCGTCATCACGTTGATGGTGTGGCCCATCAGCCCCAGCATGATGAGCGAAACCAGGATCGATAGCGGAATCGAAATGCAGACGATCAGGGTGCTGCGCCAGCTCCCTAGAAAGATCAGGATCATCAGCCCGGTCAGGCACGCCGCCGTGACCGCTTCCCGCACCACGCCGTTGATGGCCGCCCGCACGAACAGGGATTGGTCGAACAACTGGCGCACTTCGAGCGCCGAAGGCAGGCCGGCCAGAATCCTGGGGAGGGTCTTCTTCACCGCGTTGACCACCGCCAGGGTCGAGGCCTGTCCGCTGCGCAGAACCGTCACCAGCGCGCCGCGGGTTCCGTTGGTGCGGACGATGGACGTCTGGACGTTATAACCGTCGCGGACCTGGGCCACATCGCGCACATAGATGGGCGCGCCGTTGACGATCTTCAACGGCATATTGTTCATGTCCGCCAGCACGCGGGGGCTGTTGTTCAGCCGCACCTGATAATCCCTGGGACCGATCTTGGCGTCGCCCGCCGGGAGAATCAGGCTCTGGTTGCCCAGCAGGTTCGACACATCCACCGGCGACAGGCCCTTGGCGTAAAGCTGGTCGGGAATCAAATCCACCATGACGGAGCGGAACTTGCCGCCGTAGGGAAGCGGTACGGCAGCGCCCCGGACCGTAGCCAACTGGGTGCGGATGAAATTCAGGCCGAGGTCGAACAACTCCTGTTCGCTGAGCGTCTTGCTGCCCAGGGCAAGCTGCAGAATGGGGACGCTGGAAGCGTCGTATTTAATGATGCTGGGAGGGGTGGTGCCGGGCGGAAAAATGCGCAGCAGGGTTTGCGATTGGGCCGTCACCTGCGCCAGCGCCATGTCCACCTTGGCGTTGGGCTGGAAGTACACGCGGACCACGGCGACACCGCTATAAGACTGCGATTCCATGTGCTCGATGTCGTTGACTGTGGTGGTCAGGGAGCGCTCGAAGATGGTAATCATGCGCTTTTCCATCTCTTCGGGCGTAAGACCGGTATAGCTCCAGACGATACTCACCACCGGGATGTCGATATAGGGGAAAATATCGACCGGCATGGTCACGATGGAAGCGGCCCCGAGGATGGCGATGAGCAACGCCATTACCACAAACGTGTAAGGGCGGCGAATAGCTAGTTTAACGATCCACATGCAGAATTATGGCTTAGGCCGGGCGCTAACATAGCGCGGAAAGGACCTTCATTGAATCATCTAATTCTATCCAACTTCAGGATTGTTTGGATGATCCGGGACCTATGGGAGGCGTAACTCTTTGGGGCTAGGGTCACGGCTTCTGTGTCATGCTGGGATCTGGTGCACCGCTGTTCGGCGGGGAAGCCGGCCCGCCGGCCCCGGCAACCGGGGCTTCCGGAGCCGTCCAGGGTTCCTTCGGTCGACAGAGGGCCTGAGAGCCCGGTTTCCGGGGGAGTCGGTCCGGAACTCGAAGGAGCTTCACCAACGCCACCAATGGTGGTGGAGGCCGGGCTTTTCGCAAGGTGGGGCGACCCTCACCCGCAATCCCGGCTCGCGCGTTTTGTCGATTCCGAGGTTCCCGCGAGACAATAGATTCTATGCGTGCCTGGTTGCTAGATTCCTTGAACGGTGTAGAAAAGCTGCGGCTGGCCGAGACGGCGCCGCCCCCATGCGCTCCGGGAGAAGCCCTGCTGCGCCTGCATTTTGCGGCCCTGAACCCGGCCGATGCCTTTCTGGCGCAGGCGATGTATCCGGCCAAGCCGGCTCTGCCGCACGTGCTCGGCCGCGACGGGGTGGGGGAAGTGGTTGCGGTGGGCGAAGGGGTGGCCGAGCCGCGAGTGGGTGAGACGGTGGGCGTGCTGCGCTGCGACGCGGGAGTGGAGCGATGGGGAACGCTGGCTGAACTGGTTGCGGTTCCCGCCAACAGCGTGGCGCCGGTGCCGGAGGGCTGGAGCCTGGAAGAAATGGCCGCCGCGCCACTGACTTTTCTGACTGCCTGGCAGGCGCTGACGCAGTGGAGCGACCCGCCGGCCGCGCCCGAGCCCGGATCGACCGTGCTGGTGACGGGCGCTTCGGGCGGCGTCGGCGTGGCCGCGGTTCTGCTGGCGCGCTCCATGGGATTACGGGTGGCGGGGTTGTCGCGCAGCGCCGAAAAACGCGCCCGTCTTCTCCACCTGGGCGCGGATTTTGTCTTCGACCCGGGCGACGCGGATCTGCGCCGGAAAGTGGCGGCCGCGCTGTCGCCCGCGAAAGTGGACCTGGCGGTGGACAACGTCGGCGGCCCGCTTTTCAACCAGCTTGTCGCCATGCTCGGTAATCGCGGCCGAATCAGCGTGGTGGGACGGAGCGCCGGGGCGGTCCCGGAGTTCAACACCGGCACGTTGTTCTTCCGCCGCAACCGGATTGGCGGGGTCTCGGTCGGTTCTTATTCGCGGCCAGAGGCTCAAGCCGCATGGAAAGAGATCGTCATCCGCCTCCGCTCCATCGATCGCCGCCCCGTGGTCGACCGGGTTTTCGCGTTTGAAGAGGTGAAAGCCGGCTTCGCGCGCCTGGGGGAAAGTCCCATGGGGAAGGTGGTAATCCGGGTAGGCAGTTGACGGTAGTCCCGGCAACCGCTCGCTCGGACGCTGTTAAGAAATATAGCCACCGATGAACACCGATGAACACCGATGAAGGAAACCAAGGTTTTATCTGCGTTCATCGGTGGCTAATATTGAATTTTTCACAGCTTCTCACGGCCGCGCCTCTGACTCGGAGCTTCGCCGTGCTACGATTCCGCTAATCGTACTACACTGGAGTTCCAGGAAACATGCACATCCCGGATGGATACTTGAGCCCGGCCACATGCGCGGCGCTCTACGCCGGCGCGGCACCGTTCTGGTACGTGGCCGTGCAGCGGGTGAAGAAGGCGCTGCAGACGCGGCTGGTGCCGCTGCTTTCGCTGTTTGCGGCATTTTCTTTCGTGGTGATGATGTTCAACCTTCCGCTGCCCGGCGGCACCACGGGACACGCGGTGGGCGTTGGGCTTGCCAGCGTGGTGCTGGGGCCGTGGGCCGCCATGCTGGCGGTTTCGGTAGCTTTAGTAATTCAGGCCTTATTCTTCGGCGACGGCGGCATCACCGCAATCGGTGCGAATTGTTTCAACATGGCCATTGTGGGTGCGCTGGTTTCCTACGGGGTGTACCGGCTGCTGGCGGCCCGTGCGCCTCTTACGGCGCCACGGCGAGCGCTGGCAGCGGGCATCGCGGGCTACCTCGCGATCAACGTTTCGGCTCTGGCGGCGGCCATCGAGTTCGGCATCCAGCCGCTGCTCTACCGCACCGCCGCGGGCGCGCCGCTGTATTGCCCCTACCCGCTCCGGGTGGCGATCCCGGCCATGATGATCGGCCACCTGACCATCGCCGGACTGGCCGAGTTCGTGGTGTCGGCCGGGGTGGTTGCCTTCCTGCAGAAGTCGGACCCGTCCCTGCTGCAAGCGACCGCCGGGCGGGTGGATTCGGCGTCCCCCGCGGCTTCGCTGCGTCCGCTTTGGGCGGGCCTGGGCGCGTTGTTGGTGCTGACGCCGCTGGGTATCCTGGCGGCGGGTTCGGCCTGGGGCGAGTGGGCGGCGCCGGATTACGCCGACGCGGCGGTTCGCCGCCAAATCGCGGCGTCGTCGTTCCACCAGCCCGCGCCGGCCCAGGCGCCCGCCGGGTTGGCCCATCTCGCTTCCCTATGGACCGCGCCGTTCGCGCGCTACGCTCCCCCGTACATCCGCAGCGCCGGCTTCGGCTATCTGCTCTCGGCCATGTTCGGCGCCGGCTTGATCGTGCTGGCGTGTCTCGCGTTTGGGAGATGGCTTCGTCCCGGCTACCGGCCGGAGCCGTTCACATGAGGCGCGGGGTCGCCGAGCGCACCATCGAAGGGCTATACCAGGCGATCGAGCGTACCCTCGAGGCGGAGGATTCGGTGCACCGGCGGGGCTTGCTGCAAGCGCTCGATCCACGGGTGAAAGTGGCAGGCCTGTTCGCGCTGATTCTGGTCAGCGTGCTGGCGACCCGTCTGAGCTCGATTGCGGCCCTTCTGGGCATGGCGATCGTGCTTGCCGCGCTCTCGCGCATTCCCATTCGCGTGCTGGCGGCGCGGGTGTGGATGGCCGCACTGTTCTTCACCGGCGCCGTCGCCCTGCCGGCCCTTTTCCTCACGCCCGGACCGCCGCTCTATCGGCTTCCCGGCCTTGGCTGGGCCGTGACCGCGCCGGGAGCCACCTCGGCCGCCTTTTTGGTGATGCGCGCGGAAACCGCCGCGACGCTGGCGTTGCTGCTGGTGCTGACCACCGCCTGGATGCACGTTCTGAAAGCGCTGCGCATCTTCCGCGTGCCGGTGGTATTCGTGGTGGTGCTGGGGATGACGTCGCGATACATTCTGCTGCTGGTCGAAACCGCGCACGAGATGTTCGAATCGCGGCAGAGCCGCACGGTGGGCCGCCTCACCGGCGCCGACAGCCGGCGCATGGCGGTTTCGAGCGCCGCGGTGCTGCTGGGGCGCACCTTGCAATTGGGCGGCGACGTTTACCTGGCTATGCAGGCGCGCGGCTTTCGTGGGGAAGTGTACCTGCTCGACGACTTCCGGATGACGGCGGCCGATTGGCTCGCCCTGGCGGGCTTTGCCGGGTTGTCATTGGCGGCCGTCTGGGTGGGCCGGTGAGGCATGGCTGAATCTGTTGGCTTTCGTGGCGCGGGCGCTCGGCCGGCGCTGCCGCCCGCAGCGCCGAGATTTCGAAGTCCTGGCGTGGGGCTGCGCACCAGTGTAAACGGTCGAGCGCCGGGTGCAGGGCAGACCACGAGAAACGATGGTCTGCCCCACGGTGGGCCGCACCGGAGCGACAATGCTATTTGAGGTCGACCAGCTTACCTACCGTTATGACAGCCTGGCGGCGCTCGATCGGCTGAGCCTGGCCTTTCCGGAGGGCAGCCGGGTGGCGCTGGTGGGCGCCAACGGCTCCGGCAAGTCCACCCTGCTGCGCCTGCTGGACGGGTTGTACTTCCCCCAGTCCGGCGCGGTCCGGTTCCGGGGCGAGGAACTGAGCGAGGCGCGCTTCGCCGACGACCAGTTCGCCTTCCGCTTCCGCCGTCAGGTGGGCCTGGTGTTTCAGAACCCCGACGTGCAATTGTTCAACCCGACCGTGTTCGACGAAGTGGCTTTCGCCCCTTTGCAACTCCGCTGGCCGAAGCCGGAAGTACGCCAGCGCGTGGCCGAAATTCTGGAGCGGCTGCGCCTTTCGCACCTCAAGGACCGCGTGCCGCACCGCCTTTCCGGCGGCGAAAAGAAACGCGTGGCGCTGGCCAGCGTGCTGGTGCTCGACCCGGCGGTCCTGCTGCTGGACGAACCCCTCGGCTCGCTCGATCCGCGCAGCCAGAGCGAACTCATCGACCTGCTGGTGGAGTGGGGCGGCGGCGCCAAATCGGTCATCACCGCGACGCACGACCTGGGCGATCTGGCGGATATCGCCGACCGCTGCTACGTGCTCGACGGCGGCCGCGTAGCCGCGGAAGGAACTCCCGCCGAGGTGCTGGCCGACCGGCCGCTGCTGGAGCGCACCAACCTGGTGCATGCCCACCGCCACCGGCACGCTTCCGGCGAGACCCATACCCATCCCCACCTGCACCAGCGGCAGGAGTGACTGGTGCCCCACTCGGACCGGCCATCGCCCTTTCGTGAGAAATCGCCGCAGCACGCCAGGCCTGAAACCAGGCTCAACCGCATCCACGCAGTGACCAGGTTCTCCGCCGTTCTCGGATTTCAGCCCATCCACTGCGGGTTGAGCGCGGTGCCATCGGCTCGCGGAGTCGTCTTGAAATACTCGTACTTACCGCTAAGCGCGGCCTCACGCGTCTTCGCCAGCAGTCCCGAGAGCTGGCCCTGGCTGAGCGGCTGAAACGTGCGCACCGCTTCGAAGGCCTGGTCGAGCGTCTTCTGGTCGGGAATTCCGGTAATCACCACCGAAGTCGGCAGGTTCAACGCGTAATGCAGGCATTCGATTGGCGTGGCCAGTTTCGCCTTCGGAACACCGCCGCCGGCCATGGTCTTCATCGCCAGCACGGCGACCCCTTGCTCCACCAGCTTCGGGACGGCCTGCCGGGCAAAGCTCCGGAAATGCGCGTCGAGCGGGCCCAGCGGCATCTGCGCCGTGTCGAACTGAAAGTGGTGCGTCTGCGCCACTTCCAGCATGCGCAGGTGAACCAGGGGATCTTTGTGCCCGGTGAAGCCGATGTAGCGGATCTTGCCCGCTTTCTTAGCATCCAAAAGCGCTTCGACCGGCCCGTCGTTGAAGAAACGGTCGGGGTCTTCGAGGCGGATATTTTCGTGGAACTGCATGAGGTCCACGTGATCGGTTTGGAGGCGGGTCAGCGAGTCTTCGATTTGCCGCGCCGTCGACGCCCGGGTGCGGCCGTCGAATTTCGTCATCAGAAAGATCTTCTGCCGGTAGCCGTCGCGTAGCGCCTTTCCCATCCAGGTTTCGCACTTGCCGGCCATATAGTCCCAGGAGTTATCCAGGAACGTCATACCCCGGTCGATGGCGCTTCGGACCAGGCGAATGGCATCCTGTTCGCTTGGGGCCTCGCCGATGTGGTAGCCGCCGAGACCGATGGCCGAGACGCGCTCGCCGGTCTTTCCAAGCTTGCGATAGATCATGTCGCCCTGGCGCTCGTCCGCGGCCCAGAGGCCGCGCGCCAGGAAGGCGCCGATTGTCATCGCGCCGGCGGTATCCAGAAACTCGCGCCGGGCGACGATTTTGGAATTGCGCATACTGCAATACCTCCCCGGTCAAGCATACCGCAGGGCTGCGCCCGCGCAAAGTCTTGGCGGGGCGCGGCGCGCAAGAATCGACTGGCGATGAGCGGCGCCGCGCGGGTTTGTTCCCGCAGGCTGGCTTCTGCGAGAATGAAGACTCAACCGCCGCGTGCATTTCGCGCCGGTTGTCCGCGTTCCACCGACCGGCTGCGAACCGGGGATGGAGCCGCCGGAGGAACTTGAAAATGGACGCTAGGAACATGGCAAGACGCCGGTTCATCGGCGGCATGGCCGCCGCGCCGCTGGTCGCCGCCGAGGTGCAGGCAGCGGCCACGGGTCCGGCCAAGTGGCGCCTGGTGGTGGGCTGCGACCACGCCGGCTTTCCGCTGAAGGGGCCGGTCATCGAAACGCTCCAATCCTGGGGGCACACGGTCAAAGACATCGGAACGTACAGCACCGATCCGGTCGACTTTCCGGATATCGCCCAAAAACTGTGCGACGAGGTCCTGTCGGGACGGTCCCAGCGCGGCATTATGGTTTGCGGTACGGGAGTAGGCGCCGCGATCGCCGTCAACAAGGTCCGCGGCATGCGCGCGGCGCTGTGCCACGACACGTACTGCGCGCACCAATCGGTGGAGCACGACGATGTGAACGTGCTGTGCCTGGGCGCCTGGGTGATCGGGCCGAAACTGGCCGAAGAGGTTCTCAAAGCCTATTTGAACGCCAGGTTCGCGAGCGACGACGCGGATCTGAAGCGCCGCGTCGAGAAACTGCAGGAGATGGAAAAGAAGTAGCGAACGCCCCAGGGACCGCAGTCACGCCCGGATTCCCTCGATTCGCCTGCGGCTTGCGCCCGGTCCCCGGATTCGGTTATAACTTGGCGACGGTAGTAAGCGGAGACTCATTTTGCCGACCTTTACTCTAAACAAGTCCATCGAGGCTATGAAGCTGCACGCGCGGACCAGAACGTCGCTGGGAGAATCGGAGACAATCCCATTCGGCGCGCTTATCGACCACGTGGGACGCGATCGCGAAACGGAGCAATTCCGGTATATGACCGGGCTATACGGCTGCCGGCGGGATTTGCTCGAATCGGCGTTGGACCCGGGCGCCCTGGTACGCCTGGCGGGACCGGCAGCCGAGGCGGCCGAAGCACCGGCCGCGGCTAAGCCGGCGGCGCCTCCGGACATTGTCTTCACCGCGCTCAACGCCAGGCCGCATACGGTTGCGCGCGCCAAAGTGCCGGGCGGTTGGCTGGTGCTGATCGACGGTTCGGCGGCCACCTATTACCCCGACCCGGAGCATACCTGGGACGGCACTACGTTGCCGTAGCGGCCCGCAAAAACCATCCCAGTGGCCCCGATAAAAGACGTTAAAATCAGTGTGCCGAAAGGGCTAGGGACGAGCATTCACTTCGACGAGAAGAACCTGCTCGCCGATATGGGGCTCCAGCCGTATGGCGGGCAGTTTGCGGCTGACGAGCGGAAGGCGGCAGGATAGAGAAACCCGGGACGCCAATTCGCGCGTCCATATTTTATCCGAGGCTATGGCTCAGCGAATTTGAAAATTACGATTCGAGCGCGGGGAGCGTTGGCGGTGCTGTGGTGGACCAGCCATCTGCTGGCTGCGGCCGGCCCGGCGCGGGCGCAGGAGGCGGCCGGCACGGGCGTGGCCGTGGAAGTGGACGTGTACGATCCCTCGCACCAGCCGGTTCCGGGAGTCCAGTTGACCTGGAAGCTGGGCGGCGTGGTGGTGACCGGTGGCGAAACGGGTACCCAGGGCGGCGCCACATTCCAGTTGGCCAAGGCCGGCCGGTACACACTTTCCGCAGTGAAGGAGGGGTTTCAGCCGCTAACCAAGAGCGACCTGGAGGTTACTCCGGGATCGGCCACGGTGGAGCTGACCCTGGTGGAGCGTCTCAGCCAGCATGAGACGGTGGAGGTAGAGGCATCCGTGCCGCCGGTGGAGCAGGGCGCCTCTACCCCGACCAAGCTTCCGCCGGAGGTGGCGCGGGAGCTTCCCAGCCGCCCCGCCAACGTGGCCGAAGCGTTGCCGCTGGTGCCGGGTGTTGTAAGGAAGCCGGACGGCGCGCTGCAGATATCGGGCTCCGCCGAACACCGCAGCTCGCTGATCGTCAATTCGGCCGACGTCAGCGATCCGGCCACGGGGCAGTTCGGTCTGACCGTGCCCATCGACAGCGTGGAATCGCTCAACGTTTACCAGACGCCTTACATGGCCGAGTACGGGCGCTTCACGGCGGGCCTGGTTTCAGTGGAGACGCGGCGCGGCGGGGAGAAATGGAAGTGGGAGCTGAACGATCCTTTTCCGGACTTTTACATCCGCTCCTGGCACCTGCGCGGGCTGCGCGACGCCACGCCGCGGCTGAACGTGGAGGGCCCTATCGTGCCCGGGAAGCTGTATCTTTCCGAGGGGCTGGAGTACGAAGTCCGAAAGATCGAAATCTACACGCTTCCTTTCCCATTCGATCAAAAGCGCAATTGGGGAGTGAACTCCTTCGCCCAACTGGATTGGGTGGCGTCGAGCCGTCACCTGCTGACGGCGACCGCGCACGTGGCGCCGCAGCACATGGAATACGTCAACCTGGACTATTTCAACCCCATGCCGACCACGCCCGACGCAGCCACGGCCAACTACACGGTGACGATTGCGGACCGGCTGACGGTGTGGGGCGGGTTGCTCGAAAACACGATCTCGGGAACGCGTTTCGACGCCAACGTATGGGGGCAGGGCCCGGCCGGTCTCACTATCAGCCCGTTCGGAAACAGCGGAAACTACTTCGCGCAGCAGTACCGGGTGGCTTCGCGCGTCAGTTGGCTGCCGTCGCTGAGCTTTCACCCGTCCAGGCACTGGGGCACGCACAACTACAAGATCGGCTCCTACATTGCCTATAGCGCCGACCGGGGGCAAATGGACGAGAACTCGATTCAGGTGCTGAATGCGGCTCACCAGCTCACCGAGTCGATTGGCTTCAGCCCCAGCCACGGGTACACCATGACCGACACCGAGTACGCATTCTACGGCGAGGATCACTGGGTATTGTCTTCGCGGCTGGCGCTCGACCTGGGAGCGCGCACCGAATCGCAGGAAGTATCGGAAAGTTTTCGGTTCGCGCCGCGCGCCGGCTTTGCGTATACTCCTTTCAAACGCACCGGCACGGTATTGCGCGGCGGCTTCGGGTTTTTCTACGACCACGTGCCGCTGAACGTGTACGCCTTCGAGCACTACCCGCGCCAGACCCAGACCTTTTACGACGGCGAAGGCAATATCGTCGCGGGGCCGTACTTCTACGCGAACGCCTTGAGCGAGATAAACGTTCACATTCCGTTCGTACACCACGAGCTGAAGCCGGGCGATTTTTCCCCACGCAGCGACAACACCAGCCTGGAGCTGGACCAGCCGCTGGGGGAACATCTGCAGGTCCGGCTATCGTTTATTCAGAGCGAAGGTGCGGGCCTGGTGGTGATGGTGCGCCAGGCGCCCGATCCGGTTACCGATATCGGCGCATTCGATGTGACCGGGGCGGGATCGTCGCGCTATCAGCAGTGGGAGGCCACGGCGCGGTGGCGCCTGACCGACAAACGCCAACTCTTCTTTTCCTACGTCAGGGGCCGGTCGAGCGGCGACGTCAATGACTTCAATAACTACCTCGGCAGTTTCCCAGTGCCGATCATTCGTGACAATCAATCCAGTACCTTGCCGGGCGACCTGCCCAACCGCTTCCTCACCTGGGGACTATTGCAACTGCCGCACGGCTGGCGGATCGCCCCGGTGGTGGAATTCCGCAGCGGGTTTCCTTACTCCAGCTTCGACGCAGCGCAACAGTACGTGGGCCCGGCCAACGGCTACCGCTACCCAAGTTTCTTTTCCCTCGATTCGAGGATTGCCAAAGATATTCCAGTTACTCCGAAATATAAAGTCCGCTTATCGCTGTCTAGCTTCAACCTCACCAATCATTTTAATCCCGAAGCGGTTCACTATAATATCGCCGATCCGGAATACGGCCTGTTTTTCGGCGAGCGCCACCGGAGATTCACGGTGGACTTCGACGTGCTGTTCTGAGCCCGGCTCTGGTTGCCGCGATGCATGCCGAAGCGCCTCTGCCGGCCGGATAGGACAGGATGACGCTTTGGCCGCTATGTGCTCCAGCTTCCAGCGCTGTTCTTCGAGGCCGATACCCGTCCGAAGCGGCGGTGAATGGCGGCTGCGAGCGCGGGTGCGGTGCTCACTTGTTACGATACGGAAATATGGAACCCGATTTAGCCCCGCTAAGAAGACTCTGGCCGAATCGCGAACACGAATCGAATTGGCTGAAGCGTCTTATCTGCGCGATGGGCTTCCACCGGTGGCAGACTTTGAAGGTCGATGGTTCCGCTTTCGATTTCTGCCGCGACTGCCCGGAGATCAGACGGCACGTGCCTCACCCAAGAAAGCGAGGCAAAGCAAGTAGTATCCTTGGCTGTATCCACAAAGCACTCTTTCGGGAGAGCCGGCGCTGGCCTCTGGCTCAGCCGGCCGCGGACGCCCACCGGTTGTCCCGGCGCGGCCCGAAGCACTGACGAACCCACGAACTTCGTTTGCGCGCAAAGGTATATCCCTCGTCCGGCGCACACAGAGCTTCAGCGTTCGCGTCTTTTCGTCGATCTCGTGCCGGTACACGCGGTATCCCGGCCAGTCCGGAATTTTGGTGAATTGGCTTTCGGTCAACCCTGCGAGTTTAGCTCACCCGTTCACATTCCTGCGCAGCGCCGGATAACTGGATGACAGGCGAGGAGGCCTGCCCTATGCCGAATACAGTGCTGCTACTTCGTAATCCAAGACCCTGGGAATGGTGAACTCAATGGCACCGTTGCTGGCGGTGAAGGGGATGTCGGTTTCGGCCTGCAGCAGTTCTACGCGAGTTACTCGCCTACCCGGTGGCAGTAACATCTTTACCTTCTGGCGGCCGATGGGGAAGAACTCCCGCAGCCAACCGCGGTGCATGGCTGGGTTGGTGTAATTGAGGACGTGCACGGCGAAGCCGGCCTGGGTTTCCCAGGCGAAAGTCTCGATCACGCCGTCGCCTTCGATGGTAACGGGCGGATTCCCGCCCGCCACCCAGCGGATGGAATTCTGCAGCAAACGCGCCAGATCGGTATGGCCGGATCGCCACATGGTGCGCTCGATGTCGCCGGGGAACCAGGCCAGGCGGCTCTTGCCTCTCTCCTGCAGCACGACCGCCGGCTCGTCTGTGCGCTGCTGGACGGGATAGGATAGCTCGGGAGGGTACGCCACGAAGCCAGGCACCACCGTCAGAACCGGGCTATCGACCGGAGCCAAAGGGACCCGGTTCTGTGCGCCAGGGATCCACTGAGTATTGGAAAAGCCGCTCAGAATCGGGTGCTGTTTTTCGATGCGGGCCAGGTACGCGTTGCCGACGGTGGGGACGGTCTCGCCGGCCTTGCGAATGCCGAAAACATCGGCCAGGCCGAAATCCGGCCGCCGCTCATTGCGCTCAGTGTACAGGCTGGTCTCGAAGGTGGCCAGCAGTGAGCCGCCGGCATCCACGTAGGCGCGCAACTGGCGGCACTGTTGGTCGCTGAGCAGCGCCGTGTTCGGCAGCAGCAGCGCTGAGTATTTCGCCAGTTCCTCCGGCGCAAGCCGATCTTCATGTACGAAATCGAAAAGGAAACGGCCTTCGAGCAACGCATAGTACATCCCGTCCATGTACTCCCGCATCAGGGCGCCGCGCGGAGGCTGGTAGAACAGATGCGTGCGCTGGCCCATCACCACGCCCAGATTGGCGATGGAGCGTTTGTTGACGAAGTGGGCGTCGTGGCGGGCCGTCCATTCGAAATATTTGTGCGCGGGCTCGAGCCAGCGGCGGTCCTCTCCCATTCCGTTCTCGCCGCCGATGATGTGATGATACGGCACCATGCCGGAGGCGAGTGTCTCGTTGAACCACATGCGTTCTTCCTGGGGCGACTTATAGACGTTGCGCCAGCGGGGAGTGCCGGTGGACCAGGCTCCGGTAACGTTGTTCGCCATCTTGCCCTTCTGCACAGCGCCGCAGACGCGGCCCTGCAAGGCGCATCCCCAGATGGGCGTATCGTCGCCGCCGCGGCCCTGGTTATCGGACTGGAACCATTCGCAGATTTCCCCCAGTTGCACCAGGTTGGCCGTGGAACGGATGCCGCCGCCGAGATTGGCGAAATAGAAGTTCGACGGCTTTTTCTGCCTGGCAATGGAATCGTAGAGCTTCCAGAGATAGATGGTACGTTCGTTGAACTTATCCCAATAGTCGATGGTTCCCGCCTTCGGCAGTTTCTTACACTGCTCGCAATGGCAGACCGGCAAGGCTCCCAGCGGCGGCCAGGCGTTAGTGAAGATACCGTCCACGTCGTAGAGCGAGTTGATTTCGCGCATGATCGCCGGCACGTATTCGGTCATGTAGGAAGTGAACATGCAAGTGCGGAACAGGCGCGGGTCCTCGGTGTGGTGCACGGCATTGCCTTCGGCGTCGCGCTCGAACCACTCCGGGTGGGCTCCGACGGCGTCTTCCCAATTCAGGTCCGGACTCAGGCGCGCGATCACGTGGATGCCGCGCTTCTTGGCGGCGGCGCAACACTCGCCGAAGAAATCCCGGTCGCCGAGAAACTTGCCTTTGCGGTGGTACGGCACTTTGGTCTGGTAGAATGCCAGAATGCCGGTGACGCTCACCATGGTCGCATCCACCTTCAGGCTGGCCCAGTAATCCGCCCATTGCTCCACATCGAGCACGGCCGGGTCGTGCTCGGTCATATTGGTCTGGCCGAGCCGCCGGATTTTCCGCTGCCAGGGAACGGCCGTCTCGGCGGCAAATAAGGAAGTCGCGATGGCGGCGGCAGGCACCACCATGAAGTCGCGTCGATTCAAATCCATGAATAGCCTCGATCCGCAACGATGCTAGCCCGCATTTCTCAAGGTTGCAAGCCCCATTGGCGCAGGCGTTCGTGTCTGCTGTGTCGAGAGTCGTCTCAACACTCCTTCCTGGCTGCCGCACAGTGGCGGAGGTAAACGTCGGCACGACTATCGACGCGGCGGGCAGCACTGCCCGCCACGAGCCCCAGTGAGAAATCCGCCGCTAACCCCGCTTCCGGGCTTGTTTCATCAGCCTCGGCCGCTTGCCGAACCTATCCGCACCGGCGATTGCGGCGGCCTCGGCCGGGAGTGTTGCGCCCTTCGCCCAATGGAATATCTGCTCCCTCAACTCGCGATGCATCCAGATAGCAACCGCGAAGGGAATCAGGTAAGGAATCGCGCTGACTGCCAGGTATTCGCTGAAATGCAAGAACCAGTTTCCGAGCGGATCCTGAGATGGCAGCAATTGCGCCAGCGCTTGATGGGCATAAATCTCCGCGGTTGCCAGCAGCAGAGCGATTTCCAGCACCGCCATGGCCATGGTTCCGAGCAGCAGCGGCCGCAGGTTACGGCGGATTCCCGGCGCGGCCAGCATAATCGCCCAATAGACCGGCAGGCCGAACGTGAAGGCGCCCGCGTCCGACCGCGCCAGGTCGAAATCGATGGAGTGCATTTGTTGCGGCATGGGGTTCGCCAACGAGCGTGGGAGAGTCGCCTCCAGCGGAACTTCGAACGTCCAGTCGCCGCTCGGAGCCTCCTTCACGGTCAACGCGGAACGCCCGCTGAAGACCACGCCGCCCGATACTTCCACGGCTCCCCTCAGCAGGAACAGCAGGGGGTTGAGCAGCACGAACCACCATAAGATCAACATACCGGTCAGCAGTGCCGAGCCGAGCAGCAGAAAGCGGGATTGAGGATTGAGACTAACCGCGGGCATTTGGCGCGGTTCCGGTCCGGGATACGCGACTTACCCATAGCCAGAACACCACCATCGTATCCAGTATGAGCAGGGTTTCCCAGAGATACCCGTGCGCGAACTCGAACCAGTTAGTGCTGTATTGGCCTATATAAAATAGGCTGATGAAACGCACCACGTTGAGGATCTGAATCGCCAGGCTGCCCGCTAGCAATCCTAAGGCCTTCAGTCTCCATGGCGCCGGAAAAGCCAGTACCGCCGACCAGAGCAGAATCGTCACATTGACGCCGTTACAACCGTCTTTCATTTCGACGGCAAACCCGCCGGGAGCGCGCAAGATGGCTCCCTCGGCCTTTGCCGCTCCGCCGCAGATAGCGATCAAACCGCGGGAGACGCTCACCAGTATCCGCGAGAAATGCCCGTCCAGAAATTGAACCGGGGGTAGTAACACCAGACCTATGCCTGCAAGAAAAAACAGACCGAATAAGACCGCAAAAAGCGCCGGCCGCGCGGCCTTGCGCCGTACCCGAGAAGCCGGTGCCGGCTTGCGCGATGTAGATAAGAAAGTCCTCATTCTGTAAGAAGCCCTTCCGGCGGCGCCCGCCGTGGCACGATTTCCTAGCTTTCTTACCAGAAATCATAGATGCCCCGCCATTGAGAACGAAATCGAGGCCCGTGATACACCCACGCGGCTGTGGTTGCGCGGGATGCGCTTCGAGTGCCCAATTAGGCGTGCTTCCGCACTGCACTCCAGCCAGCTAGCGCCAAAATGCCTGCCAGTGCGACCATCCCCCAAGTGCCGAGCGTAGGCACCGGAGCGGGACTACTGGTGCTGGGCACCGTGATCTGAACCGATATGTCTCCGGAATCCAGTGCGGTAGAGCCATCGTTGTTCGCGCCCAAGGCTTGGATCGTGAAACTATCCGCACCCGAATATCCGCCGCGCGGAGTATAGGTGCCGACCAATCCGGAGAAACTCAGGGTCCCATGCGAAGGGGAGACGGACCCCACCATGGCAGTCGTCACGCAGCCGAATGTCGCCGGACAGGGAGAAACAGCTCCCGGAGGCACGGCAATATTAAAGGGCGCGGCGGTCAGTGCCGGCAGAGACGATGGAAGCACGTTGAAGGTGACCGTGACGGTTCCGGCACCTTCCGAGAAATCACCGGGACCTCCGGAGGTGTATGAAACCGACCTATCGACATGGACCTGAAAGGTGTCCAGGCCGGTGTAGTTGGCGGGAGTTGTGGTGTACAGGTAGTTCCCCGCCCCATCCGAGGTGAGAGTGCCGTGGGTGGGCTGGGTCACGATATTGTTATTGGAAACATGGGAAGTGGGGCTGTAGCAGTCGGTTCCCGTGGTGAATACGCCCGTATTCCCATTGACGATCAGAAACGTCGCGCCTTCGTTCGGCTGGCAGTACAGGGGCTCTCCTGGGTTTGGAGTCGTAGCTAGGGCAAGGCTCGGGATAAACAGAGCGCCCGACAGGAGCGATAAAGCTATGATTCGTGCCGAGCCGCGCCGGGCTCGAGGCACTGCGAAAAACCCGCGGTCCGTCTTTGTGGCCATAGTGTCGATTCTAACCACTCTTAGGTGGAGCGTCAATTGAATCTTAAGAAAAACCTATATTGAATTCCAGGCAAAACCTGAATTGAATTCGCACGGCGGCACCAAGCCCTTTGTAATAAAGGCGTTTCGGAGGTCTTGATGGGAATTGACGGCTGGAGCATCGAGCGGCACGAATGAAACGCCGGCCGTGGATCATTTGACAAGGGGCCCGCGGACAAAACAGGCCTCCCGTCTCGCCTGGCGCCTGCTATATTCGACCCTATGCGCACGGCCGTCGCTTGGGAAGTCTTGGGTTGCTGGGCCCTCTGGGCGTATCCGTTTATCTTTCGCGCGCCGCACGGGCAGAAACGCGCTTCGATCACGGCGGTCTGGCCTACGCGGCTCGGGCTGCTGCTGGAGTGCGCCGCCATCGCTATGGCGTTCTATTTTCGATCGCCCGAGGCACAGGCTCCGGGACTGGCGCGGTTGGTCCTGGCGCTGTTACCCGGACCCGTTGCGGTAGCGCTGGCGTGGAGCGCGGTCACACATCTCGGCCGCCAATTCCGCATCACGGCGGGGCTCTGGGAAGATCACGAACTGGTGCGCTCGGGAGCCTACGGCGTGGTTCGCCATCCTATCTATGCGTCGCTGCTGGCCATGCTGACGGCCACGCTGCTGCGGTTCACTGCCTGGCCGTGGACTCTGGTTTCGCTGGCGCTGTTCATAGCCGGCACGGAGATCCGCGTACACGCCGAGGAGCGGCTGCTGGCGGCGCGCTTCCGGGGCAGCTTCCGGGATTACCGCGCGCGTGTCTCGGCCTATATTCCGCTTGTGCGATAGTGTTCTGTATGACTCGGTGCACGCTCGGTTTGGCCGCCTTCGCTCTGGCGGCGTCGCAGCTTTCGTTCGGACAGGATTTGACGGAGCAGTACCGGCACACGGCGGACAAACTGGTCGACGCCGCGCTGGCCGATAGCGAAGGCTACAACCGGCTCGCTTTTCTCTGTTACCGGATCGGCAACCGGCTGAGCGGTTCGGCTTCGCTCGATCGCGCCATTCATTGGGGAGCGGATGAAATGAAGGCCGCCGGCCTAAGCAACGTGCGCATCATCCCCACCAAAGTCCCCTACTGGGCGCGCGGCGCGGAATCGGCGAAGCTGTTGGCACCGATCGATAGGCCGCTGCACATGCTGGGCCTCGGAATGAGCGTGGGCACGCCGGCCGGCGGCATCACCGCGGATGTGGTGGTGGCCGACGATTTTGCCGGACTGGAAAAGCTGGGCCGCCAAAAAGTGCAGGGCAAGATCGTGCTCTACAACGAGGTGTACCGCGGCTACGGGCCAACGGTGATGTACCGGCGAGCGGGCCCTTCGCGCGCGGCGGCTCTGGGCGCGGTGGCCGTGCTGGTGCGCTCGGTCACGCCGCTGGCCATGCAGATTCCTCACACCGGCACGCTCGAGTACGACCCCGCGCAGCCCAAAATCCCCGCCGCCGCGGTATCGCCGGAAGACGCCATCATGATGGCACGGTTCTATGGCGACGGCACGCCGATGAAGGTACATCTGGAAATGGGCGCCCACCAGGGGCCGGACGCCGATTCGGGCGACGTGGTGGGCGAGATCCCCGGCAGCGACCATCCCGAGCAGGTGGTCGTCATCGGGGGCCACATCGATTCCTGGGACGTGGGCCAGGGGGCGCAGGACGACGGAGCTTCCATCATGGCCTGCCTGCAGGCTGTGGCGCTCATCAAGAAAATGGGACTGCAGCCCAAACGCACCCTGCGCGTGGCCTTCTGGGTGAACGAGGAAAACGGCGGACGCGGCGGCGAATCCTACCGGGAGTGGGTCGGCGACAAAATCAAAGACCAGGTGGCGGCAATTGAAATGGACGGGGGCGCCGAGGCTCCACGCGGCTATGGCGCCAGCGTGGACGAAGCCTCCATGGGCCTGTTGCGGCAAATCGGTAAATTGCTGGATGGGATCGGCGCCGGCGAGGTCACCGGAGGCGGCGGTGGAGAAGATATCGGCCCCATCGTGCGGGACGGCGTGCCCGGCCTGGCCGAACGCACCACGGGCACTCACTACTTCGACTGGCACCACACCGTGACGGATACACTGGATAAAGTCGACCTGAACGATTTTCGCAAGAACATGGCATCGCTAGCGGTGATGAGCTTCATTCTGGCCGACATGCCGGACCGGTTGGTGCAAGGCGGCCCGCGGAGAGGGTATTAGGCGGGCAGGCCGTCGAACGGCTATCCTCAGGGTGGGAGCCGACAAAATGGAACTGCACGTCACCGGGGACCTGGAAGCGAAGCTAGCGCACTCGGCCGCCAAGCAGGGCCGGAATCCCGACGAGTTAGCGCACGACATATTGACACGCTATTTCGAAGAGGAAGCGCGCTCTGTCGAGGCCGTGAAGCGCGGCGAGGAGGCCCTCGAAAGTGGCGACTACCTCACCCATGAACAAGTGGGGCGGCGTCTCCAACGGTTTCTACGACCCTGATGGAACTCCGTTGGTCGCTTCCCGCCGCGTGCTCAAATGAGACGAATTGGACCTCCTCCGGCGTTCCTGGCATACTGGAAGGGCCCCGGATAAGGAGCCGTCATGACTGTCAATGCACATTTCGATGGCAAGGCCATCATCCCCGATGAGCCGCTCGACCTGCCGCTTAATCAAGCCTTGATCGTGCAGATTGAATCCGTGGGAGCACCTGAGACATCGAACGAGTCGGCCCTGGCTTGGCTCGCCGATAATGCGGTTGACGACGACGAGTTGCCCGCGGACTTAGCCGATCGACACGACTACTACCTCTATGGCTATCCCACCGACGGGCAGCGGTAGTGGCAACCTACTTCGCCGATACCTCCTACTGGATGGCCCTCTCGCGCAGGCGAGATCAGTATAATCTGCACGCAGCCGCATGGAACCAGTTCTTGATCCGGACCGGGAGCATGATCGTGACGACCGAGGCCGTTCTTTGGGAGTGGTTGAACACCTTCTCGAACGCGAGCACCCGCGCCACAGCGGCCGAAGGTTACCGCCGAGCTCATTCGGACCCACGCATCGAGGTGGTGCCATTCCGGCCCCAAACTGATCGATTCCGCGCTGCAGCTTTACCGGATGAGGTCCGACAAGAGTTGGAGCCTCACCGATTGCCTGTCCTTTGTGGTTATGGAGCGGCGCCAACTGACGGAGGCGCTGACCACCGACCGGCATTTTGAGCAGGCGGGTATGCGAGCAACCATGCTCCAGCAGCCGGCTCCCAGGTCTTGATCGCAGTTCGGTAGCGACCTTCATGTTCAGGTGGGTACCCAGCTAGCGAAAATTTTCGATCACCACCAGGTTCGTCCGGCTGCGATCGGTCTTCGAATAGAGAAGGGTCTTCCCATCCGGAGAGATAGTATAACCGCTGAACGATCCCCCCGTACCCTTCCATCGCAGCACTTCGCTGCTCTTCGAGGTGCTGTAGCGATAGAAAGCCAGGTCCGCGGCGCGGGCGCTTCGATCGAACTCCAGATAGTAAAGCCCGCCGGACGCGGCCGCCAGCGGCGACGCGATCAAAACGTGTTCGGACTCGAAGACCTCTTCCTCTTTGCCTCCAGGGGACGGGACGCGCCAGATGCTGCGGCCGCGCTGGAAACAAATAAACTGCCCGTCGGCGCTCTGCTCGGGTCTAATGGCCGGAGGCCCGGTCAGGCTGCGCGCCCGGGAACCGTCCGGCGCGGCACTGTAGATCATGGGGCCCGCGTCGTAATAAATCGATTTGCCGTCGCGCGAAAAGGACGCGTTGGCCCCGCTGGCGACGCGTACCGCGGCCGGTTTCCCGCTACGCGCGGAGGCCGGCACCGAGAAAATGGCGGCGCCGCCATCGCGTTCGGCAAGCAGCAGGGTTTTCCCGTCGGGCGACCAGCGCACGCCGCGCAGCGCCGGTCCGTGAAAGTTGGTGACCTGCGCGCGGGCGCCGCTTTCCACATCCGTCAGCCAGACTTCCTCGTAGCCGGATTGGTTCGAAATATCGGCCACCTGGCGGCCATCGGGAGAAAACGACGGATACGTCTCGGCAGCTTCGGTACGGACAAAAGGCTCGGCGGCGTCCATTTCACCGCCGGTCTTTCCCAAATCGATCCGCTGGCGCCAGAGGGACTGGGTCATGGGAGCGTCGGCGAACGCCAGTTTATTGCCGGCGCGGGCGATGGCGGGATCGCCAGCCGCGTTGCCGGCCGAGAGGATTTCGCGCGGGCTGCCGCCGGCCGCGGCAATGCGCCACAGGTGCCAGCCGTTGCCGCGCGCCGCGGCGTAGACCAGTTCACGGCCATTGGCGCTCCAATCCAGGCCGCGAATGTCGTCATTGTCGAAGGTCAGCCGCGTCAACCCTCCGCCGCCCGGGTCGCAGGTATAAATGTCGGCGCCTTCGCCGCCCTCATCGCGCGGAAGTGTTTCGCGCACGAAGGCCAGATGGTAGCCATCGGGAGAAACGGCCGGGCTCAGGTCGGCCTTTTCATCTCCAGGCATGCGCTGCGCCTTACCGGTGTCGATAGACATGCCCTGAGGAGACAACTTCGGGCGCAGGTCGGGCTGCTCCTCTTCGGGATTGGTAATGCGCTGTGGCTTACCGCCGTCGAGGGCGACGAGCGCCAGAGCCGGCGGCGAGATCACCACCAGCGACTTGCCGTCCCGGCTCCAAGCGATCGCGCGCGTAGGGCGATCCTTGCTCCGCTCCGCTTCCACTTGCCTTTCGTCCCAGCCAAGCGGCAGAACTCGTTCCGCCGCTGCGTCGCCGATCGCATTCACTGGCACCACCACGGCCTGCGCACCCTGGCCGTTCAGCCGCAAGAACGCCAGCTTCTTTCCATCGGGTGAAAATGCCGGACTGATCTCGCTGCCTTCCCCGCGGCTGAGCGCGGCTTCGGAGGTCGTGCGGGGCGAGACCTCGCCTACCGAAATGCGGAATTCTCCTTGTCCGCCAGTCGCCGGCCGGAAGCAATACGCCAGTTTCCGGCCATCGGGCGAAAACGCCGGGCAAATCCGCGATTGCGACGGGTCCGCCAGAACGCTGCGCTTCTCCGCCGACCCGCGATTCGATACCAGTTTATCGGCCAGGCTCACCAGCCCGCCGACAGCACAGAGTCCGAGCACCAGCATCACGCCCGGCCGCCTGAAAAAACTTGCCGTTGCCATCGGCTTCAGTATGGCATCATGGAGTTGCCATGGAAGCTCGCGGCCTCCGACCGGTTTTCCGTGTGCCGATCCGGAAAGAAGCCCATGTCCGAACCTCAGTTGTTATCTACCGCCGTTCTCCTGCATCTTGCTCAAATCCTGAATGTGCCGCTGAAGAGCGTGGTCGCCACCATCGGTCTGCTCGACGAAGGCGGCACCGTGCCGTTCATCGCGCGCTACCGCAAGGAAGTCACCGGCAATCTGGATGAAGTCCAGATTCGCGCGGTGGAAGAGAAGCTGGCCTACTTCCGCGAATTGGAGGAGCGCCGGGCAACCGTACTCCAGTCCATCCAGGAACTGGGCAAGCTGCTCGAAAAGAACGAGCTCGAGGATCTGTATCTGCCCTTCAAGCCCAAGCGCCGCACCAAGGCGTCCATCGCCCGCGAAAAGGGCCTGGAGCCGCTGGCGCAATGGCTGTGGGACCAGAACGATCCGCGGCCTCTCGAAGCGTTCGCTGCCTCCTTCGTCGACCCCGAAAAAGGCGTGGCGTCCGGCGCCGAAGCGCTCGAAGGCGCACGCCACATCGTGGCCGAATGGGTCAACGAGAATGCCGAGTTCCGCAAAGAGATCCGCGCCATGATGGCGGCCGAGGGAATCGTTGCCAGCCGCGCCATCGAGGGCGCGCCCGATCCGGAAGGCAAGTTCAAGATGTATGCCAGTTACAGCGAGCCGGCCGGCAAGATTCCCTCCCATCGAATGCTGGCGATTCGCCGCGGCGCCAAGGAAGGCGTGCTCACGTTTGAAATCGAGCTCGATAGCGCCAAGGCCATCGCCTGGCTGAATGCGCGGGTGATTCGCGCCCAGGGCGAATGGGTACCGCCGCTTGAAACCGCGGTCGAGGATTCCTACCATCGCCTGCTGAATCCTTCGATCCAGACCGAAGTGCGTCTGGAACTGAAGGACCGTTCCGACGAAGAAGCCATCAAAGTATTTCGCGAGAACCTGGAGAACCTCTTGCTCTCGCCGCCCGCCGGCCTGCTCACGGTGCTGGCCATCGACCCCGGTATCCGTACCGGCTGCAAGATCGCCGTGGTGGACGATACCGGCAAGTTCCTGGAGCACGCGGTCATTTATCCTTTCGAGCCCAAAAACGACCTGGTGGGCAGCATCAAGACCCTGTCCGGCCTGGTGGCGCGCTTCCCTGTGCAGGCCATCGCCATCGGCAACGGCACGGCTTCGCGCGAAACCGCCGCGCTGGTGGAAGACTTTCTGCGCCAGGCCAAGCTCACTCATATTTTCAGCGTCTCGGTGAGCGAATCCGGCGCTTCGGTTTACTCGGCCTCGGATATCGCCCGCCAGGAGTTTCCCGATCTCGACCTTACCGTGCGCGGCGCCATTTCCATTGCCCGACGTTTGCAGGATCCCCTCTCCGAGTTGGTGAAGGTCGATCCCAAATCGATCGGCGTAGGCCAATACCAGCACGACGTGGACCAGCGCCGGTTGAAGCAAAGCCTGGAGGCCACGGTCGAATCCTGCGTCAACCGCGTGGGCGTCGACCTCAACACGGCTTCCTGGGCCCTGATGCGCTACGTGGCCGGCGTCAACGAGCGAACCGCGCAGAAGATCGTCGAGTACCGCAACGAGCACGGCCGTTTCCGCTCGCGCGTATCGCTGCTGGCGGTACCCGGCTTCGGGCCCAAAACGTTCGAACAGGCCGCCGGCTTTCTGCGCATTCGCGGCGGCGAGAATCCGCTCGATATGACCGCCGTTCACCCGGAATCCTACGCCGTGGTGGAGCGGATGGCGGCGTCGCTCGGCGTGAATGTGCCCGAGCTCATCGCCCGGCCGGAGCTGGTTGACAAGGTCAAGCTCGAAGGCTTCGCCAGCGAGACCGTGGGCATGTACACGCTGGGCGATATTCGGGAAGAGCTGCGCAAGCCCGGCCGCGACCCGCGCGAGAAATTCGTCGCCCCGCACTGGCGTGAAGACGTCCGCGAAATCGCCGACCTGAAGCCCGGCATGACGCTCGAAGGCGTGGTCACCAACGTCACCCGCTTCGGCGCGTTCGTCGATATCGGCGTACACCAGGACGGCCTGGTGCATATCAGCGAGATTTCCAATCGCTATGTAAAGGACGCCAGCGAAGTGGTGAAGGCGGGCCAGATCGTCAAGGTCCAGGTCCTCAACGTCGATCCCAAAGCCAAACGCGTGGCGCTGTCGATGAAAGCTCTGGCGGCGCCGGCGCCAAAGGCCCCTCCCGCGCCCAAGGTCAAAAAAATATCCATGGACGAACAACTCGCCGCGCTTTCGAGCAAGTTCAAAGTGCGGTGAGCGCCAATAGGACTGGGTCCGCCGCAGGCGCAGCGGTTCGGGCACAACGGATCAGGGCGCCCCCTTCACACCTGGGCTTTACGTCTCCCAAGGATTGAGGATCTCGACGCCCAAACCGGCAAAATCCCTCACGTTCCGCGTGACGATGACGAGGCCGTGCTCAAGAGCCGTTGCCGCAATCAAGCCGTCCGGGGCACTGATCGCCAACCCCTTCAACTGGCACTGCCCTTCGAGTATGCCCCATCTTTCCGCAATCGCTTCGCTCACCGGCAGGATACGTGCGTCGAACCACGGGCGGGAGCGTGTTGTCGAGCCACTGCCGCAGGCCGGCGCGGCGATGCTGTTCGGGATGAATGGTGAAACCTTTGCAAAACTCTCCGATGCTAATCACGCTGAGATAAAGCAGACTATCGTCAGCGGTCTGGAGCCACCGCGCCACGCGCGGATCGGGCTTAATGCGGGTCAGCTCAGAGGGAACGTTGGTATCGAGCAGGAACCCACCGGTCATGAAAGATCAACCGGGCGCGCGCCGGATTTGTTGCGGCTGAAATCGAGGTCAAGCCCTTCTAGGGGCGACTCGGCGAACAGCTCAACCAGGCTCTTTCTCCCCGCGGGCCTTTCACGAAGGGGGGACGCGGAGGCGGTTTCCTTTCCCTCAAGAGCGTCAAGGGCCTTTTCGAGGAGGTCATCGAGGGTGTGGAACTGCCCGCGCTGAATCTGCTCCCGGACGCGTCGTTCAAGCTCCGGGTTATGGATCTCGATGTTCATTGAGAAGCTCCCTTCAGGTCTTTCTTTCAGGGTACGCCAAAATGCAGGAGAACTGGCGTCTGGGCGGATGCAAGAGCTGCAAGAGCTTGCGCGGGCGCTCAACGTGGACCAATCCGCCGTCTCCAAGCTCGAACACCGGACGGACATGTACGTCAGCACTCTGCGCCGGTGCATAGCCGCCATGGGAGGAGAATTGGAAATCCGGGCTACCTTTCCCCAAGGGACCGTTCGCATCGACCAGTTCGAACGGACCGCCGCCGAAGAGTGACGCCTATGGCGATTGCCGCAAACCACCCGGCGCGCGGAACACCGGTTTTCCTCCTCGATTTAGACGTTAAATGAAAACTTTTTCAGAACTCTCCATTTCCGCTCTCCTCAAGAGCAATCTCTCCAAGCACGGATTTGTCCAACCCACTCCCGTTCAGGCCCTGGCGATCGAGCCGGCACTGGCCGGTAAAGATCTGGTTGCAACCGCGCAAACCGGCACTGGCAAGACGCTGGCATTTGTCCTGCCCATCCTTCACCTGCTCGAAACCGAACCGCGCCGCCCCGGCGTGCGCGTGGTCGTCCTGACTCCCACTCGCGATTGCAGGCCATTCGCAAAGGAGCGCAGGTGCTGATTGCGACTCCCGGCCGCCTCTACGATTTTCTCAGCCGTCAACTGGTCGACCTGCGCGGCGTGCGCATGCTGGTTCTGGATGAAGCCGACCGCATGCTGGACATGGGCTTCCTTCCCACGGTGAAGCGGATCCTGTCCGAAACCCCCGCCGACCGCCAGACGATGCTGTTCTCGGCCACCATCGAAACCTCCGTGCAGCACCTGGTCCAGGATCACGTGCGCAATGCCGTTCGCATTGAAGTCGGATGTATCACCCGGCCCGTCGAGAGCGTCGACCTGCACGTTTATGAAGTCGAGCAGGACCGCAAATTCGGGCTGCTGGAAAACATGCTCCGGGAAAACGACGGCTCGTTCCTGGTCTTCGCCCGCACCAAGCACGGCGCCGAGCGCCTCTCCAGAAGGCTCTCCCAGGCCGGCGTAAAGTGCGCCGCCATTCACGGCGACCGCAGCCAAAACCAGCGGAACCAGGCGCTGAAGGGCTTTCAGGACAGCTACTACCGCGTGCTCGTGGCCACCGACGTTGCCTCCCGCGGTATTCATGTCGAAGGCATCGCCCACGTGGTGAACTACGATCTGCCGCAGGTCCCAGAGGACTTCATCCATCGGGTGGGACGCACCGGCCGCGCCGGCGCCCGCGGTACCGCTTCCACGTTCGCTACCCGCGGTGAGCGTGGCGAAATCGCCCGCATCGAGCGTACCCTGAAAGTGCGGCTGGTTCCGCGGGCCGTATCCGGTGAATTGCTCGACGACCATGGTAAAGCCCCGGTAATCGTCATCCCAACTACCGCCCAGCGCCGCCTGCACGTGCGCAGCTTCGGCCCCAAGCACGGCACCGACCGCCGCCGCGTTTCGTCGGTGATGTAACTGTTCGTTCAAGTGTAATCGCTTCCAGGACTCGAATCGTTCGAGTCTGGGAGCGGTTGCAGGAAGCACGACCGAGGATCTGGAATGATGCTCTCGCACCCGGAACGAAAACAAGCCATCCGCAATTACAAAGAGCGCACTGCCCCTCGCGGCGCGTATGCCGTGCGCTGTACCCCGACTGGCCGCGCGTGGGTAGGCTCCTCTCGCAACCTGGATGCCGCGAAGAATCGCACCTGGTTTACCCTCCACAACGGAAGCCATCCCGACAAGGCGCTGCAGAGCGAGTGGAACATCCACGGCGAACGGGCATTTCACTACGAGATTCTGGAACGGCTCGAGGATGGTGTCTCCGACCTCGTCATTGCCGACATCCTCAAGGACAAGCGCCGTCGTTGGGCCGCCGAACTGAGCGCCGGGGAGCTCGACGGCACCGCCTGAGAGCGGCACGCACCTTCAGGCGCGTGCAATATCCGTTTTCGCGAAATCCTCGCCCTTGAACAGGAGCGGTTCTCCGGTTGCTTTGGCCAAGGCGTAGGCGAAACAATCTCCGAAGTTCAAACCCGCGGGGTGGCGGCCTTTACCGAAATCGAGAAAAGCCTGCCTGGCGAGCTGCGCCTGTTCCACGGTCACCGGCTCGATCGAGATTTCAGCGCGACGCAAAAAGACGTCGCACTGGCGGCCGCCTTCCGCACCTATCTGGCTCTCAATGACCATCGACAGCTCGACGAAGTTGGCGGCGCTGATCCGGCACTGGTCGGCACCATGAATGGCCCGGATATATCGCTCGGCTTCGGGCTCGCGAAAAAAGATAGCAGCCAGCGCCGACGTGTCGACAATCACTTCGGAAGACCGTGTCGGTCGTACAGAAGCTCGGCGTGGTCGACATACGGGCGCTTCAGATTGGCGGACGCCCGCTCCGCAATGCCCCGGAGTTCCTCCACGCCGGCTTTGCCACGACGCGCCAGCACACGCTCGTAACGCTCACGCAGAGCGTCCTTCACCACATGCGTCAGGGTTTCACCAGTCTCCCGGGCGATTGCCGCCGCCAGGCGATGAGCTTCCGGGTCTTTCACGTTGAGAGTTTTCATCTTCGCTCTCGTCTGTAGCTACTGCCTAATTTCTACCATTCTACCATGCCCCCCTCCGCAACAATTTGGAACTTCCCTGGGGCGCCAACGTGCTGGAAATCCGCCAGCCGAAGTCCGTACACTTGGCCTGTGGGGCAGGCCTCCCGGCCTGTCTGCTTGGAGTGCGAAACACGACAGGCCAGGAGGTCTGTCTCACTATGAACCTGCGAATTCTGGCGCTGGCCGCTGCTCTGGCCCTGCCGGCGGCATCGGACGAAGGGCTGTGGCTGTTCAACCTCTTCCCCAAGGATAAGGTGAAAGAAGCCTATTCGATCGATCTGCCAGACCGGTTCGTGGACGATCTGCGCCTTTCCTCGCTCAGCCTTGGTCCCGGTTCCGCGTCGGGCGCGTTCGTCTCCGCTCATGGCCTCCTGATCACCGATCACCACGTAGTGGCTGACTGCCTTTCGAAGCTGGGTCTGCTTAAAGACGGCTACTATGCCGCCGATCGGGCCGCGGAGCGAAAGTGCCCGAACTTCGAAGCGCGCGAATTGGTCAGCGTTGAAGAGGTTACGCGCCAGGTCAAGGAACCCGGCGCGAAGGAGCCGGCCAAGGACAGTAAAGCCGCCGGCGAAGCCCTGGAAAAACGTAATTCCCGCATCGCCCAAATCGAGAAGGATTGCGCCGCCAACAGATCCGGCCGCTTGTGCCAGGTGGTCAAGCTCTATTCGGGCGCGCGCTACGACCTTTACCAGTACCAGGTTTACTCCGACCTACGCCTCGTGTTCGCGCCGGAGCAGGCCATCGCCTTCTTCGGCGGTAACCCCGAGAGCCTAACCTACCCCCGCTATGACCTGGACATTTCCTTCCTGCGCGCGTACGTTCAGGACAGGCCGGCCGATACGCCGCATTTCCTGAAGTGGAGCCGGAATTTGATGCAGGGAGACACGATTCGCGAAAACGATTTGGTCTTCGCCGTGGGCAACCCGGTGGGAACCACCCGCGCCAATACCGTGGCCGAGCTCACCTTCCTGCGCGATACGGCCATTCCGTCCAGCCTGACACGTCTACAGCGGCGCATCGAGGATCTGCGCACTTTTGCCTACAAAAACCCCGAAAATGCGCGCCTGGCCCTGATTTCTCTGGCCGATCTGTCTACGGCCTATAAGCTTACCGCCGGCAAAATGATCGGCCTGGAGGACGATCTGCTGCTGGCGCGCAAACTGAACTTCGAAAGGAAGTTGCGCACCGCCGTAACCCACGACCCCAAACTGGGGGCCGCTGCCGCCAAGGTCTGGGACGAGGTGGCTGCGGCCTTCAAAGCCTGGGCACCCAATGAGCGAGCCTACCAGGTTCTGGAGGCGCCCGCCGCCCAGGGCTCGCAACTGTTCCGCGCCGCTCGCGAACTGCTGCGGCAAGCCCCCGGCGCCACCCAGGTTGTCGAAGCGCCAACCGCGCTCGATCCCGCCGTCGAAACCGTGCTGCTGACGCGCTACCTTGAAGAACTGCGCTCGCTGGGGGAAAAGGAGGCGCCGCTCAAGGCCATCCTGGGAAGCAAAACACCGCAGCAGGCGGCGCAGGAAGTCGTAAAGAATACCCGTCTGGGCGATGCCGCCGAGCGTCGGCGCCTGGCCGCCGATCGGGATCTGGTCGAGCGCTCCGAAGATCCCCTGCTCCGGCTCGTGCGCCTGCTCGATCCTGCCGCCCGCAAAATCTCGAAAAAGCGCGACGAAACCATTGGCGCGCTCGAAACCTCATCGTCGGAGCGCATTGCCCAGTACCGCTACGCCATTTTCGGCGCGGCCGATTATCCCGACGCCACCGGTACGCCCCGTCTCGCCTTCGGCACGGTGAAGAGCTACCTTGACCGCACCCAGGCGCCGGTGCCCTTCGCGACTACTTACGGCGGTCTTTATTACCTGGCCTCCAAGCTCCCGCCGCACGTCTTGCCGGAGCGCTGGTCTACCGGCAAGCCCGCCATCGATCAGACCATCCCACTCGATTTTGCCAGCACCTGCGACGTTACCGGCGGCGCCAGCGGCGGCCCAGTAGTGAATGCCAAGGCCGAACTGGTGGGAGTCACTTTCGATGGCAACCTGGAAAGCATCGGCAATAGCTTTCTGTACTCGGACGACCAGGCCCGCGCCGTCCATGTAGCCGCCCGCGGCATTGTGGAAGCACTGTCCAGGCTCTACGGCGCACGCCGTCTGTTAGACGAGCTTGGAGTTGCGCTGCCGCCGGCAACGCCACCTTCAGCCCCGTAGCTCGGCATCGTGGCGCGCGCCGTTGAGTGTGCCGTCTCGATATCCGCGTCGAGCGGAAGCCGTGCGCGGAGCCGCCAAATAAATCACAGAATTGAAATTGGATGGTAGTGGGCCCTGTAGGATTTGAACCTACGACCAACGGATTATGAGTCCGCTGCTCTAACCGCTGAGCTAAGGGCCCGTGCGTTTAATTTCAATAATTTGCGGCGATTCCCCCACGGCGTGTTTTTTCACTGTGGGGACTTTTGTGGGGACCTTGGAGCCGCCGGCCGCCTCCGCCTTGGCTTCGGCTTCCGCCTGCTCGAATTTCACCGCATTCGACTTTTCCAGCCTTTCGAAGGCGCGCTCCATGCCCTCGGGAGTCGGATGCACGTACCGTTGCGATACGGTGACGCTACTGTGCCCCGCAATCCGCATGATGGTGAAGGCGTCCGCGCCGGCTTCCCCGAGGCGAGTCAACATGGTGTGCCGTAACGAATGTACCACGAAGTCCGAGGGCAGATTCAGGGCCTTACGCACGTCGTCATGCTGGTGATCGAGCGAGGTCCCGAGGATCGGCGCGTCCACCGAATCGCCAAGAAATACCCATGCCGATTTGACCGCGGCTTTCCGGGCCTTCAGCATCTCCGCCGCGCGCGCCGTCAGGCTGAGATTCCGCTTTGCCCTGGGGGATTTGCCCTTCCGGACCGCGATATAGCCCAGATCCGCATGCACGGCCGGTTGCAAGTACACGTCCGCCCATTTCAGGTTCGCCGCTTCGCCCGGCCGCACGCCCGTTTCCAGGATCATAACCGCAACGTCCCGCAACGGTTGCGGCGCCGCCTCCAGGTACGTCGGTTCCAGCCGATGGCTGAGCACGAATTCGCGGTTGCGTTCGCCGCGGAGTGGCCGAATGCGCGGTACGCGGTCTAAGACCTTCCACTCTTGCGCCGAGCGCAGTAAACGCCTCAGCGTTGCCAGTTCCCGATTCACGGATGCCGGCGAGAGCGGACGGCCATACCTGGAAGCCTGCCGGGTTCGCCGTTGCTTGTAGCCGTCGATTAGGGCCTCATCGATGGCACTCAAGCGGGCGCCCGCGAGCTTCCGGTCCTCCAGCAGCCGCCAGAGCTTTTCCTTGTAAAAACTGACGGTCACCGGCTTCTCCGCGCACAGCGTCACGATGGCGGATTCGAACCTCGGGCCGAATTCGGCTAGCGTGGGAACCGGTGGCCGATCATGGATACCAGCCTCGCCCTTCGCCAAGCGGACCCGGTGCGCCGCCTCGATCTGGCGCGCTACGTCTTTGTTGCCGGTTTGCGCGCTCTCGCGGATGCGTTCACCCTGGAGCCAGAACTCGTACCAGTAAACGTCACCCCGCTTGTAGAGAGCCATCTACGCACCGCCTTTCTTCAACTGCTTTTTGCCGCTGCCCGTCGGACGCCGACGCAGCGGGCCGTTCTCAGGTGGGGTTTTCAGTCTTCGGTTTGATCGGATGCTACCAGCCGCGATATCGCGCAGTAACCATCCGGGAAGATTGCCGAGCAGCGTTGGCTCCGGACCGCCTTCGGTATGAAGATCACTATCGCTCACTATGCCGCTGCCTGAGGCTGTCGTCACTACACCAATTGCTGATCCATCGTTGGAACATATCGGCGAGCCCGACATACCGCCCCTTATAGATTCCGCAGCTCCATTTATCCAAAGCGGACCGTGGGGTTGTGGCTGTCGCTCAACATTGCACCGGAACCATTGTCCGTCAAGGGACAAGAGCCATGCCCGTCCCTGTGATGGGGCTTCCGATACAGAGAATGGCGCGCCCGCATCGACCAGCGCATTATACTGATTCGATTCCTTGAACAGTCCCGCTTGCCCATCTGGCGGTCCGGCCCCATCGTCGCAGATCCATCGGCCGGCAAAGAGGAGAAAGAAGGCTTTGCTGTGCAGTTTAGGCGATCACCGAAACGGGCACACCCGGCCAGTCCGCGAGCGGGAAATCGCACGGCTCTCCGACAACATCAAGCGCCGCCAGGAGTTCCTCGAAACTCGCTACCGTTCGGGGCCCGAATCGGGTAGCCACCACGAACTCCGCTACCGCTCCCGGACGCTGAACCATCCATGCGATTCCCGGTTCATCGGCGCCTCCGCCGGCGCCGTCCACATAGAAGGCGCCGAACGCGTCGCCGCCAGGCGGAAACAACTGGAAGTTGTCGGATGAGAACTCGAAGACGCTGGCATCGGTAGTGACCCTGACGGGCGCGCCGCCCGGCAGGCTAATGCCGTAAGAGCCCGGATCGAGTGGCCGGAAGTCCACCTCGGGTGGCCGCGAGCGCGCAATCTGAATCGCTCGGTCGAGGTCGCGGAGCGTCAGGGCCGGCTCGGGAAGGGCGGGCAGATCCAGTGAGCCCTCCACCGTCACATCAATATCGAAACCGCTCTCATCCGCATCCCTCACCTGCTGTTCCAAATCCGCCAGGAATCTTTGACGCGCCATCTCTCGCGCCTCCCGGTCGAGCAGCGCCAAGTCTTCGAACCGGCGTGGCAAACGGGATAGAATCGGCTGGAGCCGCCCCACTATTCCCTGAAACAGGTTGATGCGGTTGCCGACGGTGAAGAATACGTCCTGCTCCACTGTGTCTTTGTAGGCAAAGCTCAAAACCCGAATCACCGGCCGCTGCTGGCCAAGACGGTCAATACGTCCGATACGCTGCTCCACCTTCATGGGATTCCACGGCAGATCGTAGTTCACCAGCACGCCGGCAAACTGAAGGTTCAGCCCTTCGCCGCGTCCGTACATACCAGCAACCGCACCTGCCGACCCCGGAGCCTGCGCTTGATCTCCTCTTTCGAGCACGGCACCCACTGGCCGCTTGCATCGCGCCAGGCGCCGCCTGCGCCCGAGTAGCAGGCCACAGGCATTCCAGGCATCTGGTCAGCCAGGTAATCCCGGAGGTACTCCATCGTGTCGGTGTATTGCGTGAACACGATCATTGAATCGAGTCCATCCGCGAGACAAGCTTCCAACTCCACTTTGAGCCGGCACGCCTTGCTGTCCGTGCCCAACTGCGCGATCCGCCGGAGCAAATCGTGAATCCGCTCCCGTTCGTTGATCGCCTCAATCTCCGGCGCCTCCGCGGCCAGGCACGCTACATCCTCGCCGGACATCGCCTCGTCCGAGGTTTCATCCTGCGACGCGTCTTCTTCGGTGATGCCGCCCGCCCGCATCAACCGCCCGTTGAGAGTCCGCTTCAGCGCTTCGAAGCTCGACGCCAGCCGGCGCCGGTACACGGTCATCACGAAACCGACCGCAGACCGCTTTTCAGGCGGTGCTGCCCGGTACACGTCGCCGATGAAATCCTCCACCGCGGTGTAGAGCGCGCTTTCCGCCGGGGTCATCTCCACCACAACTTCGCGCGGATCGCGCCGGGGGACGGGAAGCTGGTAGCGCCGCAGCAATTCGCGCGTGTTCCGGACCATGCGATGGCGCAACGGGCTCGCCGCCTGCAACGAGCGCGTGGCAGCCCGCCGGGTGTCCGCACCCATGGTCTTTCTCGGTATCGCGCTCACATCCCGCAAGGCTCGCAGCACTTTCTTGCGCTTGAGGGCGGAAACGCCAGGCAGGACTTGTGCCGCATCGGCATCCGTCATTTCCCCGAACGCCGCCTCGGTCGAGCGGAATAGCGACGCGAGATACTCCAGATCCTCTGGAGAAGGATTGCCCGACGCGCGCTGAAAATACCGCAGGAAGATGCCGTCGTCCCGGTGCCAGTCATCCGGCAACCCAAGCAGATCCATCAGGTCCCAGATCTCGACCGGATGCACTTGCATCGGAGTTGCTGTCAGCAGAAGCAGTGAGCCGCATTTCGCCTGCAACTTCCGCATCAGCCCGAGGAGGGCGTTTGGCCCTTTTTCCTGCGTAGTGCCGGCCCCGCGCCGGCGTGCGTGGTGCGCTTCGTCCAGAATCAGCAGGTCCCAATCATCGGCATTAAGTAGTTCTCGCTGGCGGTCAGCCCGCCGCATCAGGAAACTGGAGGCCAGCACCACCGGCTCGGTCCGCCACTCGTCGCGGCCAACCGGCTTCTCAACGGCGTTCTGCCCGCCATGCACCGCCTTCCTCACCAGCGCTTTACCGTCGTAGATCGGGACGTTCAGGTTGAACTTTTCGTACAGTTCGTTCTGCCACTGGATCTGCACGCTCTTGGGGGTCAGGATGAGGACCCGCTTCGCCAAGCCGCTCAGAATCGCCTGCCGGAGGATCAGGCCGGCGGAAATTGTCTTGCCGAGTCCCACTTCGTCGGCAATCAGCACGCGGCTCGGCCATTCGCTCAGGAACCGCGTGTAGGTGCGCAGCTGGTGCTGCCAGGGGGTGACGGCACTGGTCATCTCGCCCACACGCAGTCCGCGCGCCAGGCGGGGCGCCTCATGGACAAAAGTTCAGACAATGCGGCGGAATTCGTCCGCCAGCAGCTTGTGAGTCTTCGGTTCCTGGACAGGCATGTGGCTGGGCATACGGTCGTCTTTGGGCAAAAACTCCAGCAGCTTCTTTCTTGCCGCCTCCGGGAAATCGAACACCTTCACCGACCGCGTTCGCCCTTCCCATAGCTTGGCGAACGCATCTACCTCGTCATCCAGATGAGCGGTCTCCCGGCCTCCGAACCAGCCGCAGTGAACATGAAAGCTCTCCCGGTTGTTGACCCAGCCTCCCGCCGTTTCATTGATCGATCCGGAGAAGCTCAGGCGATTACCTTCGCCGTCAGTAAGAATTCCGACCTTCTCGTGGTACAGGCCAGGTGCATGGGCGGGGTGTCCATCGGGATCGACGGGCATCGCCACCTTCACATCCAAATGTCCCTGCGCCACCATCCAAGCGAGCATTTCCAGACCGCGACCTGCTTCCTTGTCCGGGGGCGTCAGATCGGCGGCAAGAAGATGCGCTTCCAGACGCGCGCGCCAGTCGTATCCCTCCCCGATGGCGTCCTGCTCGGGTTGTTGGAGGGTGCAGCCGACGATCAGCCGCATGCGCCCATCGTTCCTGATGAGCGCGTCGATCCCGCGCGCGGCGGGCGCCAGAGCATCAGCGGAAAAATAGCCAGTCATGCGGTCGTACTGGACGGCGCAGGTGAGAGCCGGGTTGTAGAACAACGCGATCAGGTCGCCATCTTCGTGGCGATAGCTGGTGCACCACTCGCGTTCAGTCAGCAGATTCATCTTCGTCCTCGGCGCCAGCGAGTTCGAGCGGGATCTGCTCCGGAATCTTCGGTGCCGGCACTGTCTCGGCGAGGGCCAGCTCGCGAAGGCGCCCTAGTATTACTTCGTTAAGTATCGGATGCGACTAAGGCGCCCTGACAAGGCTGCCGCAGTAGCAACACGATCCCGTCCAGATGCACAGCAACCGCTGAATTTCACGACGCGTCCTCGGCAG
>JBEKZL010000067.1:0-26713 GCA_049509915.1 Bryobacteraceae bacterium | reverse complement strand
GTGCCAACTAGTCCAAGCTTGCCCCAATCGATCTTCACTTGCGCGGAACTGTCTGTACGGTTCAGTATGGCGACCGCGCGTCTTCCGGCAACTGCCATAGGCTTTGCCCAAACCTGGAGGCCAGGAGTGGGTTCGGCGACTTTGATGGGTTGTAAACCGTATGGGTCGTTGTGAATTGCGAGCGCTTCCCTGTTTTTCAGCAGAGACAAGGTAGCCGACGAAAGCCTCGTCAGGTCGGAACCCACCATGAGCGGTGCGCTCGCCATCACCCATAACCCCATGTGGATGCGGTCCATGGAATCGGTCATACCGCGCATACCCATTACCATCATGTCCAGGTCGTTATAGTAACCCGTGTGTTGTGCTTCCGGATGTATCCCGGTCTCGAACGAGTCGAGGACATTCTTGAGGGTGATGACGCGCCTTGCGTGTTCGGGGTCCTCCAGGCTTTCAACAACGGGCGGGATGATGTCGCCCCCCGTGCGCCAGATGGTGCTTTCGATGCCGCCCACTCCCGGAGCCCAGAACCAGGGATTCTGACTGCCCCACTCACAAATGGAGAGGAACAATCTACGCCCCGTGGTCTTTTCCGCATGTTGGATGGCCTGGGCAACCTGCGCATACTGGACCGCGCCCGACCGCTTCTTCTCCGCCCCGCCGCACCAGTCCACCTTGACGTAGTCGAAGCCCCACTTCGAGAACTGCACAAAGTCCTGTTCGTAATGCCCCTCGCTGCCGGTATTGATGTACTTCGGGCCAGAGTCGGGGTACATGCTGCAACCGTCGCGACCCGCGTCGGTGTAGAGCCCGGCCTTTAACCCCAAGCTGTGAATGTAATCGGCGATATTGGCCATGTCGCCGTCTTTCTGACCGGGCCTGATGGCGGGCCACTGCTTGGGGTTCACGACGATGTTGCCAGCGGCGTCACGCTCGCCCAGCCACCAGCCTTCGTCGATGACGACATACTCGTAACCGGCTTCTCGCATGCCATTCCTGGCCAACGCTTGGGCCTGCTGCTGAACGATTTGAGAATTGACGATGTTGGCGAAACTGTTCCAGGAGTTCCATCCCATGGGCGCGGCACCGAAGCACGCGGTGGCGGAGGCCGCAAGTAGAAATGTGAAGCGCACGAGCGCAAGATACCACATGTGAGCCGGTAGCTGTGCGCCGCGCGCACCGAAGTGATGAACTCGTTTCAGCAGCGCCGCCAATGCCGCACCATCAATGTGGCCACCTTCTCGTTGAGCTGATACTGCTTGCCTTCCGGACTGGCTGCTTCCCGATCATGACAAGATACTGGGGGCTCCGCCACAACTCCACTTTCAGTCAAATCATGTACCTTTTTGCTCATGACTTCTAGGACAATCCGACCGAGTTTTCTGAAAAGACTCTCATTTCGTGTCTGGTACACCTCATGCGAGCCCACCAGCCGCCGGCGGCGCGGGTGGCGCGATGGAAACGGGAGTTTTCTAAGAATCTTCGGTCGGATTCTCATAGAATCGTTCGTCTTTGGACGTGTATCCTGGTGGCAGCCATGACCGCGCCATCGGCTCTTGTCATGCGATACGCGGCGGCGCACGTTCGTTTGGCCGGCGTCGCCGGCCCGATGCGGCGTCCTTCGGCGCGACCGGGCCCCGGGTACCCCGGCTACAAGGAGACTTCATGAAACTCGCGACTTTCATTCTAACCGCGGTCTTTCTGCTGGCGGGCACCATCTCCGCTCTGGCGCAGGGGCGCCGCACGCTTCCCCGCCTCAAGGTCAGCGACAACAAACGCTTCCTGGTTCAAGAAGACGGCAAGCCGTTCTTCTACCTCGGGGACACCGCGTGGGAATTGTTCCATCGCCTGACTCGCGAGGAGGCCGCGGCGTATCTGAAGCTGCGGTCGCAGCAGAAGTTCACCGTGATCCAAGCCGTCGCTCTGGCGGAACTGGACGGGCTGACCGACCCCAACCCGTACGGCTCCCTGCCGCTGGTGGACCTCGACCCCACGAAACCGGCGGTTACCCCCGGCGCCGATCCCAAGAATCCCAAGCAGTACGATTACTGGGATCACGTGGAATACATCGTGGACGAGGCCAACCGCCAGGGCTTGTACATCGGCATGCTGCCGTCTTGGGGCGCGTGGCTGGACGACGGCCGGCCCGGCAAGAACAAAGTGCTCAATGCCGCCAACGCGCAGGCATACGGTGAGTTTGTCGGCAAGCGCTTCGGCAAAAAGGGCGTCATCTGGATTCTGGGTGGCGACCGGTCCGCTGACCAGACCGCCGGCATCTGGCGCGCCATGGCCCGCGGCATCGCCATCGGCGTCAACGGAAAAGAGGACTACAAGGGTCTGGTGATGGGCTTCCACCCCCCGGGGGGCGCGACCTCCTCGCGCTGGTTCCACGAGGATGAGTGGCTGAGCGTGAACATGCAGCAGACCGGCCACGGCCTGGCGGCAGAGGTGCGGAGTTGGGAACGCATCGCCAACGACTACAACAAAACGCCGGTGAAACCTGTGATGGATGCCGAACCGCTCTATGAAGATCACCCACTCGCCTTCCGGGCGAAAGACAACGGCTACTCCTTCGACGCGCACGTGCGGCAGCGCGCTTACTGGGACGTCTTCTCGGGTGCTTTCGGGCATACCTACGGCGACCACTCCGTCTGGCAGATGTACGCACCCCAACGCGAGCCGGTCAACGGACCGCTGCTCTACTGGAACGAGGCGATCCACCGTCCGGGCGCGGCCGATATGCAGTGGGTGCGGGCGCTGATCGAATCGCGGCCCTTCCTCAGCCGGGTGCCGGATCAATCGATTGTGGTGAACGCGCTGGAAGGCGCCGACCATGTTGCCGCCACGCGCGGCGACGGATACCTGTTCGTTTACAGCGCGCAGGGACGCCCGTTCACCGTCACCATGGGGAAGATCTCCGGCGATCGGGTCAAAGGCTGGTGGTACAATCCGCGCACCGGAACCTCAATGGAGATCGGCCCCTTGGACAATCGCGGCAGCCAGGATTTCGAGCCGCCTTCCCAGGGATTTGGCAGCGATTGGGTGCTGGTGCTGGACGACGCCGGGAAGAACTTCAAAGCGCCCGGAAAATAGTTCCGCCGGGGCTTCCCCGGCGCGGGCGGAAGAGTTCAGCGGGATCGTTATAGGAAACCGGGGCGGAGGCGTTCAGAATAGGCGAATGCGAATCTTAGGGCCGCTGCACACGGCGGGCTGGTTAGCACCAGATTCCGCGGGCGCGCTATTCAAAGGCCAAACGCGACCTGGGATTCCGCTACACGGTGAAATTCGAAGAGGGCGCGCGGCGCTCGGTCGAGTGGCTGACGAGCCACGACGCCATCGAGGATTGCGCGGGATATCCCTTCTACGACCGGATTGTTGAAGCATGGAAAAGACATGTAGCCGCCATGGCGGCGGAGTTCTATGTATGAAACGGCCGCCGCTGTTGTACATGATCTACTTTATTTACTTCTTCTGCGGGATGACGCTTTGCTTCGAGGGTGTGTTCCTGCCGGAGATCAAGGAGTATTTCAAGCAGAGCTACCAAGAGCAGATGTATACGATGTTCGCCAAGAACATCCCTTTCGTGCTGGCAGTGGGGGTTGGATATCTGCTGCGGTATATCGGCTATAAGCGGTGCCTGACCATCGCCATGACGCTGTTTTCGGCGGGGACACTGCTACTGATGCCTGGTCTGCGAGGGGGGCACTATGTGGTGATGCTGCTGGGATTTCTGACCATTGGGATCGGGTTCAATTTCCAATTGGTGGCGGGCAATCCACTGCTTTCGGCGCTGGGCCCGGCCAAGGATGCATCCAGCTGGTTGAATCTGGGCAATGCGCTGGGGGCGTTCGCGCAGATCATCGCGCCGGCCGCGATCTCGTTCATCATGCCGGCGGCGGTGGTGACCGTTACCGGCAAACTGCCGTACATCGAAAGCCTGTTTTTGGTGCTGGGCACGGTACTGGCTGGCGTGGCGCTGACGACGGCCGCGATGAAGGACGTGGACATTACGGCGAGCTTTCAGTCGACGAGCACGGCGCAGGCGACGCGCGGCCTCTGGTCGCACCCGAGGGCGCTGCTGGGCTTCATGGCGATCTTCCTGATTTTGGGGACGGAGGCGGGATTGTACGGGTTCTACCGAAACTATCCGGAGGATCCGGCCATCGCGGGGCTGGCGGCGCCAGAATCGCAACGCATGTTCACGGTGTATTTTGCCGTCTTCGCGTTGGGTCGGATGGTGGCCTCGGGGGTACAGAAGAAGATCCGGCCCGCGACGCACATGGTTTATCACCTGCTGGGCGCGATGGCGTGCCTGGCCGTAGCGGTTTTCGCGAAAGGAATAGCGGCGGTAGCGGCGGTGACGGCGATCGGGTTTTTCGTTTCGATCCTGTTCCCCACGTTGCACTCCATCGCAATTGAGAATATGGGAGATCTGACGGGCCAGGTGTCGGGATTGCTCACCATGGGGTTCGTGGGGTGCGCGGTGCTTCCTGTTCTGCAGGGAAAGTTGGCCGATGCGATGGGCTTGCAGCCCTCGTACGCTGTCGGGTTTGTGGCGTACTTGTTCCCGGTGCTCTACACGGTGCGGTACCGCGGGAGGCCGAAGGATACTACTCATGAATAGCGAAAGGCTCGAAGGGTACGAACTGCTGGTGATCTCCACGCGGACGGGCGGGACGGAGGTGTTCCGAGTGAATCCGGGGACGGGCGATGCGCGCAATCTCTCCCGGCACCCGGGGTCGAACGAACGCTATGCCGCGTGGTCGCCCGACGGATCGCTGATCTCTTTCACGTCGGACCGCGATGGCGCATACAACCTCTACGTGATGGATTCGGACGGCGGGAATGTGAGGCAACTGACGCGGGAGCCGCCGCCGATGATCGCGGGAATGCAGAGTTGGACGTCGGACGGCAGGTGGATCTACTTCGGGCTGTTCGGCAAGGCGGAGCCGCTGATGTGCCGGATCGCCACGGCCGGTGGTGGGTTCGAGGTGGTGGGGATGGGAATCGATCCGGCGGTGTCGCCGGATGGCAGGACGCTGGCTTTCGCGCGCGCGCTGGGCGGGGGTCATTGCCTGTTTCGCATGGATGCCGATGGCGGCAACTTGCGGCAACTCTCCACGCGGGAGAATCGCTTCGCCGGCGTGCATTGCACGTGGATGCCGGATGGCGGCGGTATTCTCTACTCGGACCAGTGCGGCGAGTCGCTGGAACTGTTCCGCTGCGATCCCCAGGGCGGGAACGTGACCCAGTTGACTGACTTCGGAAATGGCACCGCGAGCAGGTCGGCGGAGGTGTCGGCGGACATGCGCTGGATTTCGCTGCGCGTCTCCGCAGAGATCTTCTGGCGGGACGCGGCAGCGAGCGAGCGGGCGTACCGGGAGAAGCGCGCAGACCTGCGGCCGGTTTGGGTAATGGGAATCGATGGAGAGAATCCGCGGTTGGTCGAGGGCTACATTACCAGGTCAGCATCGACGGCAGCCGCGCCTGCTGGAGACCGTAAGGTGAGACGCCGTGAGCCGTGCGGAATACTGCGGGCGCGCCGCTGGCCGTGGCGGCGGTGGAGTGGCGCATTCACCTGGTGGTGAGCGATACGTATTTGAGCGAGGTGGGAGATCGAAGTGGACGTTCGGAACGCGCGTGCTGGTGGTGCACATGTCGGGCAACTGGGACGATGGCGGCAACCTTGCGAACGATATGGGGAGCTTGGGCGAGGCGCGGCTGATCGCCAAAGTGGTGTGAGGCGCCGTCACCGACTGGCCGGCACGGCGGTTTTCTCCAGCCGGCCCTTGTAATCGCGAGGGGCGACTCCGATCACGCTGCGGAATACCAGCCCGAAGTAGCTCTGATCGCAGAAGCCGACCGCCTGGCTGACCTCGGCGGAGGCCAACTATCCGTGCTACCGCCATGCCATCCCCGACCACTACTTCACGATCACGCTCAATCAGTCTGGCGGCCTTTCGCTCGAGTGGTTCCAGAACAACGTGATGGGACTTGACCAGTTCTCCGAGGAAGCGCGCGCCGCGGCTATCCGCTGCCTGCTGGATGAAGTCCGAATCCAGCCATCGGGAGTCATGTTTCTCCCCCATGTTGTGGGCAGCGGCACGCCGACGTGCGACCACCTTTCGCGCGGCACGTTTCTCGGACTTTCGCTCAAGACGGGCCGCCGGGACATGTTCCAGGCGGTAGTGGATGCTCTGGCATTCGAAGCCCGTTTGAACCTGGAGGCACTCGCCGACCGCGATATTCCGATCCTGGAACTGCGCGGGGTCGGCGGAGGCGCGCGTTCGGAGCGACTACTGGAACTAAAGGCCACGGTGTTGAACCGGCCGATCCGGACGTTGAAGAACCCCGAAGCGGCGCTGCTGGGCGCCGGAGTTCTGGCACAGGTGGCGATCGGCAGATTCGCCAGCATCGAACAGGCGTGCCGGGAATGCGTGTCGATTGACCGGTCGATCGAACCGCGCCGCGACGCGGTACAGGTCTACACGGCGGCGTTCGAACGGTTCCGTCAAATCCACGGCACGCTGCGCAGTTTCTATCGCAACTGGAGGGCGGAATGCCGGACGGCGATTCTCGTTTAGACGGGATGCGCGCCACCCTCCTGCGCGAGTCCTCTATCCTCGTTGGCCTCGCGCAGAGCCTGGACGAGGACTCCGCCCAGGCGGTGGACGTCTTGTTGCAGACTCGCGGCCATGTTCTGGTGGGCGGTGCCGGAACGTCCAACGCAATCGCCATGCGCCTGGCCCACCTGTTGTGCTGCTGCGGCGTGCCCGCTCTCTTTCTGCACCCTTCCGACAGCCTCCATGGCAGTTCCGGCGCCGTCACCGGCCGTGACACCGTGGTGCTGATCTCCAAGGGAGGCAAGACCGCCGACGTCAACCGCTTCGCCCGCATTGCCAGTGAGCGCGGAGCGCGCATCGTTGCTTTCACGGGAGCTCCAGGTTCGGAACTGGGTCAACGTGCCGACGCCGTCGTGAGAGTCGAGATCCCGGCCGACAGCGACCCGTTCGGCATGGTAGCCACTTCCAGTTCGCTGGCCAATGCCGCGGTGGCGGACGCCATCTGCGAGACCATCCTCCACGAAAAGAGATACTCGCGCGAGTCCTTCGCGCGCACCCATCCGGGAGGCGCTGTGGGCGAACGCATCGAACGGGAGGGAATCCTGAAGTGACGTCGACCAAAGCGGCGATGACCGCTGTCATTTTCGAGGGCAAGGAGAAGATGCGCGTAGCCGCGGTCCCGCGGCCCGTATGCGGACCCGGCGACGTACTGCTCGAAGTGGCTGCGTGCGGCATCTGCGGCGGCGACGCACGCAGTTACTTCGCCGGCGACCAGCACACGGCCATGCGCCGCATCCCCGGCCACGAGGTGGGCGGCACCGTCTCCGAAGCCGCCCGTGGCGTAACCGCCTGGGCGCCTGGCGACCGCCTCGCGCTTGCCGAGCGCCGCCGCGATGCTTGCTGCGGCAAGGTCTCGGTGTGCAACAACCTGAGGCAGTACGGCATTCCCTTCACGCTCACCACCCTGCACACCGTCCACCCCTCGGCGCCGTCGTTCCGCGAAGACGTGCGGCGCTTCGCGGCCACCTGCAAGGTAGCCAACGGGATGCGCAACCTGCGCTTGGGGGCCATCGGTGCGCGTCCCAACGCGTTCAATACCACGCGCTATAGCGAGAAACTGCTGCAATCGGCTGGCATCAGCGTCTCCACTCTGGACCTCTCCGAACTTTTCGGTGCTGCGGGCCGTCTGGAGGATTCCAACGCAAATGTGGCAGGCAAGCTCGAAGAGATCCGCGGCTACGCCCGGACCAACGGGGTGCCGGCCGCGGCGCTCCTCAAAATGGCCAAGCTCGCCGTCGCCATGGAAGAGTGGATGGGCCGCTACGATATTCAGGCCACCGCGCTGCAATGCTGGAACTCCATCCAGCAGAATTTCGGCGTGAATGCCTGTACCATCATGAGCATGATGAGCCAGAAGCTCATGCCGAGCGCCTGCGAAGTGGATGTCACCGGCGTGGCGGCGATGTACGCGCTGCAACTTGCCAGTGGCACTCCCAGCGCGCTGGTGGACTGGAACAACAACTACGGCGACCACCCGGACAAGTGCGTTTTCTTCCACGGCGGCAACTGGGCCAAAGCCTTCCTACCCGATATCGCGGTCGGGACCGCCGAGATTCTGGGCACGACGTTGGGTCTGGAAAACACCTACGGCGCCGTCGCCGGCCGCACGCCCGCGGGCCCCGTGACGTTCGCCCGCGTCTCTACCGACGATCGCCACGGCTGCCTCCGCACCTACGTGGGCGAAGGCAGGTTCACCGACGACCCGCTGTCTACCTTCGGATCGCGCGCCGTGGTGGAGGTGCACGGCCTGCAGAAACTCATGCGCTACATTTGCAAGGACGGCTTCGAACACCACGCCGCCATGAACGCGTCAAGTACTGCGGCCATGCTCGCAGAAGCCTTCGAAACCTACCTGGGCTGGGAGGTCTACCATCACCGTGCGGAATAACATCGGGTGGCTCGCGCTTGCGGCCCTGGTGCTTGCGGGATGTGGAGGCAAAACGGCTGGCACCGCCGCGCCGACCATCGGTGTGGCGTTCGAGACGCTGCAAACCGGGTATAGGGTGGCCAGCCATGATGCCATAGCTACAGAACTTAAGAAACGCAATCTTTCCATGCTGGAGGCCATCGCCGATGGCGATGCCAACCGCCAGTTCGAGCAGATCCGCAACTTCATCACGCGCCGCGTGGACGCCATCATCGTCGTGCCCAAAGACGCACAGACCGTCGTCCCCACGATCCGCGAGGCCAATCGCGCCGGTATCCCGATCGTGCTCTTCAACCGTCCGCCAGCCAAGAGCGACTTACACTCCGTGACCGTAGTGGCGGACAACTTCAGCATCGACAGGGACACGGTCGCCCACCTCGCGGAAGAGGCCCTGAAAACGCCCGGCAAGCGCCAGGCCGCCATCCTGATCGGCGATCTCGGCGACATCAACGCCATCGCCCGCCGCGACGGATTCGAGCAGGCGCTCAAGCCGTACGCGAGCCGCATTGAAATCGTATCGCGCATTCCCACCGAGTGGAACCAGGAGAAGGCACTCGCCGGCATCACCAACGCGCTCCAGGCGCACCTCGGTATCACGCTACCCAGACCGGGCAATACAAGGCCGCCTACTGAAATCGTCGCGGCCCTCGAAGTTCTTCATGCTCGGAGCACACACGAAACACACGATTCCCGCTATCAATGGCCGTGCGATCCGCTACGCAATGTCGGGAGCATGCTTGCCAAAGCCGGTCGCTTGTTCGAAGGCGTGCGCGATCTCGAGGACGCTGAAGTCCTGGTTAGCGCGGCCAACTATCTGTAAGCCAACTGGCAGCCCTTCAGGCGTGAAGCCCGCCGGGACCGAGACCGCGGGATTGCCCGTTGCCGAGATATACCAGCAGGACTTCATCCAGTCGATGTAAGTATCGAACTTTACGCCAGTGATCTGGCTGGGATATGGTGTGTCGACATCGAACGGTGGCAACTGCGTGGTGGGCAGAACGAAGTACTCGTACTTTTCGAGGAACGCCTGGAAGCCACGCCAGAGCTGAACGTGGGCGGTCTCGGCGCGCGCCACGTCGACGCCGGTCAGCCGCAACCCTTCCTCGATTTCCCCTTTCAGTGTGTCTTTGAACGCGTCTGGGTGCTCGCGCAGCAGCGCGCCGTGAGTATTCGCCGAATTCCATGCGCGCAGCACGCGAAACGCGATTTCGGCGGGAGAGAAGTCCGGCTCCGCTTGCTCGACGATGCAGCCCAGATCTTCAAATGTCCGGCGATGCCCGTCCACAATGGTGCGCACCCGGGGGTCAAAGGGCACGCCGCCGAGGTTCCGGAACCAGGCCACGCGCACACCTCTGAACCCGCGATCGAGCGGCCGCGCGAAGCGTTCTCCGGGTTCGTCGATGGAAAGGGGCGCACGGGAATCGGGTCCCGCGATGGTGCTGAGCACGAGGGCGAGGTCGGCCACCGAACGCCCCAGGCATCCGAAGGTGCTGAGGGTGAACCAGCCGAACGCGGCTTTGGGGTCCGGCACGCGGCCGATGGAAGGGCGGAAGCCTACCACGTTGCAGAAAGCGGCCGGATTGCGCAGTGAGCCTCCGGTATCGGAGCCGTCGGCCACGGGCACGAGTCCACAAGCCAGGGCAACGGCAGCGCCGCCGGAAGATCCGCCGCACGTCTTGGTCAAGTCGTAGGGGTTGCGAGTAGCCCCGAAGACGGTGTTGAAGGTCTGCGATCCGGCGCCGAATTCCGGCGTGTTGGTCTTGCCGATCGAGATCGCGCCGGCGCGGCGAAGCCGTTCAACGATCAGATCGTCCTCTGTAGGGACGTTGTTCTTATAGAGCGGCGACCCAAAGGTGGTGCGGATGCCGCGGGTCTGCATCAGGTCTTTGTGCGCGACCGGCAAACCGTGCAGGGGTCCGAGCTCCTCTTTGTGGGCTTGCCTCTCATCGGCTTTCGCGGCGGCTTCGGCAGCCATTTCCGGCACCAGAGTCACAATGGCATTGACTTTCGGATTTACCCGCTCGATCTGTGTCAGGTGCGCTGCCAGGGCCTCGCGAGCCGACAGCTTCCTCGCGCGGATCAGCCGTGCCATCTCAACCGTGCTGGTCAAACAGAGAGAGGAGGCATGGGGCTCGCCATCCAGAGCGTTCGGCAACAGAGGCGCGGCAGCCGGCCCCAGCAAGGCTTCACGGCGGGTGGGGCGGTTCTCGCTCATGGGCGCGAGTCTACCACGCCATAACCGAAGCGCTATTGCCGAACGGCCCTTAGCGGGCAGGCCGGTGTTCCGTCTTGACTATGTCGCCATAGGCGTGGACGCGGTCGCAGACCAGACGGAGCTTGTCTTCCAGATTGCCGGAAGCGGTTTTGAAGGAATCGGCATCGATGGTGAGAGGCGCGCCCAGGACAACCAGCGGAGCGCCGTATTCGGGTGTGCGAACGGCCTGCTCGACCGAAAGTCCGCCGACCGCCTGAACGGGCACCTGGACGGCGGCAACCACCTCCCGCAGTTGATCGAGCGGGCTGGGATAGGGCTTTCCTGAGGCCGCCAGACCGCGGCGTTGATCGTAGCCGATATGATGGACTACGAAGTCGCAACCGAAATCTTCCAGCCTGCGAGCCGCCGCGACCATATCTTCGGCGGCGAGGTTATCCCCCATGACGCCGACGCCCAGGTCCTTGCCCGCCCGCACCACCATTTTGATAGTTTCCGGGTGAGCGCGCTCCATTACGACGACATGGGTGGCGCCGGCCTTGGCCATCATTTCAGCCTCCAGCCAGCCTCCGTCCATGGTCTTCAAGTCGGCAACGATAGGAACGGCGGGGAATTCGGCGCGCAGGGCCCGGACGCCGTTCATGCCTTCGGCGATGATAAACGGCGTTCCCGCTTCCAGCCAATCGACGCCGCAGCGGATGGCAAGCCGCGCGGTTTCGAGCGCCTCGGGTATGTTCGTGATATCGAGTGAAATTTGGACGATGGTTTTCATGATGGTTTCTCAGCCGGGAAAGTGGAGGTCGATTTTCGTTCTTAGGAAGCGGACCGACTCCCGTAAGTCGTCCATGCCGTTCATGCCGTCTTCAATGGAAATCCAGGAATTGAATCCGACCTGGTTAAGAGTGGAGAAAATCGCATCGTAGTCGTTCATCCCTTTTCCTACAACGCCATGGGAGAGACGGCTGGCATAGCCAACCGAGTCTTCCTCCTTGCGTAAGTCGTCGATAGTGCCGGTTTTGAGATAGCGGTCGCTGGCGTGCATCGAGACGACGCGGTGTTTCACGCGATCCAGGAGAACCAGCGGATCCTCGCCGGCCAGGATGGTGTTGGAGGGGTCGTAGTTGACCCCGAACCAGGGTGAGTCGATCTGGCCGACGATTTCGACGAAGACATCCATCTTTTGCGCGAATTCGGGATACTGCCAGTAGTTGTCCTTATAATGGTTCTCCATGTTCAGGACGACGCCATGCTTTTCGGCGAAGGGCAGAAGACTCTTGATGACCCCGACGACCTGCGCCACGCCTTCCTCGCGCGTCACCTCCGGGCGCCGCTGGCCCGAGAGCACGCGGCAGAACCGGCCGCCGAAAAATGCGGCGATCTCGATCATCCGTCTTTCCCGCTCGATCTCGGCCTGCAGTTTGTCAGGGTCCGGCTCGGTGAAATCGGGTGAGCAGCAGAGCATCGGCATTTCGAGGTCGTGCTTCTCCAGTGCCGCCTTGGCTTTATCCAGGAATGTGTTGTTTTCTTCCAGAAAACCCGAGTAGAATTCGAGTCCGTCGACGCCAAGGGTAGCGGCCAGTTCGATCCATTCGAAGAGCGTCATCGTATGATCGACGCAAAGCTGGTCCATGAAGCATTTCGGGAAGGCGGCTAGTTTTGGTTTCATATGTGCTTTGACGGGTTGCGGCCTATGACCGGATATTGCGACAGATCGAAGATCGCCCCATTGACCAGCGGCGCCTCGTCGGAGATAAAGTAGACGGCGGCCCACGCAATATCTTCCGGCGATAAGAGCCGGCCCGAGGGCGCGTACACTTTGGGGAGCATGGTGGGCCAGCCTTCGGGCAGTCCCTCGGTTTTCTTCAACTCATATTCGTTGGCAGTGAGTGTCCAGCCGGGATTGATCTGATTGACGCGCACGCCCTCGGCGCCGTAAGCGTCGGCCAGGTTGCGCGTCAGCGTGGTGAGGCCGCCCTTGCTGATGGAATAGGCGAGCTGGTTGCTTTCGCCGCAGTAGGCGTTGATCGACCCGATGTTGAGTACGCGGCCTCCGCCCTGCTTCCGAAAATGAGGCAGCGCGGCTTGGATCAGTAAAAACGGCGCACGCAGGTTGATGGCGATGGTGCGGTCGAAGGCTTCGAGGCCCGTGGTGTCGAGGTTGCCGCGGCTGGTGGTGGCGGCGTTGTTGACGAGTCCGTCGAGACGTCCGTAGCGCGCCAAGGTTTCGGCGATCAGCCGCGCGGGTACGGCCGGATCTTCCAGCAGACCCGCCATGGCGATGGCTTCGCCGCCCTCCCGCCTAATTTCGCCGGCGATCCTATCGGCTTCCGGCAGCGACATGCCGTGAATGGCCACGCGCGCACCCTCGCGGACAAACAGCCGCGCCATGCCCTCGCCGATGCCGGTGGTCGACCCGGTCACCAAAATAACTTTGTTGTTCAGGCGCATATCAAACGCACCAAAAGTCAGGGCTTGAGGACTGCCTTCACGATCCGGCCGTTATGCATTTCTTCAAACGCTTCATGCCATTCGTCAAGAGACGAAACCCGGTTCAGGACCGGATCGACGTCGATCTTACCGCTAGCCAGCAGGGAAATGACTTTCTCCCAAATGGGCCAGTTATGCGAGTAACTGCCCTGCAGCGTGACCGCCTTTTGTACGAGCTGGTCGAGCGAAAAATTGAGCGGCTGCGGTCCCCATCCTACCTTGGTGATCTGTCCGGCGGGGCGGACGATATCGAGCGCCATTTTAAGCGAAGCGGAAACGCCCGCAGCGTCGATCACCAGGTCGAGGCCATAGCCGTCACCAAAATTCCGCACCCATTCCTGGACTTTCTCATTCCGCGCGCCGAGAACGGTTTCGGCTCCGATCCTGCTAGCGACCTCGAGCCGCCGGGCGTCGGCGGGGATGCCCACAACCACCAGATGCCCTGCTCCCGCCAGTTTGGCCATCAGGGCGCAAAGCAGGCCGATTGGGCCGGGTCCGATGACGGCCACCGAGTCGCCAGGACGAATGCGCGAGTTGACGCATACCGCGTTGTAAGCTACCGAACACGGCTCCGTGAGAGCCGCCTTCTCGAACGCCAGCGAATCGGGCAGGCGGTGCAGGCATCGCGCCGGTACGCGGACAAACGACGCCATTGCCCCGTCGACTCCATAGCCGAAGCCGGCTCGCTTCGGTTCGAGATTGTAAAGACCTCGCCGGATGAAGGCCGAGTCGGCGGGAAGCACGGCCGCTGTCTCGCTGACCACGCGATCGCCTTCCTCGAAGCCCCTCACGCGGCTACCCGTTTTGGCGACAACGCCGGCAAACTCATGGCCGAGCACTACCGGAAAATTCACCGGCCAGCTCTGAGTGCCGTAATACTGGTGCAGATCACTGCCGCAGACGGCCACCGCCTGCACGGAAAACAGGACGTCCTCCTCGCCGATTTCGGGAACAGGCAAATCCCGCAACTCGACTGAGTGGGCGTCCTTGGCGTAATTGACAAGACCAATCATGAAGTCCGCTCCCGGTAACCACCGACGTCATATCAACCAGACCCGGATTTCCGATTGGGCTCCCGGCCACAGGCGATTATAACTCCCGGACGGGTCGGCAAGTAGGTCGCGGCTCGGAACTGTCCCCAGCGACCGTAAGGGAGCCCCATATCGGCCTGCGGCCAACCAAAAGGGACCAAGACGCACACGGCATCTCCCTGGTGGGGCAGGCGGTTCCGCCTGCCCGGCGGGCGGTGCGAAATCAGCAACCTGGAGAGCGTCTTCAACGGAGCGGTTGCGCGCGCGGTAACGAATTTAAACGGGATATGTCTCGGGGTGGTGCGGCGTCACCCAACCGAGGTTAAAGGGCAGCTCCGTCATGGGGCCGCGCCATTGCAGCTCCCGGTCGATATCGGTGTGCATGCGATAGGATTTCTTGACGTTAGCAATTTTGGCGCCAATGACCTCGATTTTGCTTTCGTCAAACTGGCCCAGCCCGAGCTCGCCGCAATACTTCACGTAGCCCAGCCATTCCGGATCGACGCCCATGCATTGAGCGCCCGTGCGGTCGGCGGCGACAAAATCCGCCGAAGCGATAGCCAGCCGCGAGGCTACCGGGGTTCCCGATCCGGGACCGTTTCCTTCCATCCCCTCATAGCCGTCGATCACCGAAGCGCCCCAGCTCGGCGCCAGGCGCTGCGCAGTCAGCATCATATTGTAATGGGTCTGGCGGAGGCCGACGTGGAACTTGCGCTTCTCGTTCCAAGCGGGCGTTTCTCTAGGCGCCTGGTGCAGCGGCGCGCCTAATACCATATTCTTGATCGACAATGTAACGATGGCGGTGTTGTGGGTCTTGAGCATGGCCGAGGAAATCACAAAGGCCTCCGGGTCCAGCAGGCGCGCCGCCAGGCGCATCGGGACGATATGGAGGTCCTTGTCGAGCACTGCAATTCGCTCGAACCTGGCTTCGGCGTTCAGATCGATCAATCTCACCTGTTTTTTCTTGTACTCCGCCGGCAGAGCGGTGAACTTGAAGTTTTCAAAGGCCCGCATGGTATCGCCGGCCGACGATTCGGCAACGACGACCGGCCCTTTGAACCGCTCGGACAGATAATCCAGAATTCCGCGCACGGCGTCGACATGGTTCGCCGCCAACTGGTTCTCGGTGCTGACGAAGTTCGGCTTGATGACCACGTACTTCCGGGTCTTCAGCTTAGGCTGAAGGTCTTTATCGACGGCCATTAAGGCGTTATATACGTTCTTGCGGCGGTCGTCTCCATGGGTCAGCGCCACCGTTGATTTCTGGTCCAAGCCGGGAAACGGCTCGGGGTTGCCACCCCAGGCCCATCCTCCCCGTCCGCGACCCGGTCTGGCTTCAGCCGGCGCTGCCGGCGCTTGACCCGCGGTTTGCCCTGACTGGGCCGATACTACGCGACTGCGCAACAACGCCGCGGCTCCAGCCAGTTGAAACAGACTCCTGCGTGGAATACCTTTGTCCATAACGTTTACCTCCCACTTAACAGCTCTTTTTCCCTAGGACCCCGGAAATTACGATATCGAATTCCTCGACACGGGAATACAATGAGATGTTAGCATCCTTTTATCTCTGGAGGTACTCGTGAGCAACACCCCGTCTCGCCGCAATTTTCTGGTGGCTGGCTTAACCTTGCCAGCCGTAGCGTCGGCATCCCGTTCCGCGGATTCCCGGCCATCGCAAACGCAATCGTCCGCGCCGTCGTCGTCCGGCGCGCCGCTGCAATATAGGACTTTGGGAAAGACTGGTTTACGGGTCGCGACGGTGGGCTACGGCTGCATGATCACCTCCGACCCCACCGTGATTACCAGGGCCGTGGACATGGGTATCAACTACTTCGATACCTCCCGTAATTATCAGGGCGGCCAGAACGAGCGGATGGTGGCGGCGGCGCTGGGAGCCAAGCGGAAGGATATCTTTCTGGCCAGCAAGTGCGATACCCACACGGGTGCAGGCATTCTGGCGGAACTCGACACCAGCCTGAAGGAACTCTCCACCGACCACCTGGACGTGTGGCACCTTCACGGCTACGACGATGCGGCGAAGGTCACCGATGAAGTGCTCGAAGCCCAGCGCAAGGCCAAGCAGCAAGGCAAGATCCGCTGCCTGGGGCTGAGCACGCACAACCTGCCGGCGGTGGTGGACCGGGTGATCGAAGCCGGAATCGAAGTGGTGCAGGTGCAATATAACTTCGCCTCGGATAAGAGTTACGGCCCGGCGATCGAAAAGCTGCACCAGGCTGGCATAGGCGTGATCGCCATGAAGGTAATGGCCAAAGCCGGACGCCGCGGCGCTCCTCAGCCGCAACGGCCCGCGGGCTTCGCTCCGGCGGCGCTCAAGTGGGCGATCAACAATCCCTTCATCGCCACCACCGTTCCCAGCATGACGGATATCGACCAGCTCGAGCAAAATTTCAAAGTGATGTCCGAGCGCTTCAGCGACGCCGATGCCAAGGTTTTGTCGGCTCGCTTGGAAGAAATCGGACCGTACTTCTGCCGCATGTGCGGCCAGTGCAGCGGCGAGTGTCCAAAAGGGCTGCCGGTAGCCGACATGGTGCGCTTCGTGATGTACGCCGACGGATACGGCCAGTTTCCATTGGGACGGGAAAACTTCCAACGCATGTCCGTCCACCACCAGAGTGTCCGTTGCAGCGACTGCGCGTCCTGCGCGGTCCATTGCCCGAACGGTGTGCGTGTAGCGGCGCAGTTGAGCCGTGCCCAGGAGCTGTTTGCCTGAGCCGGACGTGGGGCAGACCTGGGCAGACCATCGTTTGTTGTGGTCTGCCATCTGGTCGCCAGATGCCCCTGACGAGCGGCCCGGCGAAAGACGAGGACAAGTGAGCCTGGTCGAGTGCCTGATGTAGGGCAGGGTCGAAAACACCCCCCTCGGTCAGGCTGGGCCTACTGACGCTAGTTGTACGCTGAGGCCGGCTCGAGGCGTCTTCGATGTTCCAGGACATGTCAAGTGACAGATTCGTAAGAATGCAGACGAATCGAGGAAATCCTGCGGCTGAAGAGCTTCGGCGCGACTACCGATATCCGCTCGGCTGAGACGCGGTCCAAATTGCTGATTTCACGCGATCCGCACAGCGCCGGTCAACAACCGTCCATGCTTTCCACGAGATCACGACTTCGGACTCGACTCCCGGCTCAGCAGGTTGACAGGCCGCCCACGGACTAGCGCGACAGGTGCAGGATGTAGCTGGCGATCAGTTGGAACGCGCTCGACAAGCCATCGGCACTGTCCACCTGAATATACTGCCCCACCGCCTGACCGCTGATGCTGCCCGAAGGCTGCGCCTGCGGCGTGTTGGCCAGCCGGTTCAGCAGCCCCGCGTCTACACCGCCATCGCCGCTGTACCCAATGCTGTAGATGGTGATCTGGTTCATGTTGGTTTGCGACCGGATCAAATTGCCGACGTTGTCCACGGCGTTCCAGGCAGCGATCGGAACAGTGTTGCCATTGGTGAGGTCGGTGGAATCGTAACTCCCCGCGCCGTAAGGCGTCGTGAAGCTTCCGTTGGACTGGTTCAGGGTGGCATATTGGTAGGCGGTTCCGCTGGTGGCGTTGCCGTAGATGGTGTAGGCGGGAACCTGGGTGAGATTCGAAAGAGAGTAGCTGCCGCCCTGGAGGCCGCTGCAGCCGCCTATCGCCGCGGTAGGCTGGGAGTTCACCAGGTCGCCCGTGCCGATGTTCCCGTTGCCTGGGTTTGCCTCCCAACCGGCCAGGGTGGTATTGCCGTTGCCCGTGTAATAGCCCGATAGCAGGAACAACCCCAGTGGCGTGCTCCAACCGCCGGCGTTTCCAGGCGCCACCATCGTCCCCATCATGGTGTGTGCCGCGGTGCTGGTAGACTTGTAGGTGCACCCGCTGCTGTTGCTGACCACGGGAGTGACGCCCGTTGTCCAGGAGTTGGTGCCGATATTCCAGACCCGGGTCGAATTGGGGCTGACGGCAATCGTGTCGGGCACGCCGTCGGTAAACAGCAGAATGGAATTGAGCATGTTATCTACGCCGTTCGCGGCGAGGTCGCGGTTGTGCGCCTGCTGCAGTCCGATATAAGCCAGCGATAGTGCTTCCGGCGTGCCGGTGCCGCCTCCGGCCGTCATCGTCTGCAGCGCCGTCGACAACGGGCCGGTGGGCGGGTCCGAACTGGTGTTGAAGTTGGTGTCCGGACCGCCGCTCGTCATAGTGGGAGGGTACGACAACGGATAGGTTGTGGGATAGGCCACGATGGCGCTGGCCTCGATCATGACCAACCCCACTTCGTCGGTGCCGGGCAGAAAATTGGCGGCGAACGATTCGGCGCCGCTCTGCATCCAGGTGAAGGGAGTTCCCGCCATCGAACCGGAACGGTCCAGCACCATGACGGTGCGAACCGCGCGCCGCGTTGCCGTGGCGTTGGCTCCCACCGTCGCCACGGTTTGCGGGATCAACTTCGGCACCGTGCGCAGGAACAGCAGCGGCACCTGCACGGTCGCGTTGATGGTGATCGTGTAAGTTCCCAGACTGTTGGTGAAGGTGATGGTGGGGGTCAGGTTGTAGCTGCCCCACACCCCGGTGGGACCGCCGCTCGAACCTGTGGAGCATTCGTATCCGCAAAAGTTGGCTTTCAGAAACTCGCCGGCAATTTCGGTGGTGTTGGCGTTGGTTCCCAGCAGGCGTCCGGCGCCCAGCGCGGCCCCGTCCACGGCGGCCGAAATCTCGGCCTCCACGACATACAGAATGGTGCCGTCCACCGCCACGCCGATCAAGCCCAGCAGAACCGGCAGGCTCAAGGTGAACATGATCATGACGGATCCGCGTTGCCGCAATCGTCGGGGCGAAACCGGTACTTTCATGGCATTACCTCAAAAGAGATCGAACGAGTAAGTGGATTGATTCTGGAAATACATCCAGGCCCATGCCTGCGCACCCACCTCGGACGCGTACAGCGTCTGGCCGGAGGGCAGGCCGCTGATCACGCCGCTGGTATTGCTGTATGGATTGATGGCGCTGAAGTTCGCCACCGCGCCGGCATTGGTCACATAGTTGGTCTGAGTGATCTGGCCGGTGGTCGAATTGACGATGGAACTGAGGGGGTTGCCCAGGTTACTGCTGCGCAGGTTGGTGTTGCCGAACTCCAGCCGCTGGGTGAAAACCCATTTCTGGTAATTGGTACACGCGATCCCGGTGGGACCAACCGGCGTGCTGGGGTTGGTCCAGGCGTTGGCGGCAAGGCACTGCCCCGAATCCACATAGATCAGATTGGACAGGATGACTACCGCGTTGCTGGTGCTGCTCGAACTGGTCAGGCCCAGACTCGATCCCAGTTGGTACATCACCGTCTGATTCGCCGATTGCGAAAAGTCGAGGCCGCGCGCGTACATGTGGCCCAGGTCGCGCGCCAACTGAATCGTTTGCAGCGTCCGGATCAGGTTCACCCCGATTGCGCCGGTGCCGTAGAACAGCGGGAAGAGCACCAGGAAAACGAAGCACATTTCGATGGCCGACCCGCCGCTCGAATTTTTCCCTCGCATGGTTTCCCCGTCCATCGTTTCCACCTCGATCAGGGAGCCGTCCCTACGGGGGGCGGATTGGTGTTGGGCTCAATAATGTCCGCCGAATATACGGTTACCGACGTGGGCGAGTTATCGACAGCCTTGCCGGGGCCGAATATGCGCGGCACCAGAGCGCCGATGGACAGGCCCTGCACCGAAACCTGCATGATGTTGCCCGACGCATCGGCCACGGTTGGGCAGGAGGGCAGCGCTACCGCGGTACAGGTCGATACGTCCGAAACCGAGCCGGTCGTGCCGGAGGCTGGCGGATAATAATAATTCACCTTTATGTAACTGAGGCCGGTAGCGCCCTGCAGCAGCCATAGGGAATTACTCTGCACCAGCCCTTTGACGACTGCGGTAAGACTGCCGCCGCTGATAATCTGCGGCGAAGTAGCGGTCAACGTAATGCCGGTACGGACGGCTACGCGCACGGCACGCTGCACGGTAGCTTTGGCCATCACCGCCCATGCCGTATCCACCAGCACGAAGGTGAAAGCCAGCAGCGGCAGGAAAGCAAACGTGAATTCCAGGACTTCCGACCCGCTCGAACGCTGGCGGCGGAGCCTGCGTGCAGGCCGGTCCGCGGCGGGCATGGTCCCCGATGTGTTCGGAAGGCTGACCATTCGAGGTGTATTATGAGCGGAAAACGACTGCGCCGGTAGATGACAAAGGTTAGCAGCCCAGCGACATTGGCACGAGTGCCTTCACCGCGGTAAGCATCTGGCCGTTAACTCTTTCCAGTATTGATCGGGTTCCGACTTGCCGCCATCCTGAATATTCGGGATTTCAAGCGATGGCTGACTGCGTGCCTGATGGAGCTTGCCGGTCAAGAGCCGGAAGTGCGCTCATAGAGGCGACTTTCGTCTCCTCGATCCTTTTCGGTCTGATCTGGCTGGCGTGGAACCTCTGTTGGGCTCTATTCGCGAAATCCAGCCTGCAGATGGCGGTCGACCTGGCCGCCCGGGCCGCGGTGACCGGACAGCTTCAGCTCGGCGGCTCCACCCTCATGAACACCGTTGCCCTGGTGGCCGAAAACGCCGCTCCGGCGTTCTTGTCGCCCCAGCTTGCCTGTCAGACTCTGAACATCAACTTCTTCGACCAAAACGGAAACGCGGTCACCGCTCCGGTAAACCTCGGCGTGGTAACCGTGTCCGTGCAAAACTACCCTTACAAGCTCATCGCGCCCATCTTCGCCATTGGCAACGGCGCGAGCAATACCCAGGTTTCCGCGGTGGGATCGACCGGCCCTTCGATTTTTGTGAGCGCCGCGCGCGTCTCGCAAGCTTGCGACCCGCTGAACTGTCCGGCGGTGGGAACCTGGCCGTCGGGCTGTTCTTGAGAGGGAGCTCGAATGCATGCGTAACCGGGAAAACAGGCATCGACGCGGCCAGGTGATGATCGAGTTCGTCCTGGTCAGCGGGTTTTTCTGGGTACCGCTGATCGCGCTGATGATGACGGTGGGCTTCCGCGCGATCAACGTGATGGCGATGATCGAGGTCGTCAATGACGTCAGCCAAATGTTCGCCCAGGGAGTCGATTTCTCCCTTGCGGCCAATCAGACCTTGCTCACCGGTACGATGGCGGCGAGCTTTGGATTGCAGGGAAACGGAGCCAACGCGGTAACCGGCGGCGGCACCGGCAACATGGCGATCGTTCTGTCGGAGTACTTCTATGTAAACAGCCAGGACCCCTCATGTTCGCCGTGCGCCAATGCCAATAATGTAGTGTTGGAACGGCGCATTATCGTCGGCAATCAAAACCTCATCGGAACGCAGGGCACGCCAAACCCGGTGGGAACGATTCCGTCATCCGATCTGAATACCACCACCGGCACGTGCGAGAGGGCGGACGGCAATCTGCCCCCTTCGACAACCTGCCAGTACACCGTCGCGGCCGTTCAGGTTTCCACCGCCTCCTTCAATACCATCATGACGAATCTGCCTACCAACGCCGGCGGCCATATCGGCGGAACCGTATACTTTGTCGAAGCCTATTACAAAGATCTGACCGGCAGGATGACATACCAGCGATCCATCGACTAGTCCGGCCAGCGAGGAGGTCAATGACGCATACGAAAAACCGCCGCGACAAAGGTTTTGCGGTTATTATGACCACCCTGTCGTTGGTCACCACGATGATCATGGCGGGGCTGGGATTCGACGTCGCGGTCTTGTATGTCATTCGCACCAAGCTGCAGGGGGCGGTGGACGCCGCGGCATTGGCCGCCGTCCGCGCGCTGGCCTCGAATGGCAACATGACCGCCGCCCAGACAGTGGGTACCGAATTCCTGACCGCGAACTTCCCCACGAATTACTTTGGCGCCCAGGCCATGACCTCCATGCCTGTCAGCAGCGCCCTCAGCGTTTCCCTGATCAATCAGAGCGGGGGTGCGGGAACGGCGGGGACAACCGCCACCGCGAAACTGGTCAACGTGAATGTCGGCGTGACCGCCCCCCTGTATTTTCTGCGCATACTAGGGCAGAGCCAGGCCAATATCTATGCCTCCGCCAGCGCCAAGCGGGAGGGACTGCTCGTCATGCTGGTGCTGGACGGGTCCGGCTCGATGACAAACCTGATCGGCGGCACGCCAGCCTGCACGTACGCCAGAAACGATGCGGAGGCCTTTTTAGGCAACCCGCAATTCGACCCCGATATCGACCGCATCGGCCTGGTAACGTTTTCGGGAAACACGTATACCGTAGCGCCGGTCGCCAACTTTCAGTCGCCGGCCGGCACGGTCAACACTTCCAGCGCCGTTTACACCGCCATTAGCGGATTTCAATGCGCCGGGAACACCAACACGGTGGACGCGCTCCAGGCCGCCTACACGGCGATACAGACCTTCTACGGCGTGGGGGTCAGCCCCAACCGCGCCGACGTCGTGATCCTGGAGACGGACGGAGCCCCCAACGGGTTCAGCGCCAGTTGGGCCAGCTATATCAAATCGGGCGACACCTGCGGGCTATCCGCGAGCAATCCCCTGATGACCGGATTCATCGCCCGGGAAACGCCGACTGAGTGGGGGATCTTCTCAAACGCAGCAGCCACTTCCTCCGCCATGCAGAATACGTATACAGCGTCCATTCCGCTCATTGCCGACAACGGCAAATGCAAGATGGACTCGGACGTCACTAAGTATTACCTGGACTTTACTCAAGTGCCGAGCACCGACTACTGGGGCGATCAGATGACCGGAGGCAGCACGTATAAGCCAACCACCAGCTTACTGTTTTCGGGAGACAACCCCGGTCAGGCCGCCGACGAACAGCAGTTTCTCCAACTGTCCTCCAATGCGGCGGATGACCGAGCCACCGCCATGCGCACCGATGCCACGCTCAGAATCGCCATCTACACGATCGAACTGGACGGCAACAGCAACGGCAACATCTACGACTACGCCGACCCAATCCTCCTGAAGCGGCTTGCGAATGCGCCAACGTCGCCCATCTACAACCCGGCCCAGCCGGTCGGAGCCTACTTTGACGCGCAGGACGCCACCTACCTCGGCGCGGAATTCAGCGCCGTAGCCAGCGAGATCTCGGCGCGGTTGTCGAAGTAGAAAACCGGCGCCCCGCTGCCGGCAATCGGCCATCAGCAGAGGCTGGCCCCGGTATTGGCTACCGGTCGATCGCCGGACGCCGACAACTTATTCAGATACCGGCCGGTATGGGAAGCGGCGCATTGGGCGATCTGCTCGGGGGTGCCGGCGGCTACGATTTCTCCGCCTCGCGCGCCCCCCTCCGGTCCCAGGTCGATCACCCAATCGGCGGCGCGCACCACGTCCAGATTGTGCTCGATCACCACCAGGCTGCCGCCGTTTTCGATCAGCCGCTGGAGGCTCGTGAGCAGCTTCGAAATATCGTCGAAGTGGAGGCCGGTCGTAGGCTCGTCCAGGATGAAGAGGGTGCCCAGGCAGCTCGAGGCGGCCAGGTGAGCGGCCAGCTTGACGCGCTGGGCTTCGCCGCCGGACAGCGTGGTAGCCGATTGGCCCAGGCGCAGGTAGCCCAGGCCCACGTCGTCGAGCACCTTGAGCCGGTCCACCAGGCGCGGCGTGGCATGGAAGAAATCCATGGCCTCGCGCACGGTCAGAGCCAGCACCTGGTGGATGTTCAAACCGTTGTAGCGAATCTCCAGAATGCCGCTCTTATATCGGGTACCCTTGCACTCTTCGCAAACCAGTTCCACGTCCGCCAGAAACTGCATTTCCACCGTGACGGTGCCGTCGCCCTGGCAGGTCTCGCAGCGGCCGCCCGGGATATTGAAAGAAAAGTGGCCGGCGGTGTAACCGCGTTTTTCGGCCTCGCGGGTGGAGGCGAACAGGGCGCGGACCTGGTCGAAGGCCTTGATATAGGTGATGGGGTTCGAGCGCGGGGTCCGGCCGATGGGCGACTGGTCGATCATCACGGTGTGGAGGATGAATTGCGCTCCTTCGACCCGCGCCATGGCGGGCCGCGGCGCGGTGTCCGGTTCTTCCCCTTCGGGAGGCGCGTCGATGGCTTTGTGAACGGCATCGAGCGAGCGGTAAATCACGTCGTGGACCAGGGTGGATTTGCCCGAGCCGGAAACCCCGGTGACCACCACCAGCATCCCCAGCGGAATCTCCACGTCGATATTCTTGAGGTTGTGGGCGCGCGCCCCGCGGAACCGGAGCAGGCGTTTGGGATTCACCGGGCGGCGCGGGCGCCCCGCCGCCACCTGCAAATCGCCGCGCAGATATCGGGCGGTGAGCGAGCCGTTGCCGTCCGGCGAGGCCAGCAGTTCCGCCAGCGTGCCCTCGAAAACGATGCGTCCGCCGTGCTCGCCCGCGCCCGGCCCCATGTCCACGATGTGGCTGGCAGCGCGCATCACTTCCGGGTCGTGCTCCACCACCACGATGGTATTGCCCAGTTCGCGCAGTTCGCCGAGGATCCGGATCAGCCGGCCGGTATCCCGGCTATGCAACCCGATGGAAGGTTCGTCGAGCACGTAGCAGGCGCCGACCAGGCGCGAGCCGAGCGAGGTGGCCAATTGAATGCGCTGGGCCTCGCCGCCGGAAAGCGTGGAGGCCAGCCGGTCCAGGGTGAGATATTCCAGGCCCACGTCGTTGAGGAATTTGAGGCGCTGCAGAATTTCCACCAGCACCTTGCCGGCGATGGCGGTTTCTTCCGGCGTAAGATCGAGGCTGCCGAAGAATTGGTAGGCCTCGGCAATGTTCATGCGCGTCACCGCGGCGATGGAGTTGCCGCCCACGCGCACCCACAGCGCTTCCTGGCGCAGGCGGGCACCCTTGCATTCCGGGCACAGCGCGTAGCCGCGGTAACGGCTGAGAAAGACGCGCACGTGGAGTTTGTATTTCTTGGTTTCCAGATACTGGAAAAAGCGCTGCACGAATTCCTCGACGCGCTCGCGTTCCTCCGCGGTCAATTGGAAATAAGGCGTGCGGAGGCGCACGCCGGGCGCGGCCTTTTTGAAATTGCCGAGCCAGGAACGGAACTTGGGCTTGGTCCAGGGTTCCACGGCGCCCTCTTCGAGCGATAGCGATTGATCGGGAATCACCCGGTTCATGTCGAAATCGATGGTGTTGCCGAACCCCTGGCAGCGCGGGCAGGCGCCGGCGGGCGAGTTGAAGCTGAACAGGATCGGCTCGGGCGGGGCGAACTCACGGCCGCAGGTCTTGCATTGGAACTTCTCGTTGGCGCGCATGCGCTCGCCGGTGGCGGCGTTTTCGAAAATTACCTCGCCGGCTTCGCGGTAGCAGATCTCGACCGAATCAACCAGGCGCTGGTGCAGGTCGGGGCGAATCGCCAGCCGGTCTACCAGCACGAACAAGGGCTTCGAGAAATCGATTTCCAGCAGCGATTCGGGAGTGGAAAACTCGAACAGGCGGCCGTATTGAAACAGGCGGTTGAATCCCTTCTTGCGCAGCTCGAAGAGGCGGTCGCGGAGTGCCTGGCTGTTGCCGTGGGTGTCGGCACCGGCCGCGGTGGGACAGGGAAACAGCACGTGCCAGCGCGAGCCTTCGGGCAGGGCGAGAATGCGGGCCGCCACTTCATCCACCGAATCGCGGCGCACTTCGCGGCCGTCGTCGGGGCAGATGGTGCGGCCGATCCGGGCGTAGAGCAGCCGCAGAAAGTCGTAGCATTCGGTCGAGGTGGCCACCGTCGAGCGGGGATTGCGAGTGGTGTTCTTCTGGCGGATGGCCACCGCCGGCGCGATGCCGTCGATGTCGTCCACGTCGGGTTTTTCCATCCGCTCCAGAAACTGGCGGGCGTAGGCCGAAAGCGATTCCACATAGCGCCGCTGCCCCTCGGCGTAAATGGTGTCGAAGGCCAGCGACGATTTCCCCGAACCGGAGACGCCCGTCATTACGGTCAGCTCGTTATGGGGAATGGAAAGCGAAATGTTCTTGAGATTGTGGACCCGTGCGCCACGAATCCGAATCGAGTCTTGCACGCCAGTAGGAACGGTTCCTCTTCAGTATAAGACGGAAGGGCCGGGATCGGCCTTCGTGGTGCGGACTGTCGGTCCGCAAAGACTCCCGCCCAAGCTGGAACTGCTGGGAGTCCTGGAAAGCGCCGGGGTGGTGAGGCTGCTGCCGGGGATGGACGTGGTGAAACAGAATCCGGGGATCCGTCAGCCGCCCCGCGCCCAGGAAAGGAAGTGGACGCGGAGTTCACCCCGCCTGGTCGACATCCGGCTTATTCCACTGCGTGATCCCGGTCGCCAGCGCAAGCTGGGTGAGGCCAGCCACGTTGTTGACCCCCAGTTTCTTCATCATGGTCTTCCGGTAGCTGCGCACGGTTTGCAGGCCCAGGTCCAGCATCACGGCGATATCCTTGCTCGTCTTGCCCTCGGCCACCAGCCGCAGCACCTGCAGTTCGCGCGGCGAAAGCGATTCCAGCGGCCCGCGGTCGTGCGT
>JBEKZL010000066.1:0-36467 GCA_049509915.1 Bryobacteraceae bacterium | reverse complement strand
GCCGCTAGCCATCCTTTCTTTCCCAAGTCTAACACAGGGATTTTTGTGGTAACCTAGCGTGTGCCGCGTAAAATTCTGGGCGTCATTCCCGCTCGGTTCGGTTCCTCTCGTTTCCCCGGAAAGGCCCTCGCCCCCATCGCTTCTAAACCGATGCTGCAGCACGTTTACGAGCGCGCGCGCACGGCTCAATACCTTACTTCCGTGCTGATTGCTACCGACGACGACCGCATTTACCGCGCGGCGCGGGAGTTCGGTGCTCGCGTGCGGATGACCCGCGCCGACCATCCCTCGGGAACCGACCGCGTGGCGGAAGTGGCCGCTTCGGAAAATGCCGACATCGTCGTCAACATCCAGGGCGACGAGCCGCTCATCGATCCGGCGGCCATCGACGCCGCCATTTTGCCCGTCGAGCACGATCCCGCCGTGGCCATGGCCACGCTCAGCAAACGTATCGAAGATCCCCGCGAGATCGACGACCCCAACGTGGTCAAGGTCATCACCGACCTCACCGGCGACGCCATCTATTTCTCGCGCTGCCCGATTCCGTTCAACCGCGATCGCGCCGCAGGCTCGCATTACTACAAACATATCGGCCTATACGTGTATCGCACCGATTTTCTTTGCGCCTATCCGTCGCTGCCGATAGGCCCCCTGGAACGTACCGAACGCCTCGAGCAGCTTCGCGCCCTCGAAAACGGCTTCCGCATCCGCGTGGCCGAAACCGAGTATGAGTCGATTGGGGTGGATACGCCCGCGGACCTGGACCGCGTGGCGCGTCTGTTTGAACTGTCCATGGAGAGGAGATAGGGGATGGTGAAGTATATTTTTGTCACGGGTGGGGTGGTTTCCTCGTTGGGTAAGGGGATTGCCGCGGCATCCATCGGTTGCCTGCTGGAGAGTCGCGGGCTGAAGATCGCCTGCCAGAAATTCGATCCCTATCTGAACGTCGACCCCGGAACCATGAGCCCGTTCCAGCACGGTGAAGTCTTCGTCACCGACGACGGCGCCGAAACCGATCTCGACCTGGGCCACTACGAGCGCTTCACCCATTCGAAGCTCACCCAGAGCAACAACGTCACCTCCGGCCGGATCTACGAAACCATCATCACCCGCGAGCGCCGCGGCGACTACCTCGGCAAGACGGTCCAGGTGATTCCCCACGTCACCAACGAAATCAAGGCGGCCATGAAACGCGTGGCGCAGGACGTCGACGTGGTGATCGTCGAGATCGGCGGCACCGTGGGCGATATCGAATCGCTGCCGTTCCTCGAAGCCATTCGCCAGATGCGCCACGAGCAGGGCCGCGGCAATTCGATCTTCGTGCACGTCACCCTGGTGCCCTGGATCGCCGCCGCACGGGAGATGAAGACCAAGCCCACCCAGCACAGCGTCAAGGAACTGCGCGCCCTCGGCATTCAGCCCGACATCCTGATCTGCCGCTCCGAACGCCTCATCCCACAGGAGATGAAAGAGAAGATCGCGCTGTTCTGCGACGTGGACGTGGAAGCCGTGGTCACCGGGCGCGACGTGAAATCGGTCTATGCCGTGCCGATCAGCTTCGCCGACGAAGGCGTGGACGAGATCGTCCTGCGCCTGTTGAAGCTGGACGCTCCTCAGCGCGACCTCGCTCAATGGATGGCCATGCTCGATCGCCTGGAGAACCCGCGCGGCGAAGTCACCATCGGCCTGGTCGGCAAGTACGTGGAATACGAGGATTCCTATAAGAGCCTTAAGGAGGCCCTGCTGCACGGCGGCCTCGCCCACCAATTGAAAGTGAACATTCACTGGATAGAGGCCGAGGGCGTTACCGCCGACAACGATAAGCAACTGGAAGGTTACGACGGCATCCTGGTTCCGGGCGGTTTCGGCAAGCGCGGTATCGCCGGCATGCTCCACGCCATCCGCTACGCGCGCGAGCGCAAGGTGCCCTATTTCGGCATCTGTCTCGGCATGCAAACCATGGTGATCGAATACGCCCGCAACGTGTGCGGCCTGGAGGGCGCCGATTCCACCGAATTCAACCCCGGCGCATCCCACCGCGTGATTTACAAGCTGCGCGAACTGAAAGGCGTCGAGGACCTGGGCGGCACCATGCGCCTGGGCGGATGGCCCTGCAAGCTGGCCGAGGGCAGCTTAGCTTATCGCGCCTACGGCACGGCCGACATCAACGAGCGCCATCGCCACCGCTACGAGTTTAACCGCGACTACGAAGCCCGCCTGACATCCGCCGGCCTCCGCATCACCGGCGTTACCCCCGACAACACCTACGTGGAAATCTGCGAGCTGGGCGACCACCCCTGGTACCTGGGCTGCCAGTTCCACCCCGAATTCAAGTCCAAGCCGATGGAGCCGCATCCCCTGTTCAAGGCCTTCGTGGGAGCGGCTTACGAGCACCGCCAGAAGCGCTTGCGAACTTCATCGGCGGCAGCCTCGGAGTCGGTTTACTCCCGTGCCCATTGACTTTTCCGCGTTTCAAAAGGGCCGGCCGCTGGTGCTCATCGCCGGACCGTGCGTGATCGAATCCGAAGAGCACGTGCACCTGATGGCTCACGGCATTCGCCACGCCGTGGGAGAGTTCGTTTTCAAGGCGTCCTTCGACAAGGCCAACCGCACCAGCGCGGGCGCCTATCGCGGACCGGGCCTGCGTGAAGGCTTGCGCATTCTGGCCGGCCTCAAGGCCGAAGGCTTCCCCATCCTCACCGATATCCATGAACCGGCCCAGGCCGAAGCCGCCGCCGAAGTGGCCGACATCCTGCAGATTCCCGCCTTTCTGTGCCGCCAGACGGACCTGCTCGAAGCCGCCGGCCGCACCGGCCGCATCGTCAATATCAAAAAAGGACAGTTCGTCGCTCCCCACGACATTCATCGCGCCGCCGAAAAGGTGGCTTCCACCGGCAATTCCCAGGTGCTGTTGACCGAACGCGGCTCCTCGTTCGGCTACAACAACCTGGTGGTGGATATGCGCGGCCTGAAGATCATGCGCGACTCCGGATGGCCGGTAGTCTTCGACGCCACTCACAGTGTGCAAATACCCAGCGGCGCCGGAAACGCCTCCGGCGGCCAGCCCGAGTTCATCGAGCCGCTCGCCCGCGGCGCCGTAGCCGTAGGAGTCAATGGCATCTTCGTCGAGACCCACGATGCCCCCGAACGCGCATTGTCCGACGGCGCCAACGCCCTGCGGCTGAGCTTGCTGGCGGCATTCTGGCAGCGCCTGCAAGCGATCTACCGCCTGGTGAAGGGGATGGACGGCGTTCTCTAGGAGCGTTGGCGCGGCGCATTGCGCGAATCGCGACTCCTTGAAACAAGGATTCCGTCCTTGCTATGGTAAGGACAGAAGGAGGAGCCGGTCGCGCCATGGCTAAGATAACTTCGAAATACCAGGTCACGGTTCCCAGAGTAATCGTGCAACAGTATGGTATTCGCCCCGGCGACAATATCGACTGGATTCCGGCCGGAGACGCGATCCGTGTCATTCCTGCCGGTAGACAAGCGGCGCCCGACGACATTCAGTCCCGGCTCCGTCTGTTCGACCAGGCCACCGAACGGCACCGCCGCCGTTCCGGCAAGCGCAAGGTGAGACAGGTTCGCGACAGAGGCTGGACGAGAGAGGAACTCTACGGGCGTGGCCGCTCTCGTTGACACCAACATTCTGGTTTACCGGTTTGACAGCCGCTTCCCCGTCAAGCAGAAAAATGCAATCGAGATTCTGAGGCGCGGCATTCTCGAAGACTCGGTGCGCGTGCCGCACCAGGCGATAGTGGAGTTTGTAGCCGCGACGACGCGTCCCATCCGCGGCCATGCCATTCTCAGCCAAGCCGACGCTCTGCGCGAGGCGGAAGAGTTTCTGAGCCAGTTTCGCGTTCTCTATCCCAACGAAGCGATCCTGCGCAACGCGCTTCGGGGATGCGCAGCCTACCAGTTGAATTGGTTCGACGCACATCTTTGGTCTTACGCGGAACACTACGGCCTGGATGAGATTCTCACCGAGGACCTGCAGCACGACCGGCTCTATGGTACGGTTCGGGTCGTGAACCCATTCGTGAATTTGCGGTAGCGCGCCTACCGGTAACTCTTATCGTCCAGCTTCGTTAGGTCCAGCGAATCCGGCAATACGCCCACGGTCACTATCGCGAACGTAAAGACCTTCGTGCCCGGCTCCAGGTGGCCGCCGAAGGCTTTCTCCGGGTTCGCCAGCGTCATGTGCGCGTGGATGTGCCCGTTCATCACGTAGCCATTCATCGAGATCAAATCGGCCGGCGCGGTCGGGTCCTGCTCGAACATGTTCTTCGACGGGAATTCGCGGTTGCTCACCTGGTGTACCTGGTAGCTGATCACCGACCCCGCGCCTGCAAGGATCACGGCGTTCTGAATGCGGTTCTGCTTGAGCATCGTCTGCAGGCCGGCGAGCAGATCGGTCTGATATTTGAACCGGAAAATGACGACTCGCTCGAACTGGCTCGAGATGGCGTATACGTCCGGCACCGCCGGGTCATTGGGCTTCTGGTCGCCGACCGAGGAGTTGGTGATCTCGTGGCGCGTCTGCTGGGCAAACGCCAGTGTGAAGGCGCAAACGAGAGGGATCGGGATTCGCATGCACACAGCATAACGCCCGGCGCGAGCTTGCCTTTGGATCAATCGGGTCGAATTCGCATGCAGCCAGCGCCCCGCGCTTCTGTGGAGCAGATTGGTAATCTGCGCGCCGATTGTCAATCGGCGCAAGCGCCCGCTACCCTTCCCGCACCGTCTCCGGCGTCTGGTAGTGCGCCTGTATCCGCCGCGCCGCGGCCCGTCCCACCGAGGCAGTCAGTTCTTCCTCGTTCGCCGCCCGCACCAGTTCCAGGCTGCCGAATTGCTTCAACAGCTTGGTCACCGTCTTCGCGCCCACGCCGGGAATCTGGTCCAGCTCGCTCGTCAGCGCGCGGGCGTTGCGCCGCGACCGGTGGAACGTGACGGCGAAACGGTGCGCCTCGTCGCGAATCGATTGCACCAGGTGCAGGATCGGCGAGAAGCGGTCCAGCACCACCGGCTCGTCTTCCTGGCCGTACACGTAGATGATTTCCTCGCGCTTGGCGATCGAGGCCAGCGGTTGATCGGCGAACCCCAGCGCTTCGAGCGACTCCGCGGCGGCGTGCAATTGCCCCAGCCCGCCATCGATCAGCACCAGCCCCGGCATCGGCTTGCCCTCTTCCTTCAGCCGCCCGTAGCGCCGCGATACCACCTCCCGCATGCTGGCAAAATCGTCGTTGCCCACCACCGTCCTGATGATGAATTTCCGGTAGTCCGCTTTCTTCATGCGGCCGTCTTCCCACACCACCATGCTGGCCACTTTGTCGGTACCCTGGATGTGGGAAATGTCGAAACACTCGATTCGCTCCGGCGCCGAGGGCAGGTTCAGCGCGTCCTGCAATGCTTCCCGAATGGCGCGCGAGGACGGTTTCAACACTCGGAATCGGGCCTCGAAGCTGTGCTTGGCGTTGTTCTCCACCATGTCGAACAGCGCCTTCTTTTGGCCCCGCTGCGGCGTGCGGATCTCCACTTTCCGGTTGCGCTTTTCGCTCAGCAGCTCCTCCAGCGCCTCGCGGTCCTCGAAATCCACCGGCACGTGAATTTCAGTGGGGAGGTACTGCGCATCGAGATAGAGCTGCTGCAGCAGCGCCGAGTAGAACTCCGGCGCATCGAATGCGAGCTGGTCTTCCCAAAAGAACTCCCGCCGGTCCACCACCTGGCCGTGGCGCAGGTGAAACAGGTTCAGAGCCACCAGCGGCGGTTCGGCGTAGCTCGCCAGAATGTCGATGTCGTCGCCTTTTGCGGCGGCCACCTTCTGCCGCTCCTCGATCTCTTCCACCGTCGAGAGCAGGTCGCGCAATCCGGCCGCCTCCTCGAAGCGCATCTCCGCCGAGGCTGCTTCCATCCGGGCTCGCAGCTCCCGCGCCAGGTCGCCGTGGCGGCCGTCCAGAAACAGCCGCGTATCGCGCACTGCGCCGGTAAAAGCCTCGTCCGTGGTCAGCCCTTCCACGCACGGGCCCAGGCAGCGGTGAATATGATATTGCAGGCACGGCTTGGGATGAAATCGCGTCAGATCCAGCTTGCAGGAAGGCACCTGAAAGTGCCGATGGATGAAATGCACCAGGCGATGCGCCAGGTTGGCTGGGAAAAAGGGGCCGAAATATGTGGCGCCGTCCTTGCGCAGCCGCCGCGTGACGTAGACCCGCGGAAAGCGCTCCCGCGTCAGCTTCACGTAGGGGTACGTCTTGTCGTCCCGCAGCAGAATGTTGAAGCGCGGTTGGTATTGCTTGATGAGATTATTTTCGAGCGCCAGGGCTTCTTTTTCGTTATCGACCAGGATGTGATCCAGGTCCACGGCTTCGGAGATCAGCGTGCCGGTCTTGATGTCCGCCAGCTTGTCTTCCAGAAAATAGCTGCGTACCCGGTGCCGCAGGCTTTTGGCCTTGCCCACGTAGATCACCCGTCCGGAGGCGTCCTTGTACAGGTACACTCCTGGCTCGGCAGGTAGTTGCGCGACCTTTTCACGGAGGTCCATCGGGGAGGCGGCTATAATTTAATTATGTCACGCTGGGTCTTGGCCTTGCTCATCCTCGGCGTATGCCTCTCGGAGGCGAGGAGCGCATCCGGGCAACAGCCTCCGCCCAATACCACTACGTTGAAAAAAGAGCATCCGCCGCAAGCCACTGGGGCCGAAGAGGATCCCCCGGAGGAAGATACGTCGCTCTCGGTCGACTCTTATTCCTTCAATCCGCTGCAGTCGAAAAAGAGCGTCGATATTGGCAATGAATACGCCAAAAAGCACAACTTCCGGGCCGCCGCCGGACGCTACCGGGAAGCGACCAAGTGGAACGACGGCAATAGCGAGGCGTGGTTGCGGCTGGGCGAGGCGGAAGAAAAGCTGAAGAACCCGCAGAGCGCCCGGGCGGCTTACTCCAAATACCTGGAACTGGCGTCCGACGCCAGGAATGCCCCCGAAATCCGCAAAAAACTGGACAAGCTGAAGTAGGGCTTTGTGCATTTTTGTGCATAGCCCGGCAACCGCTCCAGTGCGTTCGCTACAATGATTTACTGCGTTCGTCGGCGGCTCGAATTTGATTTTTCAAAGCTCCCCACGAGCCGAAGCACGCGCCCTTGCCGGATCGCCCGCTCTCCTGCTAGGATTGTAGTTTCGATTCACCGGGGAGATTTCTGTCTTATGGCACAAGTTTGTGAACTGTGCGGCCGCAAACCGCAATTCGGGAACAAAGTCAGCCACGCCCATAACGTCACCAAGCGCCGCTGGAACTTAAATCTGCAGTCCGTCCACGCGTTGGTGAACGGCGCTGGCAAGCGCATCCGCGTATGTACTTCCTGCATTCGCGACGGCAAAGTTCAGAAGGTAGCGTAACCTACGCTTCAAACGCCGGCCCGCTATAGCCGATCCGCCCGCTCCGGCCACTGCAAGCAGGCGCCGGCGAAAGCCACCAACGAAGCCACAAGCAGACCCAACCCCAGGCTTGCTCCGCCCGCCGTGAAGCGGTAGCCGCTGAATATGTAGCCCTTCACCAGGAACGCCGGCACGGCCAGGGCCCACAGCAGAAACAGCCCACGAAGCTTGCCTGCCACGGCCAGCACCACGCTCGCGAGTCCTACCAGCGATCCCAACAGCAGCCATCGCTCGAGCGCCGCGCCGCTCCACGGCAGCATGTCCAGGCGAACAGAAACTGTCGGCGAAGCCATCGCCAGCACGGATACGGCCAGCAGAAAGAGGGTTAGTACCAGATGGAACAGGTAGCTGAAAATACGAACGAGGGTTTTCAGAGCCGCCACTTTACCGGGAACCTCCTTTGGGCCGGAAGGGTCATTCTAGCAAGATCGGCGGATTGTGCGGGAAATCGGATGGGCCGCCGCGGGTATTGTGTACCTGTATCTTGACCCCTTTGCTTTCAATTCGTTACAATTAGCCGTAGGGGGAGTTAGAGTCGCGCACGCCATGGGCACGGAAACAGCTCTCAAATTGCGGCACCGGGAGATTTTGAGTTCCATCGTCCGAACCTATATCGAGACGGGTGAACCGATCGGCTCGCGCACCCTCTCGCGGCTGCGCAGTCAGGCCCTGAGTCCAGCTTCCATCCGTAACGTAATGGCGGACTTGGCGGATGCGGGATACCTGGCCCAGCCGCACACTTCAGCCGGCCGGGTGCCCACTGAAAAAGCCTTCCGCGTCTATGTGAGCCTGCTCACGGCGGCGCGGGTCGCCGGCGGCGAGTCGGACCGGTTGCGGACCGAGTTTAGCGGGTTGCCCACCCTGGGCGCCCGCGTGGAACGCTCCAGCCATGTACTCATGGAAATGACGCGCAATGTGGGAATCGCCGCCGCCATCCCTTCCCTGGCCCAGGAACTGGACCAGATCGAGCTGATCCCGCTCTCCGATAATCGCGTGCTGATGGTTCTGGTGACGCGTGACCGCGAGGTCCACAATCGCGTGGTGCCGGTCGACGAGCCGGTACCGGCCGAGGAACTCCTCTCCATCCGCAACTACGTCAATTGCAATTTCTCCGGCTGGCGATTGGGCGATGCGCGGCGCGAGTTGGTGCGTCGCATGCTGGAGGAACGGGCGCTTTACGACGCCGTGCTGCGCAAGTTGCAGATGCTCTGTCAGAAGGGTTTGCTGGACGTGGAAGTGACCACCGAAGTGCACATGGAGGGCGCCTCCAATCTGGTCGGCCTCGATCTGCGGCTCACCCGCGAGAAGCTGCGCGATTTGTTGCGCGCCCTGGAAGAGAAACAGCGCCTGATCGAACTGCTGGATCGCTTTCTGGAAGAGCCGGCCGGGGAGTTGCAAGTGCGCGTAGGCCTGGAAGAAGCGCATCCGGCGATGAGAGACTTGGCTTTGATCGGAATGACGGTCCAAATGGCTAGTGGGCAACCCGCCAAGGTGGCCGTGCTCGGCCCCATGCGCATGCACTATGAGCGCGTAATGGCGGCCGTCCTGCAAACCAGCCGGGCCTTGGCCGGCGCCCAATTCTGGCCGGGTAAAGAAATATAGCCACCGATGAACGCCGATAAAGAAAAGAAAAGGTTTATCGGTGTTCATCGGCGTTCATCGGTGGCTTGAATTTGATTTTTCACGACCTTGAACGGAAAAGTCCTTACCATCGGCTGCTAGTAGATGCTTTTGTAGTACGAATGCCTGTTTTGATCGAATTGACGCTTTTGGTAGGCTAGAATCAGTGGAACCTCAGAATCCCGAATCGAACGTTTCCGACGTGTCTCCCGGCGAAACCCTGCCGGTGGAAACGCCCGAATCTCAACTGGCAACTCTGGCTGCGGAACGCGACCGCCTGCTGGCGGAAAAGAACGATCTGGAAGATCGGCTGAAGCGCGCCCGTGCCGATTTCGATAACGCCCGCCGCCGCGGCGAACGCGAGCGTTCCGAGTACCTCCAGTTCGCCGCTATGGATCTGGTCCGGGACATCCTGCCCGTGCTCGACGATTTCGAACGCGCCCTTAAGGTGGAAACCGCCGACGCCAACTACGCCAAGGGAGTCGAACTGATCTATCAGCGCCTGTACGAGTGCCTCAAGAAGATCGGGCTGGAGCCGATGGACAGCGCCGGACAGAAATTCGATCCCAACCGCCACCAGGCGGTGGACCGCGCGGAAACCCAGGATGTGGAGGATCAAACCATCTTGAGCGAGTATCAGAGGGGTTACGACTTCATGGTGAAGGTCGCCGTCAGATCCTAAAATGGCAAATCCAGTGTCCAAACGCGATTACTACGAAATCCTGGGCGTGCCCAAGGAAGCCGGCGAATCCGAAATCAAGAGTTCTTACCGCAGGCTAGCCCTGCAGTTCCACCCCGACCGGAATCCCGATAACCCGGAAGCGGAGGAGCGCTTCAAGGAAGCCTCGGAAGCCTATAGCGTCCTGAGCGATGCGCAGAAGCGGGCGGCCTACGACCGCTTTGGCCACGCCGGCCTGCAGGGCGCCGCCGGTGGCTCTCAATTCAATCCCGACGCCTTCGCCGATTTCAGCGACATCCTGGGCGATTTCTTCGGTTTCGGCGATTTGTTCGGAGGCGGCGGCCGGCGCCGCACCCGCTCCCAGCGCGGCGAAGACGTCCGCTACGACCTCGAGATCGCCTTCGAAGAAGCCATGTTCGGCCTCACCGCCGAAATCCAGGTACCCCGCACCGAGCCGTGCGAGCGCTGCCACGCCACGGGTTCGGAACCCGGTAGCGGCCCCTCCACATGCCCTACCTGCCACGGCCGCGGCGAGGTTCTGTACCAGCAGAGCTTCCTTTCCATTCGCCGTACCTGCAATACCTGCATCGGCACCGGCCGGATTATCCGTAACCCTTGCACCGAGTGCCGCGGCCAGGGGCGTCGCCAGATGCGGCGAAAGTTGAAAATCAATATCCCGGCCGGCGTGGACGACGGTACCCGCCTGCGCCTGGCCAACGAAGGCAACCCGGGCGCCTCCGGAGGCCCTTACGGCGACCTCTACGTTTTCCTCAAAGTCAAAGAGCACGCTTTCTTCGAGCGCCACGAAAACGATCTGCACTGCACCATCCCGATCAACTTCGGCCAGGCCGCCCTGGGCGCCGAAATCGACGTTCCCACCCTCGAAGGGCCGCACCGCCTGAAGATTCCCGAAGGAAGCCAAAACGGGGCCGAGTTCTGCTTACGCCACAAGGGTGTGCCCGTCCTCAACGGCGGCGGACGCGGCGACCTGCACGTGCACGTCGCCGTGCGCGTCCCCACCCGCCTCACCCGCGACCAGCGCAAACTCCTGGAGCAGCTTCGCGATACCCTCCCGGTCGACAACGCTCCGGCCGAAAAAGGCCTCTTCGAGAAGGTCAAAGACTATTTCATGTAGGGTGGCCGCGGGCACGGCGGTTATTCGTACCGCAGCGCTTCGGTGGGGTTGAGGTGCGCGGCGCGGTTGGCGGGCAGGATGCCAAAGACCAGCCCCACCAGGCAGGAGACCCCGAAAGCTACGCCGATGGCCACCGGGGAAATGGGAATCGAAATGTCGGTGAACAGCTCGACCGATAGCGGTACGGCCACCCCGGCCAGAATTCCCACCGACCCGCCCGCCAGGCTCACCAGCATGGCTTCCACCAGAAACTGCATCAGGATGTCGCTCGCCGAAGCCCCCACCGCCAGGCGCACGCCGATTTCGCGGGTGCGCTCAGTCACCGTCACCAGCATGATGTTCATGATGCCGATGCCGGAAATCAGCAGCGTGATGGCGGAAACCAGAATCAGCACCAGCGAGAGGATCAGCGAGATATTCTTGGCCGCCTCCAGAATCGCCGTGAGCGTTTCCACGCGATAGGGCGCGCCCGGCCGATGGCGGCTTTCGAGGATCTCCTGAATGCGCGCCGCCACGCGCTCCACCTGTTCCGGCCGGCGGGCCTGCACGTACATGGGGTCGATCCGTTCCACCGGAGCGAAATAGCGCAGCACCGTAATCGGCATCAGCACGGTGTCGCGCTCGATCTCCGATTGGCCGAAGGTCTCGACGCGCTCGTGAAACGTGCCGATGACGGTGAATTCGATCCCGAACAGGCGCACCTTCCGGTGGAGAGCCGTGGCGCGGACGCCGTACATACGCGCGGCCAGAGCGTCGGTGAGCAGGATCACTTTCTCGCGCAGCGCCAGATCGCTCGAATCCAGAAACCGGCCCGAGCTGATGACAATATTGCGCACGGCGCGATACTCCTGGTCGGTGCCGATCACCTTCACTTCGCGCTGCCGGCTGCCGATCAGGACCCGGTCGAAGCTGGACATGACTCCCGTGGCGGCGACAATATCGGCGGCGAGATCCTGGCGCACCGCCTCGACGTCTGCCATTTTGACGTAGTCGGCATCGGCCGAAGCCACCGTGGGCCCGCTGGTGACGTAGTAGGCGAAGACGATGTTCGAGCCGATGCCTTCGATTTGTTCCAGGATGTAGTCGCGGCTGGTGAGCGAAATGGTGACCACCAGGATCACAGAGGCGGTGCCAATGACCATGCCCAGCCCGGTGAGAAGGCTGCGGATGGGGTTGGCGCGCAGAGCTTGCGCACTGAACCTGAAGGCTTCGCCAAAGAACATGAAAATTCGCCGCCGTATTACCGCGGCAATTTCAGTCTAGCAGCAACGTCGGGTCTGTCCCCGTGAGCGCCCTCGCCCTTGGGCCTGGCTTGAGCAGCGCGGAATCGTCCGCTGTCCGGGGCCGCCCGGCTACTATTGAGTAGATGGGCAACGAAGCTCCGCGGCGCGACGCCGACGCCACCCTGGATCCGGCCGATTGGACGGCGTTTCGAGCCACGGCGCACGGCATGCTGGACGACATTCTGGACTATCTCGAGGACATTCGCGATCGTCCCGTCTGGCGGCCGATTCCCGCGGCGGTGCGCGAGCGTTTCCGCGGCGAGCTTCCGGCCGAACCATCGGAGCTGGCCGCGGTTCACGAAGAATTCATGCGCTACGTGTTGCCCTACGCGGCCGGCAACGTGCATCCCGGGTTCCTGGGATGGGTACACGGAGCGGGCACGCCGGTTGGTGTAGTGGCGGAAATGCTCTCGGCGGGCTTGAACGCCAACCTGGGAGGGCGCGACCATATTCCGATTGAAGTGGAGCGCCAGGTGGCCGGCTGGATGCGCGGGCTGTTCGGATTTCCCGAGAGCGCCACCGGGCTGTTTGTGACGGGCGCTTCGATGGCGAACCTGGTCGGGGTGCTGGTGGCGCGGGATACCGAGCTGGGTTTTGAGACGCGCTGCGCGGGGGTTGCGGCCGGCGGCAAGCGGCTGGCGGCATACGCCTCGGCGGCGGTACATGGCTGTATCGCCAGAGCTCTCGACATCGCCGGCATCGGCAGCGACGCGCTGCGCCGGATCGCGGTGGATGGCCGCTACCGGATCGACCTGGGGGCACTCGGCGCGGCCATCGACGCGGACCGCCGCGCCGGCTTTACGCCCTTCCTGCTGGTAGGCACGGCGGGAACGGTGGACACGGGCGCGATCGACGATCTGGATACGCTGGCCGCACTCGCCCGCGCCGAGGGCTTGTGGTTTCACGTGGACGGCGCATGCGGTGCCCTCGCCATGCTGGCGCCAAGCCTGGCGCCCCGCCTGAAGGGCATCGAGTGCGCCGATTCGCTGGCCTTCGACTTTCACAAGTGGGGGCAGGTGCCCTACGACGCGGGCTTCGTGCTGGTGCGCGACGGCGTATTGCATCGGCGAACGTTCGCCACGTCGGCTCCGTATTTGCGGCGGGAAGCCCAGGGCCTCGCGGCAGGCTCGCCGTGGCCGTGCGACTACGGACCCGATCTTTCGCGCGGCTTTCGCGCCCTGAAAACCTGGTTCACATTCAAGGTCTACGGCGCCGCGGCGATAGGCGCGTCGATCGAACGCACCTGCGAGCTGGCCCGGTACCTGGAAAGCCGCGTCGCCCGGACGCCAGAGTTGGAACTGGCGGCGCCGGTGGAGCTGAACGTGGTGTGTTTCCGCTACCGGGCGGAGGAAGCGCATCGTGTGAATGCGCGCATCGCCGTGGAACTGCAAGAATCCGGCGTGGCGGCGCCCTCCACTACAGTGGTGGGCGGGAAGCTGGCGATTCGCGCGGCCATCGTCAACCACCGCACCCGAACGGCCGACCTGGACGCGCTGGTGGAGCGGACGGTGGCCTTTGGCCGCGGGTTGCGGGACCGGGCGGCTGGCAGCACAGCGGCTGCGAGCGGCGCCGCCACCGATTGGCCACCGCGCCTGGCGCGCGAAGCCGCCTTGCTCGCCCTGGAGACGCGTATTGCCGCCGAGCCGGAGGCAGTCGTCTTGCGGCTCGACCGTGCCCGCCTGCTGACCGAACTGGGCCGCACGCTGGAGGCCCGCAACGCCTACCTGGAGATCTTGGGGCGAGTTCCCTCCGACCGCCGGGCGCTCAACAACCTGGGCACGCTGCTGCACTCGACCGGTTATCGAACCGCGGCCCGCACGGCCTATGCCGAAGCCGCGGCGCGCCATCCCGATGACGCCATGAGCCACGTCAACCTGGCCAATGTGCTCTTTGAAAACGGCGAGCCCGGGCCGGCCCGCGAACATTACGAGGCGGCTTTGCGTTGTGCTCCGGGTTACCCGGAGGCGCACCAGGGGCTCTCCTACGTGCTGGCTGAGATGGGCGACGCCGAAGGTGCGGCCCGGCACCGCCGCAAAGGTTTCGAAGGCCGCGCCGTACTCCCCATGCCATACCGCGGCGAGGGGCCCCCGGTGCCGCTGCTGCTGCTGATCTCGGCGGTGGGCGGCAACATCCCGACGCGTAATTTTCTGGACGATCGCGTGTTTCAGACCACCGTGGTGGTGCCCGAATTCTACGATTTCCGCCAGCTTCTGCCGCGCCATCAATTGGTATTCAACGCTATCGGCGATGCCGATCTGGCCGCCGAGGCGCTGCTGGCGGCACAATCGGTAGCGGCGCTTACCGGCGCGCCGATGCTGAACGCGCCGGCGGCGGTAATGGCCACCGGAAGAGCCGACAATGCCGAGCGCCTCTCACGGCTGCGCGGAGTCGTCGCCCCGGCCACGGTCACTTTGGCGCGTGAACTGTTGATGGCGGCGGATGCGGAAACCACTCTGGCGCGGCACGGCCTGCGCTTTCCGCTGCTGCTGCGCACGCCCGGCTTTCACACCGGCCGGCATTTTGTGCTGGTCGACCGCGCCGAAGTTCTGGCCGAAGCCGTGGCCGGGCTGCCCGGCGCCGAGTTGATCGCCATCCAGTATCTGGATTCCCGCGGCGCCGACGGCAAAGTCCGCAAGTACCGCGTCATGATGATCAACGGGTGTTTGTATCCATTGCACCTGGCAATTGCGAGCCACTGGAAGATTCACTACTTCACCGCCGAGATGGCCGAACGAGGCGAGCATCGCGCCGAAGACGCGGAGTTCCTGGAAAATATGCCTGGCGTGCTGGGGCCGCGCGCCATGGCCGCGCTGGAACAGATTCAAGCCGCGCTCGGCCTGGACTATGCCGGCATCGATTTCGGCTTGAGCCCGGCCGGCGACCTGCTGCTGTTCGAGGCCAACGCCACCATGGTGGTGAACCCGCCCGAGCCCGACGAACGCTGGGCCTACCGGCGTCCCGCCCTGGAACGGATTTTCGCGGCTGTCCGCGGAATGCTGCTGGAGAAAGCCGGCAGGTGAGAGGCGTTTGGCCCGCTGCCCAGAGTGCCAGCCAGCCATATCGGCAGGAAGGTTAGAATGGAACGGGCCAGCGCTCAAAAGAGGAGACCATGCGCCTTTCGGGTTTTTGTATCGCGACGATAGTTTTGGCCACTCCAGCAACCGCGCAGGAACTGGCTTGCGATTGGTCGGCCTACAAGGCTCAGCCCGGCTTAACCGCCGCTCGCGCCGGCGGCGGAGTGGAAGTCGCCTGGCTCGGCGAGCGCGGCGAGGAGCTGCGAGCCACCTTTGCCGCCAGCGGAGGCCGGCCCGTGGTGCGCGAGCTTGCGGCGCGCTCCGCCCAGGGAAAATGGATCGTGTTGGGCCGCAACCTGACTCCGGAATTCCAGATCACCAGCGGCAAGCGCCGCCTCTCCGAACAGCAGATGGCGCCGCTGCGCGAGCTCGGTATCGCCCTCACCCCCGAAGTGGTGGACCGGGAAAAGTGGAACGCCTTCTGGGACGCGCCCTTGATGGTTCCAGGGCGTCCCGGCGGCAACATGGACATGCCGCGGGCGGCCGCCGAAATCCGCCGCGCTTGGGCCGGCTTCCATTCCACCGCCTGCCAGGTCGCGACCGAGGGCGCGCGCCTTGAAGTCGGCTTCGACGGCGTCGACCTCGGCATCTTCCAGGGCCGCCTGCTCTACACCGCCTATCGCGGCTCCAACCTGCTGCGCCAGGAAGTCATCGCCAAAACCGATGAGCCATCGGTGGCCTTTAAATACATCGGCGGATTGAAGGGCTTCGCGCTCGCCGCGGAAACCCGCGTGGTGTGGCGGGACCCGGCCCGTGCCTGGCAGGAATATCGCTTCGGAGGAGCGGTAAACCAGGACCCGGCCGGCATCCGCGCGCGCAACCGCCTGGCCATTCTCGAAGCGGGCGGCGGCGCGCTGGGGGTTCTGCCGCCATCCCACAAGTTCTTCTGGGCGCGCGAAATCGAAACCAACCTGGGCTACGACTATTACCGCAAGGACGGCGATACGTCCTTCGCCCTCGGCGTTCGCCAGCCCGACCGCGAGGAAGGCTATAAGCCGCTCGGCGTTTCCGACGAAGTTTGGACGCGGCGCGTCTCGGAATCGCGCGGCGAAATCGACAACTTCGCCCTTTACAACGCTCCCCCCGGCACCTGGCAGCACATGCCGGTATATTTCTACCTCAGCCCCTCCGGCAGCCGTGTCACCGCCGAAAACGCGCTCCGCTATACCCACGACGATATATATAAGGAGATGCCCGGCTTCCAGGTGCTGGTCAGCCACTTCCACTTTCACCTCAATGAGCTCGCGACCGACGCTGGAACCCTCGACCAGCAGCCTTCCTGGGTCGGCGTGTTCCGCGCCCTCGGAGTCAAGATCGCCATTCTCGCCGATTTCCACAGCGATTCCCATCCCACCGATACCGGCCCCATCCGCCTCAACGAACAGAAGGTCTACTTCGAAAGCTGCCGGCGCTTTTCCGACAAGGGTTTTCTGCTGATTCCGAGCGAAGAGCCCGACGCCAATTTTGGCGGCCACTACATGTTCACCTTTCCCAAGCCGGTCTATTTCACCCACCTGCGCAAGCCCGCGAGCCCGCCGGCCCAGCCGTATGCGGAAACCGTGGAGCCCTTCGGCAAGGTCTACCACACGGCTTCCGCTGCAACCGAGTTGCAACTGCTGCGCGACGAGAACGGCTTGGTCTGGCAGACCCATCCCCGCGCCAAGGGCTCCGCCGGCTATCCCGACGCCACCCGTGGGACCGATTTTTTCAACGACGGCCATTTCCTGGGAGGGTCTTTCCAATCCCTGCCAGTGGACCTTTCCGAGAAGCGCATTTGCGAAGCCCGCTGCCTGGGGCTGCTTGATGACATGAACAACTGGAGCGGGCCGAAGTTCATGATCGCCGAGGGCGACACCTATATGAAGTACCCCGAAGACGAAACCTACCCGCAACTTGTTGTCAACTACATCCAACTCGACCGGGTGCCGCGTTTCGGCGAAAGCTGGGCACCCGTGCTCGACGCCATGCGCGCCGGCCGCTACTTCGTCACTTCGGGCGAAGTGCTGTTCCGAAGCTGGGGTTTCCATTCCGGCACCCTGCGCACTGGCTCGCAGTCGTATTACGATGCCGAGGTGGAATGGACTTTCCCGCCCGAATTCGCCGAGCTGGTTTGGGGCGACGGCACCAGCACCCATGCAGAGCCGATATCGCTGGTTGGCATGGCGCCGCTCTCGAGCCATCGCTTCCACATACCCTTCAATCCGGCCGGGAAAAAGTGGGTGCGCTTCGCGGTTTGGGATTCCGCCGGCAATGGCGCCCTGACGCAGCCGGAACACTTCCAATGAACGCTAATGGATCGGCTATGAGCGGTCTCGCAAGAGTCAACGCCGCGCCACCGGCTTTCGCGGCACCGGCCTCGGGATTACGATAGAGGAGTGCGAAAAGCGATCTATCCCCTGGTCGCGGCGGCGGCCCTGATAGTGCCGGCGGCGGGCCAGGTCAAAATCACGGCGGCGGCCGAAACCATCGCCGTCGACATCGGCGGCAAGCCGTTCACTACCTTTTATATGGCGGGCAAGGACGTGACCAAACCTTACCTGCATCCGCTGCGCGCGGCCACCGGCACCTATGTCACGCGCATGTGGCCGATGGAGAAAGTGGCCGAGGAAGCTTCCATTGCCAAGCCTGATCACCAGCACCAGCGCGGCCTGTGGTTCGCCCACGACAGCGTCAACGGGCTGGACTTCTGGAACAACGAAGCCTCCTATACCACGCCCAACCGCGGCAAGATCGTGCTGGCGAAGGTGGATTCGGTAAGAAGCGGCAAGAAAAGCGGCTCCATCGCGGCGACCTTCGATTGGACCAGCCTGGAGGGCCACAAGCTGCTCACCGAATTTCGGGTGATGACTTTCTACGGCGACGAAAAGGTGCGCGTCATCGATTTCGATATCACCCTGACGGCGGCGGAAAAGGTTGTTTTCGGCGACACCAAGGACGGCGCTTTCGGCATCCGCATGCGCCCGGTGCTGCAGGAAGACAAAGGCACCGGCCACATCGCCAATGCCGACGGGCTCACCGGCGAAAAGCAAGTGTGGGGCAAGCCCAGCAACTGGTGCGACTACTGGGGCACGATCGGGGACGAGAAAGTGGGCATCGCCATCCTGGATCATCCCGATAACCCGCGCCACCCGGTGCGCTGGCACGCTCGCGCCTACGGCTTGTTCGCCGCCAACCCGTTCGGCGTTTCGGTGTTCGATCCGTCGCTACCGAAGAGCCCCACCACCGTGGAAGACGGCCAGAAGCTGCGCTACCGCTATCGGGTGATCGTGCACCCCGGCGACACCGCGAGCGCGGATATCGCTTCCCGCTGGAAGCAGTACGCGGCGGGAAAGTAGCGCGGGCTGTAAGCTGTCGCTCACCGCTGATTGCTCATGGCTCACCTTCATTCCGGCAGCTTGGGAAAGAAGACCGGGTCGAGGATGCGGCGGCTGAGGTCTTCCATATTAAGGTATCGGTCGCCGTCGCGATAGGAAGGCGTGGTGCCGGAGAAAATGTCGACCCGGATTTCGAGCGATCCGGAGCCGTGGTGGACCATGAAGCCGGGGATCTTAGGATCGATCACGACTTCCACCTGAAGCGCGGGTGTGGCGCCGGCTTTATTGGGCTTGCCTTCGGCGACAGCGACCCGGATCTTCGACACCAGGAACGAAATCTCGGCGGACTCCGGACCGAATGCGTCCCTATAGGTTGTCACGCAGCGGGACAAAGCCTCGTGCAGCTCGCGAAGCGCCTCGGGCAGCCGGTCCTGAATCTCTGTCTCGCGGCGGCGGCGTTCCCGCTCCTCGCCAATGCGCGTGGTCAGCCATTGGAAAGCCGCGGGAGGGCCGGCAGTTACGGATGGCGGCTCGGGGATAGCGTTTCTTTTTCGAGTATGTTCCAGCATGGCCTTATCCTGGTTGTATTATCGCGCCGGTTTATCGCGCCAGCGCCACGGCCAGCAGCAGCGCGCGCTCGGTGCCGCGCCAGGAATTGCTGGTATCGAAAGTTTCGCCGAGCGAGTGGGCGCCGCTGCCGGCGCCGCCGCCGCTAATGGTGATCGCCGGGATGCCGAGATTCATGGGAACGTTGGCATCGGTCGAACCCTCGTGCAGGGTCTCGGCGATATCTAGGGCCCGCGAGACGGCCAGCGCGGTCTGGACGATCGGGCTATCCTTGGGGGTCTGGCCGGCAGGGCGCAGACCTACCAGCTCCGCGGAGACCGAGACAGGTCCGCGATTGTGCCAGCGCTGGTTTTCTTCCTCCACGGCCGCATGAAGAGCCGCATGAAACTTCTCGTCGACCGCCTTGAGCGCGGCCGGATCGGCCGATCGCATGTCCACCTCCATCCAGGCTTCAAACGGAATGGCGTTGACTGAGGTGCCGCCGCCCACACGGCCCACGTTAAAGGTGGTTTTGGGCTGGGTGGGCACTTCGAAGGCATCGATCTTGGCGATGGCCCGGCCCATGGCCTGAATCGGATTGGCCATTCCGAAAGCGCCATAGCTGTGTCCGCCGGGGCCTTTGAATGTGACCCGGTAGCGATTGCTGCCGACGCCGATGTGGGTGAGCCCCAGGCCGATCCCGTCGATGGAAACGAACTTGTCTATCTGGCCTTTCAAGGTAGCGCCGAACAGCTCTTTCATGCCGCGCAAATCGCCCAGGCCTTCTTCGCCGACGTCGGCCACGAAGGTGATGGTGCCGGGCGTCTCGACGTGGGCCTCGTCAAGCGCGGCGATCATGCCGAGCAGCACGGCCAGGCCGCGGCAATCGTCGCCGATGCCCGGCCCCTTCAGCACGCTGCCGTCGCGCGTCACCTTTACGTCGGTGCCTTCCGGAAAGACCGTGTCGAGATGGGCGGCAAACACCAGGTTGGGGTGCGCGGAGCGGCCGGGGCGAACGCCGACGACGTTGCCGGCACGGTCGATGCGAACATCCTTCAGGCCGGCGCCCTGGAAGAGGCGCGCGAACTCGCGGCCGCGGACTTCCTCGTGGAACGGCGGCGCGGGAATCTGGCACACCCGTATCTGTTCTTCGAGCATGCGCGGCTCATTGCGCTCGATGGCGGCGAAAGCCGCGCGGATGGAGGGGTCGTTTAGCAGGGCGGCGGGATTCTGGGCCAGTCCGATGGCGCAAACAGGTAGAAGCAACACGGTCCGGAAGCAGATCATAAGCTTCCAGCATACGCCAGTGAGCCAGACCGGCCGGCCATTCTACGTGGTTTCGCAATTGCGATTGCGTGCGGATACCCGAGTTCGAGAAGCACGGCGGCGTTCGACGGGCGCGGGCGTCGGGATGCGGCACATTCAAATAGCTTGTATTCTGGTGACCATGCGGTCTTTTTGTATTTTGTTCGTACTCGGCTGCGCCGCGATCGCGCAGCAGGTCCACGCCGACGATTGGACCGGACACTGGGTAGTCGAACCGCCCAGCGGACAGAGCGCTCCCCAAGCTGGCCGTGGGCCGGCCATTTCGCTGTGGCTCAAGGCCGACGGCGGCCGGCTGACCGGATATATGTCGGGCCGGGGCGGCGACACACCCATTGCAGAGGGGAAGATCGAGGGCAATCGTTTTTCGTTCGTTGTGGTTACCGACTACTACGGAGAAGAACGGCGCGCCAACTACGCGGGGACGCTGGCGGGCCAGGAATTGAAGATCACGCTGCCGGCAACGGGCGGCCGCGGCGGCGCGCGCGAAATCCCGCTCACCCGCGTCGCCACCGGCGATCCTCCGCCGATTCCGCCGGCGCCACCGAAGCTGAGCCTGCCCGCGGCCAAAGACGTTCCATATAACGGCCTCGCCAAAACGCCGCCGATGGGTTGGAATAGCTGGAACAAGTTCCGTAACCAGGTAAGCGACCAACTGGTGCGGCAGGTGGCGGACGCGATGGTCCGGAACGGCATGAAGGATGCCGGCTATGTGTATGTCAACATCGACGACACCTGGGAAGCGGGGCGCGACCGGCAGGGAAACATCCTGACTAACGAGCGATTTCCCGACATGAAGGCGCTGGCGGATTACATCCATGGCAAAGGGCTGAAGTTCGGTATTTATTCGGGGCCTGGCCCCAAAACCTGCGCCAATTACGAAGCCAGCTTCCAGCATGAAGAGCAGGATGCCGCCTCTTACGCCGCCTGGGGCGTGGACTACCTGAAATACGACTGGTGCAGCGCCAGCCAGGTGTACGACTATCATTCGATGCCGGCGGTTTACGCGAAAATGGGTCTGGCCCTCGAAAACTCCGGGCGCGCAATCGTTTTCAGCCTCTGCCAGTACGGCGTTTTCAAGGTGCAGCAATGGGGCGCGAGCGTGGGCGGCAACCTGTGGCGCACCACCGGGGATATCAGCGACAACTGGCAATCGATGTCGCATATCGGATTCGATCTCCAAGCGGGTCTGGAGGCCGCCGCGGGCCCGGGCCATTGGAATGACCCGGACATGCTCGAAATCGGCAACGGCGGCATGACCGATACGGAGTATCGCACGCATATGAGCCTGTGGTCGATACTGGCCGCGCCGATGCTGGCGGGCAACGACCTCCGCGAGGTGCCTCCCAACATTCTGGAGATTCTGACCAACAAAGAAGTGATTGCCATCGATCAGGACCCGTTGGGCAAGCAAGGGAAGCGCGTGGCCAAGAGCGGCGAGGTGGAAGTTTGGACGCGGCCTCTGGCTGGGGGCGCTTGGGCGGTGGGCCTGTTCAACCGCGGCGAGGCTTCGGCCAAGGTTACCTTTCACGCGTCGGATATCGGCCTGACGCGTATCGCCAAAATCCGCGACCTGTGGGCCCATGCCGACCGGAAAGCCGGCGCGGACTACGCCGCGGAAGTGGCCTCGCACGGAGTGGTGATGCTGAAGGTGCAGGGGCGATAGGGCCGCCTCCCTGGCAGCGTGACAGACGACGAAAAACGAATCGTCTGTCCCACCCTCTGGGTCAGGTCATTCGCGGCTCGGTCCAGAAGAGCTCGGCGTCGGAGCGCCGGACGTAATTGGCGTCCAGGGCCGCGGGGTCGGAGGCGGTGCCGGCCTCGAGACGGGCGAGAGCGAGCATGGCGACGGCGGCGGCTTGGGCGCGGGGCGCGGTCGCCACGTTGGCGTGCGGCGGCAGGGGAAGCGCCGGCTCCTGACCTTCGATGCGGATGAACTGGACGCCAGTGGGAAGCGTGGGCAGCCAGGCCGCGGGCGCAATCACCAACTCCTGGGCGACCAGGCGGCCGGAGGCGTCGTAGACGGCGCCGTAGATCTGGCCGCGGCGGGCGTCGAGCACGGGAGCGCGCAGCGGGGCCCGGCCAAACGTGGCCAGGGCTTCCAGGCTGGAGACTCCCACGGCGGGCTTGGCCAGAGCCTCCGCCAGGCCCTTCACGCAGGCCAGACCGACGCGGACGCCGGTGAACGAACCGGGCCCGGAAGCCGCCGCAAAACAATCCACTGCGGCGATCGTCAACCCGTGGCGCGACAGAAGCGCATCGATGGCGTTGTGGACAACGTGGGCGAAGCCGGCGGGAGAGGCGAGGCCTATCTCCTCCAGGATTCGGTTGCCGCGGGCCAACGCCAGGCTGGCGTCGTCGCGGGTGGTGTCGAGCGCGAGAATCAGGGGAGAAGCTTTCAGCATTCAGCGATCGGCTTTCAGCTCCCTCGCGCGCGTACTCATCGATTCAGTCCGAATCCCTTGGGTGACATATAGACCGTGCCATAGTTGTTGATGCCGTAGACGCGGAGCAGCAGGTTGGCCGGGTATTCGAGGGTCAGGCCGGCGGGCGGATAAAAGGTGCCCTGCCGGGTGGTACCGAGGACGCGATAGCCCTGGTGAGCTTCGGTCACTTCGCAGGTCCAGAGCCAGAGCATGTTGCGGGTGCCGCGGCTCGCGTGTTTCAGCTTGACGGAGAAGTAGGCGGGCTTGCCAAGGGTGAGGTCGCCCGCGGGCGCATTGATTTCGAAGGGCACCTTTTCCGGATTGACCTGGATTTCCTGCACCGGCACATCGCGGGATTCGAACTTGTAGGAACGGTTCATGCTTTCGAGCGTGCCTTCGCGCACCAGGTGGAGCACCCAATCGTGAAAGCGGTCGGGCGGCTCGCCCACGAAGTGTTCGCCGCTGTATTTGCGTTTCTGGGTACTGCCATCGGCGGGGTCCATCCATACGACGTCGTAAGAATGGCGGGCGACGGTGAGCTCCACCGGTCCGGGTTTATCCACATAGACGATATATTCGACGTCGGGCAAAGCCAGCGCGCGGCCGCCGTCGAGCTCGAAGTACGGCTCCAGGTCCCAGTGGCGCGTGCCGAGCATGAAATCGAACCAGACGGTCATGGTCTTGGCGCCGGGCGAGGCGGCGTAGTCCGGTCCTTCGCCGGAGTTCTGATACACCGGGTATTGGCCGTTCATGGTGGCGTTCCAAAGGCGATGGCGAAATTCGGCGGGATCGGCGTCGTAGGGAGAGGACTTCCCCGCCCCGCTGTTCTCGCGGCCGAGGCGGACCACGGCCGGCTGCTGGTAAAGTTGGTGCTCGATTGCGCCGATAGAAGAGTCGGCGGTGCCGTAGCTGAGGAAATCCATCCAGCCGCCGTCGAGGAGCGGACCGGAGGTAATCTCGGCGCCAGTAGTAAGGGGGTGATGATAGCTGTCGAGCTGTTTAAGGGTGTTGCCGGTATCGTCCAGGATGGCGCGAGAGAGTTTGTCGTTCTCGAAAGTCGCGGCCATCTCCCAGGTGACGTTCATGGGGGCGTAGCGGCCGGTGAGGAATCGCAGAAAACGTCGGCGCGCGTCGGCGGTCGGCAGGGCGCGGGCCAGCGCACCGGCGCTCGATGCCAGCACCAGGTCTACCATGCCGCCTTTTTGATTCCAGTAGCGCACGCGGCCATCCAGGCGGGCGAACTGGCGAAGATCGGGAAGGCCGGCGGAAGAGAGAGCCGCGTCCGGGCTGTCGCCCAGTACCAGGCCGCGCAGATGGTTAAATTTCTGCGCCAGGCGGGCGTCGGCGGCGCGCTGGAATTCTTCGTCGCTCCAGAAGGCGAAGCGCGGCTCGGTGACGGCCATCCAGAGATGCGGCAGATTGCGTGCCCGGTACGCCCAGTGATGAACGTTCGCCGGCGTGACGAAGCCGGGGGAATCGGAGGCCGCGGCCATGAACGCGCCGGTCTGACCATTCCAGGCGGCAATATTGCTGGTCAGGCGATATTCCCAGCGCCCCGCTACGGTGGGCGCGAAGCGGAGTACCATGCGGCGTCCGCCGTCCCAGAATGCCGGGATTGCGTAGGTGCGCATATTGGGCGAGCGCAACTCGGCCTTGAGGTCGACCGAGGTATACGGATCGGGGTGCGCCGCAGCGTCGGTACCCGACAGTTCGAGGACTACGTCGCAAGTGGAATAGGCCGGGGTCTGGTCGCAGGGTGACGCGGCCGGAGGAGCGGTTTGCGGGTTGAGGGTCAGCGGCGCGACCAGGAGGAGTATCGCCCACGCCAGGCGCATAGAATTCCAGTGTGGCACAGGGGCGGAACCGCCCTCCCAAAAAAACCGGCGGCCGCTCGGAGGATAACAGCCGCCGGTGGGCCCACGGAACATTACTGTTCCTGGGGGCCAATCGTCAGAAACGCTCTCAATTGTTAAGACGACGTGACAGGTACTAAGGTTGCTACCCAGGGCCCAAAAACTGTGTTCGACCAAAGTTGGTGGAGAAAACGACCCGAACGTCCGCTGGATCAAGCTCCCATCTCTTGACGGATGGCGGCCGCGATCGATTCCGTAAACTGTTCCACCTGTTCGAGATCCGGGCCTTCTACCATGACTCTGGCAAGCGGTTCGGTGCCTGAAAAACGGACCAGCACGCGTCCCGCCCCGGCAAATGCGGCCTCCACCGCATGAATCTCCCGCGCCACGGCGGGAAGTTCGGCCAAAACCTTTTTTTCCCTAACTCTAACGTTAACGAGCTTCTGCGGGTAGATTACCAGATCCGCGGTCATTCGTTCCAAATCGTATTGACAGAATCGAGATATTTCTAACAGTTTCAGGGCTGTGAGAAGGCCATCCCCAGTTGTAGCGCAATCGCGAAAAATGACGTGGCCGGATTGCTCCCCTCCCAGGGTGGCACCTATATGTACCATTTCTTCCAGGACGTATTTGTCGCCGACCGGAGTACGAAGCATCCGAATGCCGTCGGCTTCCAATGCCCGTTCCAAGCCGAGGTTGGACATCACGGTCGCCACCACCAGGTCGCCGGGCAGTTTTCCCTGGGCGCGAAGGGCACGCGCGGCAGCCAGCAGCACGGCATCGCCGTTCAGAATCTTGCCTCGGGAGGAAACGAAAATGGCGCGGTCGGCATCGCCGTCGAAGGCTACACCACAATCGGCGCCGGATTCCAGCACCACCTGGCGGAGGGGTTCGATGCAGGTAGCGCCACAATTCAGGTTAATGTTTCGACCGTTGGGTTCGGCGGCGAAGACAGTTACACGGGCGCCAAGGCGGGTGAAGAGCTCAGGACCGAGCCGGTAAGCCGCGCCGTTGCCGCAGTCGAGCGCAACGTGAAGCCCCTCAAAACGAACTTCAAGGATGGATTCCAGCCAGGCGAGATACCGGCCGTCAAGGGCGGGATCAGCCTCGAGAGCCAAGGGCTGGGGGGAAAGGCTCTCGCGCAAACGGAAGATCTCCTGTTCGATGCGGTGTTCTTCCGCGTCGGGGAGCTTGAAACCGCTGTGGTCGAAAACCTTGATCCCGTTATCGCGGTAAGGATTGTGCGAGGCGGAAATCATGACGCCCGCGGCGAACGGTCCGGTACGCGTCAGGTACGCCACGGCTGGCGTAGTGGTCACACCGGCAAAACGTACGCGAACACCAGCGGCGGCAAGGCCGCCGGCGACCAGCCCGGACAGCCATGTGCCCGACTCTCGCGTGTCGGCGCCGATGACGATTTCCGGGGCCGGCCGGCCGGCCGCCGCTTCCCGGCCCAAAGCCACTCCAAATGCGTAAACCGTCGCCTGGTCAAGCGGCGGCGAGCCGGCGACACCGCGGATACCGTCGGTGCCGAAGAGTTCTTTTGCCAAACGCATTTCCTCCAAACGATTGATTCTGAGTTCGCAGTTATCAGTTATCAGCTTGCGCGTGCGCAGGAACCAATCTATTCACAAGCGTAACAGCTTTCAGCTGGAATCCGAGCCTACGCGTACGCAAGGCGGGATAGCCGCGGCCATAGGCGAAGCTATCGCGGTGTTTCGTGGCCGGCTGAAAGTCCGTTCCTCGGAGTGGGACTAATAATCGGCCCGGTCGGTCTTGCGAAGCCAGGCGGCGAATGGGGCACCGGCATCCGGTTCCTGCACGCGAAACATGGGGATGGTGCGGGATGCGGCCGGCAATTCGATCTGGCGGTAGATGAAAGTGTCGTCGAAGCCGGCCTGGGACGCCTGCTCATGGGTAGCAGCGAAGAAGACGCGGGCCGGGCGCGCCCAATAAATTGCGCCGAGGCACATGGGGCACGGCTCGCAGGAGGAGTAGAGGTCGCAGCCGGAAAGCTGAAAACTCCCCAGCACCCTGCAGGCCTCGCGAATGACGACGACCTCGGCGTGGGCCGTGGGGTCGTTGGCGCTGATCACCTGGTTGACGCCGGTAGCGACGACGGCTCCGTTCTTCGCCACCAGCGCGCCGAAAGGACCTCCGCCGCGGCCGACGCTCGCAATCGCCAATTCGATGGCTTGTTTGAGGAAGGCTGGATTCATGCAGGGCATCTCGCCGGGCGATCCAGCCGCACCAGCCGGCTATGGTTCGATCAGCCCCGCACGGATAGCATAGCGCACCATGCTGGCGGTTTCGTGCACGCCCAGTTTCTCCAAAATCCGGCTGCGATGCGAATCGGCGGTCTTATAGCTGATGCCGAGATCGGTGGCAGCCTGCTTGGTGGATTTGCCGCCGGCAATCAGCACCAGCACCTGACGTTCTCTTTCGGTGAGCGAGAACACCATGCGCACGGACTCCGCGTCGGGAGTGAAGAACTCCCGCTTCCGTTCGGAGACATCGACCGCGGCACCCATGAAACCGGCAAACCGGCTGTCCCCGTCAAAGCGTGGAATTCCGGTGTTTTCGACCCAGCAATAGCCGCCCGATGCGGCGAGGAGGCGGTGTTCCAGGCGGAAGGGCTGGCGGGCTGTGAAGGCCTTCAAATAGGTTTCCACGCACAGGTCGCGATCATCGGGATGAAGCCCTTCGGTCCAACCCTTTCCTACTTCCAGACTGTGACCTCGGCCGCGAAAGTCGAGCCAGGCACGGCTCAAGTAGATGAACAATGCATCTGTACCCGACATCCAGATCATCACCGGGATGGCGTCCGCCAAAGTCCGGAACCGATTCTCGGCAACATCAGCTTCCTGTTGATAAAAGGAGAGTTGCGCCTCCAATTCGGAAACCTTCCGCTGCAGCGCCAGAGATTCCTCGAAACCGTATCTGTTCGCCGGTCCGAAAGCAGTCATTACTGTTAATGATAGAACCATTGGTACTGGACGTAAAGTACCAATTTCTAGTAATTTACGGTAACGCTCTTAAGGTGAAGACCGGGGCATGGGGTCGGGATTGTGGAACTTTGTCGGTTTCGGCGACAATAGAAGATATAGAGCCTTTAATGTCAATGCGTCCACCGGACACGGACGATGTACTGTTGGCGCGTCTGCGAGGGGGTGACGAAGCCTCTTTTCAGGTGTTATATCGTCGGCGTCAAGGCGCAATTTATCGGTTTGCAATGCACGTCACCGGCTCCTCAGCGGTGGCGGAGGACATTACCCAAGAGGTTTTTCTGACCTTGATTCGTAGCGCTTGCCGTTACGATCCGGAGCGCGGGACGCTGAACGGATATTTGTTTGGCATCGCGCGGAAGCTGGTATTGCGCCATCTGGATCGGACGCGCCTGGACGTGGCGCTGGATGGCGTCGACGATGGGGCCGCGACGCACCAGTTGGCGATTCATGACGACCCGGTCATGGCGCTGGCTGACCGCGAACGGCTGGAGGCGTTGCGTCGTGCCGTGCATCGCTTGCCGCGGCGCTATCGCGAGGTAGTGGTCCTATGCGATCTGGAAGAAGTGGATTATGCGGATGCGGCCGCAATCCTGGGCTGTCCAATCGGAACGGTGCGTTCGCGGCTGCATCGAGCCCGGGCATTGTTGTTTGAAAAACTCAGCCAGGAGCGGGCAGGGCGGGGGGAGATTAAGGATCTAGACCCAGCCAGGTGCTGGATTTAGCCAGGTGCATCGATGAATTGCGGTCAATTTTTGAAGAGCATGGCGGACCCGGTGGAGCCCGGGCCCTTGAGCGGCGAGCGCCTCGCACATTGGAGCGAATGCCCGGCGTGCGCGAACAGTTGGAAGATGGCCGAAGACCTCCGTGCGCTGGCGGCTCAAGAGCGAAAACGCGAGGCGCCGCCGCGGGTAGAAGCGTTCCTGATGGCGGAGTTCCGGCGCCGGCCGGTTATGCTGTCCAAACCGGTCGCCACCTGGCGCATGCCTGCGCTTTGGGCAGCGGCCGCGGGTCTTGTGCTGATGGCATCGGCATTGTGGCGGATACCCGGCCAGAATTTTCGTGTCGTACCAGCCGTAACTGGGCCGGTGATTCAGACCGCCGACGTGGATGATTCCGAAGAGACCAACGGGTTCATTCCGCTGCCCAACGCCGAGGCTTTGGGGCCAGACGGCGACGTCAACGTGGTGAGCGTGGAAGTGCCGCGGTCGGCGGTAGTGGCGGCCGGGATCCTGCTGGCCGACGATCGGGCGTCGGAAATGGTGAAGGCTGACGTCATGTTGGGATCGGATGGATTGGCGCGGGCGATTCGGCTGGCAAATTAGGGGCGAACTTGGGACAGGCACGATTTAGAGGAACACGATGCGCAGTTGGTTGCCTATCACGATCCTGCTAGGAGCCGCGGCTCTGGCGGCAGCCCAGAATGGCCCTGCGCCTGGTGGTGGATTTCCTGGCGCGCCGGGCGGGCGCGGCGTCCGAGTCCTCGGCGCCGAAGCGGGCGTGCCGGCACGGGTTGTCAAGAACGCACCCTATTCCGCCGATCTGATCACCGAAACCACCCAAGTGCTGGCGGACGGCAATCGCCTGCACCAGATCACCACTGCCCGGATCTATCGCGATGGCCAGGGCCGCACCCGCCGCGAGCAATCGCTCAGCGGCCTGGGAGCACTAACCGGCCGCGCGCGCCTGCCGAGGCTGGTCTTCATCAACGATCCGGTGGCCGGCGTCAATTATGCGCTGAATCCGGAGGACCACACCGCCAGCAGGTCCGCCTGGATGCACCCGGCTTACGGCCGTGGCGTCTCGCCCCGATTGTCGCGCCATGGCGACGACAAAGTGGAATCGCTGGGCGCCGGAACCATGGAAGGCGTTGCCGTGCGGGGTACCCGGACCACGACCACCATTCCGGCCGGCAGGATCGGCAACGAACTGCCCATCGTGGTGGTGACCGAAACCTGGTATTCCGCCGACCTCGATACTGCGATTCTCACCCGCCGCAACGACCCGCGCAGCGGCGAAACGGTCTCGCGCATGAGCAACCTGGTGCGCGCGGAACCGCCCGCGTCGATGTTCCAATTGCCCGCGGATTTCAGAGTCGTGGATGCGCCGCGTCCCGGGCGCTGGTCCTCCCAATAAGAACGGGACGATGATCGCTTTTTGGCGTCTTTCGGGCGGCCAAGGGGAATGCCGGGCGACTACGGGAGGTGGTCTGTCCCGCCGGTAGCTCTGGCCAACTTGGCGGCCGCGATGGCTTGGCCAACGTGCCGTTGGGTGTGCTCGGCGATGTGGGTGAGAAGACCGATCGCGGTGCTGGGCAATTGTTTACGCCCGACCCGGCGCGGCTCCGACAACGTGCCTGGGTCGATGCCGCGCAACACCGCTTCGGCGTTTGAGAACGCACTGTCCAGCGCCGCCAGCAATTCATCGAGCGCCGGGCCGTGGGCTTCCTTTTCCGCGGAGATGGCGGCGATCTGCGCGGCGCTGAGATCTCCACCCTTCAGGTAGGTCATGAGCCGCTCCACGCTGCCGGCGATGTGGCGCAGATGAAAGGCCACCGAACCGAAGCTGTAAGGCGTGGCGTAGAGCTGGGAAGGCGACAGCGCGCGGGTATGCTCCGCCAGGTCCTCACGCGCCTGGCGGAAGGAATAAACCAACGGTGCGAGCAGGGGGTTCAGCCCCGCAATGGGCCCGCGCAGCCAGGGTTCGGGCCGATGCGTTTCCGGCGCTTTGGGAGTCATTCTCTCCATGATACGGGCTTCCTCGGATCCTGTTTCGAATTTCGCCGGCTGGTGACTTGCTATTCGGTGACCGCCAGGGCGATGATGCCGCCTCCGGCAGCCACGGCGATATATTGCTTGCCATCGAACGAATACGTCATGGGGGACGCCTTCCAGCCGGTGTTGGCCTGAAATCTCCACAGCACCTCGCCCGTCACGGCATCCGCGGCCACTAACTCGCCGGTTTCCGCACCGAAGATCACGAGGCCGGTCGCGGTGGAAAGCGTACCGCCCCAAGATTGGTCCGGACCGGGCTGAGAGATTTCCCACCTGGTTTCGCCGGTCTCGAAATCGATGGCCTTCAGGATGCGCTGCGGCTTCGGATCGGGCGCGCCGCGCTCGGAGCCGCCCAGGTACGACTTACCGGCTTCCCATTCCGGCTGGTCGCGCTTGGTATATATGCTGCATTTTTCGTTGGTCTGGAAGTAATACATCCCGGTCAGCGGATTGAACGAGGGCGAATACCAGTTAGTGGCGCCATCCTGCGAAGGGCACACGCGCGTACCGCTCTCGGTCGGCACCTGGTTCGGTAGCTTTACGGGACGGCCGTCGGGTGCGATGCCGCTGGCCCAAGTGACATTTTTCAGAAATTGTTTGGCCAGCAGCAGCTTGCCGTCGCTGCGGTCGAAGACGTAATAGAAACCGTTCCGGTCGGCATGCAGCATCAGCTTGCGCGGTTGCCCCTGCCAGGGTGCATCCACCAGGACGGAGGTTTCTGTGGAGTCCCAATCCCATAGATCGTGCGGAGTGAACTGGTAATACCATTTGAGTTTGCCGGTCTTGCGGTCGAGCGCCAGAATGCAATCGGAGTAGAGATTGTCGCCGGGCCGCGCGTCGCCGTTGTACTCCTCGCTTGGATTGCCAGTGGGCCAGTAGACGGTGTCGAGCTCGGGGTCGTAGCTGCCGGTGAACCAGGTAGGGCCGCCTCCATGGTCGAGTTCCTTGCCCTTCCAGGTCTCCGAGCCCGGCTCCCCGCGCCTGGGGATCACGTGGAAGCGCCAAGTTTCTTTGCCGGTAGCCTGGTCGAAGGCCACCACCAAGCCGTTGGCGCCGTGCTCGCCGCCGCCCACGCCCGTTATCACCAGGTCTCCCGCCGTCAGCGGCGCGGAAGTGGCAAAGTAATTCTGGGCTGTATCGGCGATTTGGGAATCCCACACCTGGCGGCCGGTGAAGCGATTGATCGCGATCACGTGGGCGTCGGCGGTTTCCATGAAGACCTTGTCGCCAGCCACGGCCACACCGCGGTTCGCGCCGGCATCGCGAAGCGTGTGGGGCGAGCGCGGCCGGTTGAAACGCCACACCAAACGGCCGGTGCCGGCATCGAGGGCGTAGCATTCGTTCACGTTGGTCACGTACATCAGGCCTTCCACCACCACCGGCGTCACTTCCAGCCGATTGGCATTGGGCAGGGAGAAAACCCAGCGCGGCGCCAGCCTGGCCACATTGCTCTTCGTGATCCCCAACAAGTTGGTGTAGCGATTGCCGCGCGGATCGCCATTGTACTCCGGCCAATCCGATTCGGAGGTGACTTCGCGGAAACGGTCGCCGGCGCGGCGCAGCAGGTGAATGCGATTGTCGCCAGTGCGCAGTTGCAGATCGTCAAAGCCCTCGTTGAGAGCCAAGCCGTCAAGCTTCTTGCCTTCAGTGGTCTCCACCGCCATGCGCACCAGCGCACGCTCGCCGCGGCGGGACTGAATCGAACGCAGGAAGCGGACCAGCGCGGCCAGTTGCGGGCCCTCCACCTTGTTGCCCGGCATACCGCTGGCTGGTATGCCGGTGTGGATGAGCACGGCCAACTGCGAATCGTCGCGCGAGACCAGCCGCCCGGTGATGGGCGGGCCCATGTCTCCCCCGTTGCCGTCGCCCCCATGGCACGGGCCGCAGCGGGTTTCAAATGACTTACGTCCGGGGTCGTTCGCCGGCAGGGGAGCTTGCGGCGCCGCTTGTGCTGCCAACCCGCCCGCGGCAATCCATCCCAAGAAAACCAGCATCCCGAAACGCATGGCCATTATTGTACATATTGATAGCTCACAAACGCCAGCTTCCGGCTATCGGGCGCCCAGGAGTTCACGTTGATGGTGCCCTGACCGCCGAACAGCTTCGTCAGCACGGTGATCCGCTTGTTGTTGAGCGTCATTATACGCAATACCACTTCTTTGTCGGGCGGATGCTGGCCGGCGGGGACTGTCTTATCGAAGCTGATGAACGCAATGCGCTGTCCGTCCGGCGAAACGTGCGGGAACCAGTTATTGTACTCGTCGTCGGTCAACTGCTCCGGCTCGCTGCCATCGGCCTTCATGCGCCAGATCTGCATGCTCCCGGAGCGCACCGAGTTGAAGTAGATATACTGGCCGTCGGGCGAATATTCCGGACCGTCGTCCAGCCCCTCAGCCGTGGTCAGGCGCGTCTCTTCGCCGCCGGCCGCGGGAACCGTATAGACGTCGAAATTACCGTTGCGCGCGCCGCAAAAGGCCAGCGTTTTGCCGTCGGGCGACCAGCCGTGCAGGTAGGAAGGCGCCTGGCCGGTCATTTTCTTCGGCGTTCCCCCTGTGATGGGCACCAGGTAAATGAGCGACTGCCGCGGGGACGCGGATGAGTCGCTGAGGCCGATCATGGTGCCATCGGGAGAGACCACATGGTCGTTATTGATTCGGTTGATCGCGCCCGTATCGATAGTTACCGGTTTGCCGCCATCCACCGGGACTCTTAGTAAGTGCCCGCCGCTGTTATAGAGCAGCGTGTTGTCCTTGAGCCAATTGGGTGCTTCGAAACGCTCAGCGGCGGTGAAGACGACCCGCCGGTCGGTGGATGCCACGGGGATGGTCTCCATGGTGCTGTAGAGAGTCCCCTTTCCGGTGGCGGGCCCTAGCGGCGTCACCACCAAGTTCGAGAAAATCGCGGTTTCGATAGCATCCTTATTGTGCGCACTTACTCCGATGCCCACATAGAATGGTGCCTGCAAAGCCACTTTCATGGCGGGCCCGGCGAAATGCAGTGTCTCGCCATCGCCGGCCAGAGACAGGTAGAAATACGCGCCGCGTTTAGAAATCGCGAGGTGTTTTGGGATGGCCGTAACGTTGGCTTGCACTTCGTGGGTGGCGCCTCCCTTCTCGTCGCGCGATTGCAGCGAGGTCAACCCGACGGCATGTGCGGCGACGTCGGCATACGCCGAATCCGCATCCAGGCTCTGGCGAATCATGAGCATGGCTTTCTTGTGCGCCTCGCCGCTCGTATTCGCGAAGGAGATATCGGCGCTGATCGACACGTCGCCCGACACTCTCTTCCACACGAAGTAGAAAGCGTCCGAAGTGCCCCAGACGTTCTCGCCGCCGGCGGTAATCTTGTAACTCGCCTCGGCCGCGTCATAATCTACCGAGCCCTTGTGCAGCACGGTGCCGACGTCGCCGCTGGCTTCAAAAATCCCCGGCTGAGCACCGATTGCCACCGGCATGGCCAGCCCCGCTACCAGCGCCAGCACCGCGACCTGGCGGTTCGATCCGATTGCCATAAACCTCGCCTCACCTTTTCGGTCTGACTCCGCGAGAGAAGCCGGGTCAGGCCCGCAACTTCTTCCAGTTATCCAGCGAGCGTTGCGCCGTTTCAAGCTCCGGGTACCGGCTGCCTTCCTGCTCGATCAGATAATACTCCACTCCACCGACGCTTTCGGCGGCGGCGAATATCTTCGCCCAAGGGCAAACGCCCTCGCCGAACAGCACCCGGTAGCTCTTGTTGTCCTCCGGCGTTCCCGGAGCCCAATCCTTGCAATGAACGCTGTTGATCCGTCCGGGATTGGATTTTATCCAGGCAACCGGATCGTATCCCACCTCGACCGCGGTTCCCACATCGAACTGCAACATGAGTTCTTTGGGCGTATTGGCCGCCAGGACTTCGATGGGCCGCTTGCCTCCCACCACTTGAAATTCAGCCTGGTGATTGTGATAGCCGGCGCGCAAGCCCACTGACTGGAACTTCTCCGAAGCCTGAGCGAGCGTATCGGCGAGGTTCTTCCAGCCATCGATTCCCTCCACCCGGCCGGCGCTGGCCATGACGATGAATTTGGCGCCGAGGATCTTATTCAGATCGATGGCCTTTTGCATACCTGCGGCGGAAAACGACGCCGGACTGTTATGAGTGGAATTGCAGCGGATGCCCAGGCCGTCCATCAACTTTCGAACCTGTTTGGCGTAATCTTCGGTCCACTGATAGTAGGGCGCGAAGAACTCCACTACCTGGTAGCCCATTTTGGCGACCGCGGTGACCGTGGCCGGCAGGTCTTTGGCTAGTTCGGCACGGACGGAATAGAGTTCTAAGCCCACCGGAATCTTCTTGGCGCGAGCGGCGGCGAAGGCCAGGGGCGCCATCGCGCTGGCGGCGACGAACGACCTTCGGGAAATGGGTGGCAGCGATATCATAAGTGGCGATTAACATTATCCTCCAAGTGGAGGGCTTTGACCGGTCTGCGGAATTAGTTTAGCCCCTGAGCGAAGGCGTAATGCTGTAGGAATGGTGGGGCGGGTCCCGCTCGACCCGCTCTTCGCCCCAAGTAATCAACCCCTTGCCGCCAGCGATGCGCGACCGGGGGGTCGCGCCCGGACGAGGGCGTCCGCCCACCAAACCGACCCTGGTACTTGGTGACCAGAAAAGTATGCGGTATTAGGCAAGAATGCCTGCTTCACACAGACCTCGTGGAATAGGCCTTCGACTCCGCGATTTGATTTACCACGGTTTCTGGCAATGCCGCGCAGCTGTACACAGGGTGTGACGGCGGGCCGTTGGGCCGCGTAGGTTCTGTCCGCCGCGTTCGCGCCGGCCGGGCAGCGACCCGACGGGGTCATCCATCGGCCGGATAAATGGGGGTATGCGTGTGCGGACGCTGGCATCCGCCCACCCCGGACCTAGTTGTTACTATTGATTGCCGTTACCGTTGCCACCGCCGCCGTCGCGGCGTTTCAGCGTGGGACGGTCGTCGCCATCGTCGGTAGTTGTGGTGCCGCCGCCGGGATCGACCGGGCCGTTGGTGTTACGGCGCAGGCGCGGCCGGTTCGGATCTTCTTTCGAATCCGGTTTGCGGCGGTTGTGCATCATGGCCAAGCGGTCCCTGACGTCATTAAATTCGGACGTGTTGACCACGTATTCCGGTTGCGGCTTGAGAATCGTCTGGATCTCGTTCTGCGCGGACTTAATCCGGTCCTCGTCCATAGGGTGGGTCGCAAACACTTTGGAAACCGCGCCGGGCTTCTTCTTTTGCATCGTCTGCAGCTTTTCGAAAAAGTCCACAAACGCGGTCGGATCGTAGCCGGACTTGTACAAATACTGCAAGCCGAAGTAGTCGGCCTCTTTTTCGGCGCCGCGGGTGAACGCCAGGTAGCCCATCGGGATTGCCAAACCCATGCCCTGCCGTATCGCGTATCCCGTCCAACCGCCCAGGAAAATCGACCCGGCGATCGCTCCGATCTGCATCATGTCAGCCTTGGTGGCGTTGCGCGTACCGTGACGGCAGGCTACGTGAGCGATTTCGTGGGCCATCACGCCGGCGAGCTCGGCCTCCGTGTCGGCTTTCAAAATCAAACCGGAGTTCACGAAAAAGAAACCGCCCGGCAAAGCAAACGCGTTGACTTCCTCTGTATCCAGAACTTTGATCGTGAAGGGCACCTTGGCGTCGGAATTGCGCACGATGTTCTGGCCGACGCGGTTGACGTATTCGGCAATGGTGGGGTCGTCAATGATTTTGGCCTGGCGTTCCACTTCCTGCGCCAACTGTTTGCCCAAGGCGATTTCATGCTCGAGCGAATAGAAGTTGACACCGCCGGAAACGTCGCGCTCGCCGATCGCATCGGGGTCTTTCTTTTTATCGTCGGCCAACGCGCCCGGAGCCGAGAGGCTCAGAGCGGTAACGATTGCGAGCAGCGATGCGAATCCACGTCTCATGATCGGAATCTCCCGCTAGATACACTATACGCCTAAATTGGCTGGAGTTGGCGAACCTAAGTGTTAAACGTG
>JBEKZL010000065.1:0-27212 GCA_049509915.1 Bryobacteraceae bacterium | reverse complement strand
TCAACCCGCGCGGTGTCAAGCGAAAGATGAGCAACTACCCGCTGCGTCCCCGCAAGCGCCAGCGCACCCGTCGGATCGATTTTGCCAAGCGGATCAGAATTGTTAAGTGAACAGTATTGAGGCCTAGATCGTTCGGCGCGGCGCCTTTGAATGAGGCAATTACGGATTGGGCGTAGTTTTCAGGAATCTGGAGGTAATAGAGCGGCAGTCGCAGATTGCAGCGATACTCCAGGGCTATATAGCAACGGATCGACGGGCCGTTGCTGCGGCGAAGCGCGTAAGGACATCAGTGCATCCACAATAGCCTGCGCGACGGGTTGGGTACTCTCGGACGGAGGCTCGATGGGTGGCGGCCAAAGGTTCACTGCATAGAAAGGATGTCAGATCGCAAAACGCATCCGACTCTCTCCTCTGAGGCTGCCACGTCGCCGTATGCGATTGAAAAGACGAGTGTTAGGGAGATTGAAAAGTTAACATGGTGCCGGGTGCGCTGCGCAATCGAGAACGTCCCGCTCGCGTGCGCGAACCCAGTTGGGCTTCCGCCAGCACCGGCACGGGACGCCGAAACCGCGACCTGTTAGCCCGCGGCTGGGCGATTCCGGACGTGCGGAACAGGTCAAAACACGTGCTCACCTCGTACCCCGCGCCGCCCAGCCCCTGCCGGCAAACGGGGTGCTTTCCCGGCACCGGCCCGACAACCGTCGCCGAAGCGCTGCGACGGAGTGCGGAGCGATTCTGGGCGCTCGGTGGGGGTGCGTACCGCGCTGCCGCCCGAAACCGCGCGGGCCTCGACGGCGCAAGACGTCGTAAAGATGTCGTTGAGGATGTCGCAGGCAGCATACCCGCCACTTTCCGGCCAATCCGGAAGGCCAGAAAGCCGGATTGCGTGTTTCGCGCGCGCATAGGGTTTGTCGCCTTTCGTAGCAGTTTTGCCGCCGCCACGCGGGCCTCATCGCGGGTTTGTGGCACTAATTTCGGGTGTTCGATGCGCGTCGTGAGCGTCGCCAGCACCGTGAACTGCGTTCCCGGGCCGCTACTCCACTGCGCTATGCCGCGCGGTAAATTACCGAGACTCACGCTTCGCCCAGGCCCGCCGCACGTCCGCCAGCACCTTCAGTAGAGTGCTTAACAACATCTTGGCGTCAGCGAAGGCGCAGAGCATGCACAACACCGCGGCACCGCCTTCCGCAGTCGTTCCACACTCCGCCGAGTCACTCTGGTCGATGGTGCGGGCACACAGCCGCGAGGCTCGAAAGCGCGAAAGGAAGCAAGGCAGTGAAGAAGATCCAATTTCAGACCAACGTTCCCCGGAAGGTGGCCCTGCGCTACCTCGACGGGATGGAACGCGACTCTCAATTCGGGGGCAAGCAGGTGCAACGCGGAGCACAAAAGACGCATTGCGCTTGCAGCGCATCAATGAGGCCCCGGTCATCTGGTCGGGGAAATGCCCACGCGCGCGTAATCCGCGCGCACCACTGCCCTGGAGGTGAATCGCCGTCAATGTCCACAGACCTTTCAGCCGCTCTTGCATTGATTCTATGGAAATCGTCTGTTTCCGTCCATGCCGACGACCGCCCTGGTCCGACACATCGGCGAGCGCAAGCGAGGGGCAGCAACTCAGCGCGCCAACTCAATCGGATGGTTTGAAGGCTCGAACGCGAGCGCTCTCCGGGAAGGCCCCCCCGAACATACCGTCAAATAAGGGGTTACACACGCCAGCAGCCCGCGAACAATCCCCGAATTGGGGTATTCAAGCCTCTCAGTGACTGCGCTGTTGTCAGCTGGTATTATAGCTGCCTCAGCCACGCCAATTAGCGGCTTGTCGAATTCTCGCGCAGAGCCCTTTTTATCCGCCAAACTGGCCCTCTTTTTCGCCGCCATCGACACCAAAACCCGCGCTCTCGGCCTCTCTCGCCGCCGAGAAACCCAGCCATCCAGCCCCAAAACCGCGATTCCGGCTCCATAGACCGGACCGCCGCGCCAGCGGCTTTCTTCAAGTCGCCCCTATCGAAACTGCCTCGGCCCCCGCAGATCAAGCCTTTCCCGAGCATTGCCCCCGAGGCAGTCCCGATAGGGCGCGAACGACTTTACGGGACTTATGTCCGTCCGCAGGGATTAAGGAACCAACTACGTTTGGCCAGCACAAGTGTCGCGATGGGCAGCCTGGATTCGTATGGCAACCAGGCGGATTACGAACCGGAGTAAGACTCGCCCCGGTACAAGCGGTGGCAGTATGAGGGCCGCTTCTCGCCACTCAGCGTTCCTGTCGCGGAATCCTAGCCCGTCACTGCACAGACTGCGGAGCGACTACATTGATGTGAGCGGGCTGGCTCGCGACGGCTCCCACAGTGACAACAACCGGCATGTCTCCTACGGGAGTTGAATGCGGCACGATGAAGTTCACCTGGGTGGTGCCGACTTTGCCCGGAGCCTGGCCATCGAACTGGATGAGCGCCGGTACTCCGCCCACCATGATGGAAAGTGGCAGAGACGGTGTCCCGAGGCTACTCACCGAGCCAGTGACCGACGCGGCTTCGCCGGTCAATGGGAGGTTCGACATCTCCCCGGCACCGGTAAAGAAAATGGTGCCGTATCCTCCCGGTGTGACGGTGGCGTTCGGAACCACGTTACCGTTTCCATCGACGAAGATGCCTGGTGCCGACGCGTGGACTTCGATCGGGAAGCCGGCGACTGCGCCATTGTTGTTGATGCCCAGCACCGCTGGACCGCCGCCAACTTCTTGCGGCACCTGGATGTTGAGCTGGTTAGGCGAAACGTAGAACAGCGGCGCGGCGATGTCATCGACGGTTGCCGTGACTCCGGCGAGAGAGTAAGGCGCAAACGTGCCCGCGGGCGCCATCGCGGTGGAGTTGGCCAGGTTCGATCCGAATACGGAGAGCAACATGCCAGGGCTCGCGGAAGGCTGGAACGAGCCCGAATTCACCGCGGCGGTGATTGCTGTTCCCGAAGTGTTCCCTCCGAATACAAACATCACCGGCACGTTGACGACTTGTGGCACCGCATTCGGCGACTGGATGACCACGGTGGCCCAGTAAGCGCCTGGTTCAAATCCGGTACCCGAAGCCGTCAGGGCGATCTGAGCGGAGCCCGTACCGGTATACTGCGAGGCCGTCAACCAGGCGCTTGTCCGATTGGCAGGGTAGAGGGAAAGCGTCCACGGCTGCGTCTTATCGGCGATGCCGATGGAAAGCATAGCAGTGGCCGGGGTTGTGGTGTCATGTGTGGTCAGATTGACGGTCGTGGGAACGGAGGTGATCTTGGTGGGATTGGCCGGGGGCCCGGCAAAGGAAACCACAACTTGTTGGACCAATTTGCCGTCGACATCCACTTCGATAACCTCACTGGTGGGAGGCACAATTCGGCTGAAACAGAGCGTGCCCTGCAGTGAAGCCCAGGAGTTTAACCGCGGTGTCCCAAAAATGGAAGGAATCTGTGACGTCATGTCGACGTTGCCGGCGTGGAGACCGGTGATGGTGTCTTCGATGCCGCCCATCACGTCGTCGACATGGAGTTGCACCTGCCACTGGCAGGAAGGATCTGCGGCGGTGTTCTGGGTGACGGTGAGAGGCGCGGCAGAAAGACTGAAGTCCGTCCCGGGGATGAGCGGCGGGTTGTAATTCACGGTAAACGCGCGCGACCACGGATTCCCATTGGCATCGGTTCCGGTGACTCCGAACACACGCGCCATGGGAACGGTCAAGTTTCGGAAAACGAAACTGGTGCTGAAGGAACTATTGGGCGCAATGTTGGGTGAGGGGAAATAATCCGCGAGGTTCTGAGCATTTCCATCGATAGTGAATCCCGTGATAAGTGCGGGAACTCCCGCGATCTCACTGATCGTGATGGTGGTCGGCCAACTCAGTCCCTGAGCATCCGGGGAAGCCGCCCACACCGTGTTGGGCCAAGAAATTACGACAGCGGCGGCATTGGTTGGAACTACGACCTGAACTTCCTTGGTGGCGCCTCCGCCGCTGAAAGCCGCATCTCCCGAATACTGGGCCGAGACGGTGAAGATGCCGATACCTGCGAACACATAAGCCGGGAATGAAAGCGAGACCGACTGCGGCGAGTTGCCTCCGGGGAGGACAACCGAGCCCAGCGGCACGGTACCCGCGGCAAAGTTCACTGTACCAGTGGGAGTGCCTGACCCAGAAGCGGGACTCACTTGCGCCGTGAGCGTGATGGTGTCGCTCAAGGTGACCTTGGTTGCACTGAGTGAGAGCACCACCGTAACGGCTTGTGTTGCGGTGTTCCATTGCGTGACCAGGTTGTAAGCGTCCACTGAACCCAGGCCAGTGGCCATGTCGTATCCCGGGCCGGCCGGGTAGCCGAAAGACCCGGTCAGACAGTCAGGACTACCTTGGGCGCAGGGCACAATATTACCGCCGGCCGTGATGTCGTGAAACGCAATAGGGGCCGCTTGCGCCAGCCGGTAAAGTTGCGGGTTTATGTTCCCCAGGCCGGCTTGCTTCTGAAAGCCCTTGCTGACCTGGTACTGGTTGAGCAAGGCGATTATGCCGGCCATGGATGGCGTCGAGGCCGAAGTCCCACCAACGGCGCCGCTAATGCCCATATAGGAGATGTAATAGCCATCGTGAAGCGCGGCGCTCAACGCCACGTCAGGGACGTGCCGAACGTTGTCGTCCGGTACGCCCGGACCGGTTTGCCAGGATGGCTGCGAATAGAAAATGCTCGCGCCACCGCCGCCCGAATTCAGGGAACTGGAGGATTCGTTCCAAGCCGCCTCCGGGATGTAGGAAAGGGCCGAGGCAAAACTGGACGAGTTCGTGCTCGCCCAATAGGTACCGGTTCCCTCGACAAACTCCGTGCCGCCGACTCCCGTGACCTCCGGCACGACCGCGGGGAAATCCGCCATGCGACCGAGAGCGGCGAACGGCGCCGCCGCTTGGGGATCGCACCCCGCCGCGCCGGAATCGCCCGATGCGCTGAGCAGCGTGATTCCTTGCGCATTCGCCTGCTGGGTTATGGAGCGAAAGTAGGACAAAGCGTAATCGATTTCGCAACCACCGTAGCTGATGCTGATAACGGGAGCCACGTTCATATTCACGGCCTGCACAATTGCGGTCATCGCATTGGCCCCGTAAACATAGTCGATCGTGGCGTTGGGCGCGATGGCTCCGGCCCATTCCAGATCGAGGTTGCCTTCGATCTGAGCCGAATTATACCCCGGTGAAGTCCCACTGTACGGAATGAAATACGGATCGTTCGGAGGCAGACCATAGCGGTTGCGGAAAGAGATAATGTCGCTCAGCAGAACCTCGGATTGGCCCACTACCGCAATTCTTTGGCCCGTTCCGTTTATGCCGGCCTGATAGAGCGGTGTCAGATCATAGATCGTGGCGAAGTCTCCTGGCACCATGTAATGAGAGGATCCGGCGGTATACTGGGGGGATGTGGGAATGACGAACGGTTCCGGCGTGAAGTCGTCCAAGCCCAGAAATCCGCTGACTACATCGCCGAGCGCATCCGGCACGGACGGCTCCGCCGTATTGGCGAAATGCATTTTGCCATTGACGAGGAACCGATGGATCGGGGTATGAAGCGAGTTTTCCATCTGTGCCGCCGTTCCGCTGAAGGCGATCCAATTCCGGCCCCGCGCCGACTCATTCACAGTGAAGCCTTCGGATGTCAGCCAGGCAGCCACTTTCGACAGATCGGCGGAACTCAAACCGAAACGATTGCCGAATTCTTCCGGCGCGAGCCACTGGTGGAACAGCGAAGAGGCAGGATTTTGCTGGTCGGAAAGCAGTCGATCGAGATCCGCCTGTTGGGCCGTCGTGGGCTTGAACACGAGAGTCACAAAGTCCATGCGGGTTGCCGGCTCGACCGGTCCCTGGTCGAACTGGGTTTGAGCCAGGCGGTGCAAGTCACCGCGAAGAATTCGCGTCTGGTTAACATTTATCGGACGAGTGATGCGGTTGGGTGGCGCGGCGAGCGCTGTTCCTGTCGGAACCCAAAACAATGCCAGTGCGAGTGCAAGCCAGACGGACAGCCTCGGGCATCCGGCAATAGCCACCCGAAACTTAACCGCTATGGGATGGATCTTCGTATGATTGATTTGTTTCATCTCCGGAGCCAAATTCGCTTTTCTTATGAAAACGAAAAACGATTCTCCCACTGTTTCCCGATAAGTTCAAGATTAGCCAAGGTCAACGTAATGACCGAAAAAACTAACCAGAAAATCACGGCCGAGCTAAGAAATCCACAATCACGGCCGATATGAACAATCAAAGCGCGTCGTTGGCCTTAAATGCCAAACCGCAGCGAGGTGAAGCATGGCGTTACCAGACGGCGTAGAAGCAAGTCACCGGATTCTGATCGTCGATGACAATCCGGCGATACACGCTGACATTCGCAAGGTTCTGGCCGGTGTTACGGACGAGCAGGCGGATCTCAAAGACGACGAGGCGTTGCTGTTCGGTACGACCAAAGTACCAATGGAGCACTTCGAGATCGACTCGGCATATCAAGGGCAGGAGGGCCTGGACAAAATCAAATTGGCCCTCGCCGAGGGGCGTCCCTACGCCCTCGCGTTTGTGGACGTTAGAATGCCTCCTGGGTGGAACGGAGTCGAAGCCATCGGCCACTTTTGGCAGGCCGACCCGGACTTGCAAACGGTCCTCTGCACCGCATATTCAGACTATTCGTGGAGCGATATCCGGCGCCGGCACGGGCGTTCAGCCAGCCTACTGGTTTTGAAGAAGCCGTTTGACAATATCGAGGTCATCCAGCTAGCTTACACGATGACCGACAAGTGCCTGCTCAGCCGTCAGGCGAAAGCACAACTGGAGGACCTTGACCGGATGGTGGGCCGCCGCACTGCGGAACTCCAAGCGGCTCGGATCGCAGCAGAATCAGCCTTAACGGCTAAGAGTGAGTTCCTCGTGAACATCAGCCACGAGCTTCGGACTTCGATCGACGGCATCCTCGGCCTTACTCGACTGACCTTAGCTTCCGAGTTGGCACGCGAGCAGCGAGAGAACCTGAAAACAATCGAGAGTTGCACGGTATCACTATTGAAAACCGTCACCGACATTCCGGATCTCTCCAATTTTGAGGCGGGAAACGTGGAATTGGAGCAAAAGCCTTTCTCGCTCCGCAAATTGATGGAGGAATCGACGAAGGCCCTTTCGGGCCCGGCCCATCGAAAAGGCCTAAACCAGCGGTGCGAGGTGATCACAGGAGAGGCGGACGCAGTCCCCGGCGATGCTAATCGGCTTCATTAGGTGATATCGAACCTCTATCGGGAACGCCATCAACTTCACGACGAAAGGCTCAGACCAGGTGAATGTCCAGGCCACAGCGAGCCCGGGAGACAATTGTCTGGTGCACTGCACGGTCCGAGACACTGGCGTCGGGGTACCACCCGACAAACAACGGGACATTTTCGAGGCCTTCCGCCACGTCAGTGGTTCCCCTACGCGCAAATACGGGCTGACCGGACTCGTTCCGGCCATTTCCGACCAGCTTGCGGGCGTGATGGGAGGGCGGCTCTGGGTGGAGAGCGAGCAATGTCATGGCCGCACATTCCACTTCACGACCCGATTGCGCAGGGCGGAAACCGCGAATACCATCGAGTCAGCACGGAACCCGCCGAAGATAAGCTGCCTCCCCTCTAGGTCCTGATCGCCGAAGACAATAAAGTCAGTCAACAACTTCAGAAACTGATGGCTGTGCTGCTCACGCGAAAAGGCCACCAGGTTGCGATTGCTGACAACGGGCTTGAGGCCCTTGCGGCGCTTGAACGTCGGGCCTTCGATTTGATTTTCTTGGATATTCAATCGCTCGAAATAGACAGTCTGGAAGTGGCCGCCCACATTCGACATCGAGAGATGCGAACCGGACACCCCCCAATTGTCCCGTCGATCTGCCTCAGATAGTCTCTCCCCTTTCCGAGCTCGGGCCGCGGCGGCTGGTGACGAACCACGCTAGTAGGCCCACACACTTGTCATTAATATAGGAGACGAATTGACCTGAGGCTGGTCTGATTGTTGCCGTACACGAAGTCCGCCCGAAGGGGCTGCGCTCAGTACCGGTTCTGTTGGAACTGCCTGCTGGAGACGGCGCAAGGCGGGACTACCCGAAGATCACGCCTGCCGGCGCCTGGTGGCGGCTCGCCTCCGCAACGTTAACATCTGGTAGCAATACCGGAAACCGTGAGCAGACCTTGGATCCTTTCGACGCAGAAGGCCAGATATGGGAAAGGCTATAGTTACTTAGTTTAATACTTAGCTGACGTTATCCGTCCGGTTAAACGCTAGGTACGTTATAACCAAAGATAGGCGTTACGGAATATTTCTACACGCCGCTTTCGAATGTTGATCTTTGGCAACAGTTAGTTTACTGTTGTAGATGTTTCGCAGCTTACGAAAGGTAGCGGATTGGCGATCACTTCGACGCTCATCGCAGCTCCGATCACTGGGGAACGACAAACAGACGACCAGATCTTGAACATAGGAGACCTATCTATATGAGACCCTTAAGAGCGATTGCTGTACTGCTTCTCGCTTCAACGCTAGCGTTGGCCACAAGTCCCAAGATATCCAAGGACTTAGCCGCAGTTAATCCATCCTCCACCGTGAATGTGCTCATTCAGTTCAATCAGTTTCCAGGCAGCGCCGATTTTACCCAACTGGGGGCGTATGGCCAACCCACAAAAACATTTAAGAAGTTACCCGTAACTGTGGTACCTTTGAAACTAGGTATGGTTAAGTTACTTGCTCTGTTGCCGAACATCAAGTACATGTCGCTGGACCGGCCACTGAAAGGTAAGCTCGATCTAACCGCGGCAGCAGTGAACGCCGCCGCGGCGGTCGGTTACGGCCTGGATGGCACCGGCGTAGGTATTGCCATTATCGATAGCGGCATAACCCAGAACCCCGATCTTATGAACTCGACAGGGTTGGCCTCGCGGATCGTATACAGCCAGGATTTCACCGGCCTCGGGTCCACGAACGACGCCTACGGGCATGGCACGCACGTGACCGGGATCGCCGCTGGAAATGGTGCGTCCAGCAGCGCCAGTTCGGACACACGCACCTTCCGGGGCATCGCACCTGGGGCTAATATCATCAATCTGCGGGTACTGGACAATAACGGCCAGGCTTTGGACAGCACCGTGATCCAGGCTATCGATCAGGCGATCGCGCTGAAGTCGGAGTACAACATTCGCGTCATCAACCTGTCGCTGGGGCGCGCGCCTTTCGAAACTTACGCCTTAGACCCGATGTGCCAGGCCGTGGAGGCCGCATGGCAGGCTGGCATTGTAGTCGTGGTAGCTTCTGGCAACGAAGGGCGCACCGATACCGACGGCATCGAAGGTTACGGGACCATCGCGGTTCCGGGCGCCGATCCTTACGTCATTACAGTCGGCGCGATGAATACTATGGGCACTCCGAGCCGGACCGATGACGTCATGACCAGTTACAGTTCGAAGGGTCCGACCCTTTACGACCAGATTGTGAAACCGGACCTCGTTGCTCCTGGAAATCAGGTGGCTTCATTGCTGAGCTCCACTTCGGCAACGCTCTTCACAACAGATTCCAATACGCCGCTAGCGAATTCTTACTATGTGAACGGCGGTATCGGAACCTCAACGAATTACTATGTGTTGAGCGGCACCAGCATGGCGACGCCGGTGGTCAGCGGTGCGGCCGCTCTGTTGATTCAGAAGAATCCTTCGCTCACGCCGGATCAAGTGAAGGCAATATTGATGCTGACCGCCTACAAAACGTTCCCTACGTCAAGCACGGCGACCGATCCCTCAACGGGAATCGTCTATACACTCTACTATGACATGTTCACTGTGGGTGCGGGGTATCTCGACATTCAAGCGGCCCTCGCAAACACAACGGCTCTCTCAAACCTGCCGGCGACATCTCCTGCCGTCACCTTCGATTCTGCCACGGGTCAGGTAAGTCTGGTCACGGGATCCAACGTGGTTTGGGGGGACAACGTGGTTTGGGGCACCAACGTGGTTTGGGGAGACAACGTGGTTTGGGGAGACAACGTGGTTTGGGGAGACAACGTGGTTTGGGGGGACGCGACCGCCGCCGGCTTCAACGTCGTCTGGGCAGACGGGAACGGCAGTATCGACCCAACCAACGTCGTTTGGGGTAGTAACGCCGTTTGGGGTGACAGCATCAAGGGAGACAAGAAGTGAGGAGATGATGCAGTCGAGGAGCACTGAGATGAACCAAACAACCATCGTCACTGCGCCCGTTACGGGCTACCTGGCTGCGCGGATGTTGTTGTCATCCACTGGCAAGGGGTATGGAAATGAGTCTCTGACCGTTAATAGGACCGAGGCGTGGGGTAGTAACAGTTTGTGGGCTACAGCCGTGTGGGGAACCAGAGGTTTGTGGCCGTTGGATGCGCCGGATGGTGTTCAGAATCTGCGGGACTATAGCAGAGCATGGCGTCGATTATGCCCTGCTGCGGTGCGAATGGACCTATCGCTCTCTTCGTCCCGATCCATCTGGAAAAATTAGGAGGAACGATATGCGTCAGGATTCCGGCATGCCCAGAAGCGCTAAATGTTTTGTAGCCCTAGTCTGGGCTGCCGGATTCCTGACTGCGGTGGTTACCGTGGCTCAGGCAGAGTGGCGATCGGAGCATCTGTTTGAGCTCATTGCCTATGCGTTGATGGCGGCCCTCTCTTCGCGATTGAAGGTCAGGTTGCCCGGAGTGAAGGGAACCTTGTCTGTGAACTTCATCTTCGTTCTACTGGGAGCCGTGGAGTTGCAGAAGGTCGACGCGCTGATTATCTGTTGTGTAGCTACGTTGGCCCAGTGCCTGTTTGCCTCACAGGTGCGGCCCAGACCGGTCCAACTCGTTTTCAATTTCGGCAACGCAGCCTTATGCGCGGTTCTGTGCGACATTGTTTACCACTCCTCGTTTCTGCGCAAAATCGACAGCAGCCTGCCCGTGCTGCTGTTTTGCGCGTCGGCCAGCTATTTCCTGGTCAACACTCTTGTGGTCTCGAAAATCATCGCGCTGACGGAAAGAAAAAAGACGCGCATCGTATGGCAGGACAATTTCTTCTGGACGGGGCCGCAGTATCTTTTCGGCGCCGGCCTGGTCGGGGTGATTCATGTTTGCAATTCCCATTTCGGCTGGGAATACACGGTCCTGGCTTTCCCCGGCGTCTATTTGCTCGACCGTTCGTATCGTGTGTACCTGCGCCGGCTCGAGGAGGAGAAGCGGCACGTCAAGGCACACGAAGAGGCCTACAAACAACTGGCCGAGGCGCAGCAGCGCCTGATGACCTTGTCCCGGCAGGCGGGTATGGCCGAGGTTGCTACCGGCGTGCTGCACAATGTAGGTAACGTCCTGAACAGCGTCAACGTCTCCGCCACGCTGGTTGCCGAGCGGATTCGGGAGTCACCGATCGAAAAACTGGCCTTGCTGGCCAGCATGCTGGAGGAGCACTCCGGCCATTTGCCCGATTTCTTCAACACCGACCCGAAGGGGAAGCGCATCGTGCCTTACCTGGTGAAGCTGGCCGCCTGTCTCGCGGAGGAGCGGGTGGTCGCGCTACGAGAACTGCAACTGCTCACCGGGCACATCGAGCACATCAAGCAAATTGTGTCGACCCAGCAGAGTTACGGAAAGGTCTGCGGCTTGATCGAGAACGTTTCCCTAGAGTCACTGCTGGAGGACGCGATTCGTATCGTCGGGCCAGGACTTGACCGGCGCGGTATTCGGCTCGAACGGGGGCACGAGGAGGTGCCGTCGGTGGCCGTGGACAAACACACCATCTTGCAGATCCTGCTGAATCTGCTACGCAACGCCGAAGAGGCCATCGACGCGCGTGGGAAGACCGAGAAGTTGATCCGCGTCAGCATCCGCCGGCAAGGGGAAGACCGGGTGCGTCTGGAGGTCCGCGACAATGGTGTTGGTGTGGCGGCGGAAGACTTGACGCGGATCTTTCAGCACGGTTTCACCACAAAAGCGGGCGGCCACGGTTTCGGACTGCATTCGGGGGCACTGGCCGCCCAACAAGTTGGCGGCACGCTGCGGGCTGAGAGCGAAGGACCGGGTCTGGGCGCGACCTTCACGCTGGAACTTCCGCTGGCGGCCACCACTCTCAACGCCAGCGCGAAACAGCAGGGCGACGCACCGCAGGCCGAGCCATCCGGGCGCGAGAGGGCGACAAGTCAGGCGCGCAAAATCAGTTTCCGCGAACGATATCTGGGCCGGGGCCGCATTCAACAGTTCCTGCTGCCCTCCACACCGTCCGAAGGAGCGTGAGCAGTGGATGACCACATGGTTTCGACTGCTGCGCCACGGGCCCGTACGTCGATGCGCCATTATTGCAGATTTCTGATGTCGCGAATCGGCGCGTTGGCCGTGACTGTATTGCTGGGAGGACTGCTGACTGCCGCTCTGGTTCGTGTCAGCCCGGGTTTTTTCGTGGACGAACGAGAGCTGGATCCGCGGTTGAGCGAAGCCAGTCGGTCTTCCATCGAACAGGAGCACTTGGCCAACCGGAACGTCCTGATATTCTACGTCCACCGGTTGGAACGAATGGTGATGCACGCGGACCTGGGAGATTCGCCTTCCCTCAATCGGCCCATCGCGCAACTGCTCCGAGAGAGATTCCCGGTAACCCTCCAACTGATGGCCGCCGGGATGGCCGGGGGATGGACTCTGGCATTTCTGCTGGCCGTGCCCTCAGTGCTGTGCCGGTCGCGCCTGTTCCGCGGCTTGGCGGGGTCGTTCCACCAGGTTCTGATGTGTCTCCCCGCTGCCGCCATGGCGGTGGTGGTTTTCGATTGGGGTGGTCCGGTTCGCGCGCTGGTAGCCCTGGTGATCTGCCCGCGGGTTTTCGAGTACATACGGAATCTGCTGGAAGAAGCCTATGCGCAGCCGCACATTATGACTGCACGGGCAAAAGGCTTGGGCAATGCGCGGATCCTGATGCGGCACGTATTGCCTTCGGTCGCGCCGCAAATGCTGGCCTTGGCCGGAGTGAGCGTCAGCATGGCCTTCGGTGCCGCGATTCCGGTGGAATCCCTGTGTGATCTACCGGGCGTCGGTCAACTTGCCTGGAAAGCGGCCATGGCGCGCGATCTTCCGCTCCTGGTGACGATCACTCTCATGGTGGTGGTGATGACCCAGGTCTGCAACATGGTGTCCGACTGGGTTGGTTTCCGCGGGAGGCAGGCATGAAGTGGCCGCAACAGCTGGCCATCTTTGTTCTGGCGGCACTATTCGTTGCCGCGATTCTTTCGGCGGCAGCTCCCGCGAACTCTCACGCCAGGCAGTTCCGCGATCTGCCGGGGGCGCGCCCGTCGGCTGCATTCCCGCTGGGAACGGACGAGTTGGGGCGAGACCGGCTGGCGCGACTACTCTTTGCCACTCGGATCTCGCTGGTGCTGGCTCCCGCGGCGGCACTGGCCGCAACCTTGCTGGCAGTGATGGTGGGCGGCATCGCCGGATATTTCGGCGGATTCCCGGACAGGTGCGCAGTGCGGGCCATCGACCTGATGCTTTCCGTGCCATGGCTGTTCCTGTTGTTGGCGGCGCGCGCCCTGTTACCGCTGAACGCGCCGCCGATCGCCTCCCTCATCATGACTTATGGACTGCTGGCGGTGCTCGGATGGGCTGGCCCGGCGCGCGTCATCCGGGCGGGTACGCGGAAACTGCGCGAATCGGATTTCATTCTGCAGGCAAGCGCCGGTGGCTGCGGCACGCTGCGGATTCTTTGGCGTCACCTGATTCCAAACCTAAGGCCAATCCTGCTGGCGCAGCTATGGACCACGATTCCCGTGTTCATCCTAGCGGAGGCCAACCTGGGCTTGCTGGGGCTAAGCGCGAGCGAACCCTTCCCCACCTGGGGAAACCTGTTGCGTGACTTGCAAAGTCCATTTTCTCTTCACCCAGAGGGGTTCGCGCCGCTGGTCGTAGTTATGTTATCGGTGGCCTGCTTCAAACTGGCAATACCGGCTCAGGAGTTCCACACATGAAACGCTGTTTGGTTGCGATCGCGACACTCGGGTTGGCGGCGAGTTCCTGGGCGGCTCAGGCCCCCAGCGAACTCCGGTTCTGCCTGGGCGCCGAGCCGAAGACTTTTGACCCGCTACTGGTGGAAGACGCAAGCTCCGAAACGATCCGCTATCTCACCGGCGGAGTTTTGATTCGCATCAACCGCAAGACCCAGCAACTGACGCCGGAACTGGCCACCGCTTGGAAGGTGGACGGCCAAGGACGGCGCATCCGATTCTCGCTACGGCCGAACGTGAAGTTCTCGGATGGTAATCCCTTCATGGCTGACGATGTAGCGTCCACTATGAAGCGCCTGATGGATCCGGAAACTCACTCCCCGACAGCGGACGCCTTCCGGTCGAGCGACGTCCCACCCCAGATCACGGTATCAAATCCGCTGACGGTGTCGATCCTCTTCGGCGCCCCAGTCGCAGGTCTGGAACGGCTATTCGATCAAGTGGCGATCACCCCGGCGAAATCCTCGCAAAAAACCGCGGGTGTGCTGGGGCCGTATTTCGTGGCGGAACATAAGCCTGGGGCGGAGATCCTACTGGTGCGCAATCCCAACTACTGGAAAGTTGATGGCACAGGCGTCCGGCTGCCGTATATCGATCGGATCCGCCTGGAGATTCAGCAGAATCGGGACATCGAGCTGGTGAAGTTTCGCCGCGGCGAGATAGACCTGATCAACTCTCTGGACCCGGACATCTTCGACGAGTTGTTGCGGCAGGCGCCGCGCTCCGCAGTGGATGCCGGGCCGTCACTGGAATCCGAAATGATGTGGTTTAACCAGGTGCCTGCCTCCCCTATTCCGGGGTATAAGCAAAACTGGTTCCGATCCACGGCATTCCGGCGTGCGGTCTCGGAAGCAATCAACCGCCTGGACATCTGCCGAATCGTGTACCGGGGCCATGCGCGTCCGGCTGAAGGGCCAGTATCACCAGCCAATCAGTTCTGGTTCAACGCGTCGCTGAAACCTCATCCGCACGATGTTGCGTCGGCGCGGCGGAGGCTGGAGTCGGAAGGGTTCCGGCTCCGGGGCGGCCAACTGTACGATCGTGAGGGTCACGCCGTGGAATTCTCGGTGATCACCAATGCCGGCAACCGTAACCGGGAACGAATCGCATCGATGCTGCAGCAGGACCTGCAAACCATTGGGATACGGCTGAATGTGGTCACCCTGGATTTTCATTCCCTCATCGAGCGAATCACACGGACCTTCAATTACGAGTCCTGCCTGCTAGGCCTCACGAACTTCGACCTCGACCCGAGCGCGCAGATGAATGTTTGGCTCAGCTCCGCCGCGAACCACCAGTGGAATCCCAACCAAAAGCAGCCGGCGACTCCCTGGGAGGCGGAGATCGACAAGCTCATGCAGGCCCAGGCCGCCGACCCGCGCCCCGAGGTGCGAAAGCGCGCTTTCGACCGAGTACAGCAGATCATTTGGGACGAGGCGCCGTTCCTGTATCTAGTAACCAAGAACTCGCTGAGTGCGATTTCTCCCGACGTTCAAAACGCAACGCCCGTGGCTCTGACGCCGCAGGCCTTCTGGAACATTGAATTGCTACGAAAGCCGGTGCGCACGGAAGGGAGCCGATAGATGGACCGCTGTCCGCTGCTTTCCACGCGGGTCACTGCGAGCTATCCGGGCCGGCCGGCGGTACTCCGCGACGCTGCTTTGGAGATCGCCCCGGGTGAGATTGTCGGTTTGGTGGGAGAGAGCGGATCGGGGAAGAGTACCATGGCACTGGCCCTGCTGCGGCTGTTGCAGCACCGGGGTGGATCAGTGCAGGGCGAGATACAGTTTGGGGGACGCAACCTGCTGGAGATCTCGGAAAGGGAGATGCGGCGCATACGCGGACGGGAGATCGGGTTGGTGCTGCAGAGCCCAATTGCCAGCTTGAATCCCGCCATGCGGATCGGGGACCAGTTCCGCGAGGCATGGCGCACACATCGAGATCATCATGGCGGATCTTTCGGCGGCACGGACTCTTTGGGAATGCTCGAAAGGGTGAGCCTGCCCGCCGACGAAGAGTTTCTACAGCGCTATCCGTGCCAGTTGAGCGTGGGACAGGCGCAGCGGGTACTCCTCGCGATGGCGATTGTCCACAGGCCGCGCCTGCTGCTGGCGGATGAGCCGACGAGCGCCTTAGACGCGGTGACGCAGTCGGAGATCCTCAATCTCTTTTCCCGGCTGAACAGGGATCTGAAGATGAGCATCCTATTCATTTCCCATGACCTATTGTCAGTCGGCTCTATATGTGGGCGGGTCGCGATCTTATCGGAAGGCCGGATCGTAGAATTCAACTCGACGGAGAATATATTCCGCCGCCCGTCACATCCTTACACCCAGGCTCTGATAGCCGCCATTCCGAGACTGCGTGTGGAATTGTCGTCGCCACGGATGGACGGCGAGGTACCCCAGGAGCGGATTGCGCCACGGTTCCAAATCCATCCCACAACGCCTTGCGGAAATTAACGCATCGGTTGATAACCTCGAAACCAAGAGCTTCATGCGCGCGCAGCGACTCTTCGTTATCAATCCATGTATCGGACGCCATCTCGAGACATCCCTGCGGGAAGCTTGGGCCGCCAGGATCGCCATCGGCAAGAGTGCCGGACATCCCACGGATTATAAGGCGTCATCGGATCTCCTTGAGGTGCTCCTCAAACCACGCGTCGGGCCAGAGCATTAAGGGCATTCTCGCAAGTTGATCCCGATCAGAAAGCTGCCCCAGGCTGGCCCTCCAGATCGCCGTTAGGTCTATTGTACGTTTTGGCGCCGATGACACCCCAGCAGGGGGGAAGCGACTGAAGATTCCGGTTTGGGTGCTGGCGCGGGACTGCGCCGAGATGAAGATCACGGAACGACCGCACCTGAGTAGGAAAGCTCTTCTCACTCTCGCTTCATTGATCTGTTCACCACCCGCCCCTGAAGAACACGATCACGATAACCTTCTGCAAACGGCTGTTGACGGATGCAAGGGAGGTCGTCGTGGTGCAACTACAACTTCTGGACCTGATGATCCGAAAAAAAAACGGGACCGTGGCGATGGACGCAGCGACACGCACCGATCTGATCGATCTCACGGCCCGCGTTTTGGTGGCGGTTCTTCACGAGGAGGGAGGAAAGGTTGATGACAGAGGTCTTGTTCAATCCTAAGATCAAGGCGGAGCACCTGGCTCACAAAGACATCGTTGACTTACGGCAATCCAGCGAGAAACAGGTACGGCGGAATAAGGAAAGTCAGCACCTGCGGTATGCCGTGGCCGAAAGAGTGCGGGCTCTGGGCTGGAAGCAGGTGGAGATCATCAATAGTGATCTGGGATCGAGCGCGGGCATAGCCGCCGCTCGTCGAAAAGGCTTCGAGCGCGTGCTCAGTTTGGTGGCATTAGGTGAGGTCGGAATCGTCGGCAGCCGGGAGGTCTCACGGCTGTCCCGCACGGACAAAGACTGGTGCCGGTTGATGGAGGAGTGCGAGATCTTCGGAATGTGAGCCGGCGGGTAACGCGCTGTACATGGAGATCATTCGGCTTGCCTACAACCTGGTCACTGCGTTTCAGCGGTATTGCCTGGAGGAATCCCGGCAGAGCTTGACTCTTCAAAAGCTGCGCCACAAACTGTTCTTGCTGCCGGGCGAACTGACTCGCCCGCAGAACCGCCCGGTTCTTCGCCTCCGAGAGTCGCCGCTGCTACAGGATCTGGCTAATACCATCCTGGGCAAGGTTTACCGACTGAAACCGATCCAGCCCTAAGAATCGCAGTCTTCACGCCGGATTCAGGTGCCATGTAGGTATCCGTCGAGGATCGTGGACAGGTCTTCGAGACGGACGGGCTTGGCGATGTAATCGTCCATGCCGGCTTCCAGGCAACGGTCGCGAGTCCCGGCCATGGCTTCGGCGGTCATGGCAATGATGAGGGAGTGGTGGCCGAATCGTTCGCGGCGGCGGATCTCGCGCGTGGCCTCGTAGCCGTCCATGTCTGGCATCTGGCAATCCATCAGGATTAGATCGTAGGGCTGCATCTCGATGAGTCGAACGGCTTCCAGTCCGTTGGCAGCGACATCTGCGCGAAATCCGAGTTTTTCGACCATTCGCACGGCGACCCTTTGATTGACGGAATTGTCTTCGGCGATCAGGACGCGGATGGTGCGGCCGCCCGGTGAACTGGAGGCGATCGGTTTCACCGTAATCCGGCGCGCCTGTGTAGCGGCGAACGGGACTGGGCAGGCGCTTACGACGCCGGCCCGTTTGGCCCACGCGGTGGCTATGGTCGGCAGGAGTTGCGATTGGCGGACGGGTTTGATCAGGTAGGCGTCGCACCCGTCGCTCCCTTGACTGATAGAGGTCAGCATCACGACCACCGTATTCCGGGTGTCCGGATCATTCTTGATGATCGCGGCGAGGCTACCTCCGTCCATGCCGGGCATCTGGTAGTCGATAATGGCGAGGGAGTACGGATCGCCCTCCAGGCGAGCGGCATGGAGGGCAAGCAACGCCTCTTTTCCCGAAGCGCAGCTACCGACGCGCATACCCCAGCCCACCAGTTGCGCATGAAGCATGCGCCGATTCACTTCGGTATCATCCACGATGAGCACGCGCGCGGTATGCAACTCGTCGATCGATACTGGCCTCGGTTCGGGCCGGGGATCGGGCTGCAAGGGCAGCGTAATCCAGAACGTGGAGCCCTCTCCGATCCGGCTGCAGACTCCGATGGTTCCTCCCATCAGGTTGACCAGCCGTTTGGAGATCGCTAAGCCCAACCCGGTACCGCCGTAGTGCCGACTTGTGGAGCTATCCGCTTGGCTGAACTGCTCGAAGAGGACACCGATTTTCTCCCCTGGGATCCCGATACCGGTATCGGCGACAGCGACGCGCATCTGGGCACGGTCCCCGGTCGGCCCGTCGCAAGTCACCGTTACCACGACGTGGCCACGGGGCGTGAACTTGATGGCGTTAGCGACTAGGTTGGTCACTACCTGGCGGATTCGCCCTGCATCTCCGATAAAATGGTGCGGAACGCCGGGCGCGTATTTTAACACCAGGTCGAGTTTCTTCTCTTCTGCCTTCGGGGCAAGCATCTCATTGACATCTTCGACCACCAGGCCAAGGTCGAAGACTGTGGATTCGATTTGCAGCTTTCCGGCTTCGATCTTGGAGAAGTCGAGAATCTCGTTGATAATCGTGAGCAGGGCTTCTCCCGACCGGCGCGCGATTTCGGCATACTCGCGTTGTTCCGGAGTCAGGTCGGTATCGAGCAGCAGCCCGTTCATCCCGATCACGCCATTCATGGGGGTTCGGATCTCGTGGCTCATATTGGCCAGGAACTCTGACTTGGCTCTTGCCGCCGCTTGGGCTGCGGTGCTCGCCCGCTGCAGTTCCTCCTCCATTTCCTTGCGGTCCGTGATATCCAGCACCAGACAGAGCCGGTGGGGAGAATCGTGGATTTCGACTTTCCGAGTCCACAACAAACCCGTGTGCCAGCCGGTCCTGGTTTCGAAAACGATTTCCTGGGCCTCGACATCTCGCGTTCTGTCCATCGCCTCGTGCAGCGGCAGCATGCTCCGCTGACTCATAGCGTCCAACTCCGCAGGGTTCTTCCCAACAAGTTGGTCGCGGCGCAGTTCGAAATGCGCTTCAAAAGCGCGATTGACGTCCACGTATCGGCCGTCCTCGTCTAGCAGCGCAATCCCAACGGTGCTGGCCTGAAAGATAATCCGGAATGCCTCCTGCGCTTTAGCTCTTTGTTGAAGTCCGTATTCGATCTTTTCGTGCGCCTTCTGCAATTGGGCAGTGCGCTCGGCGACCATCGCGTCCTGATCGGCCATCTTGGCTTCCGCCTGGCGGCTTAGCTGCCATTTCCGACTGAGCGCATGGGCTAGCTGGATCACCTCGATGGTGTCGAACGGCTTTTTGAGGATCAACAGGTTATCTGAGTGTCCCAGCCGGCGCTGGATTTCGCTCCAGGAGTAATCCGAGTAGGCTGTACACACCACCACCTGCAGGTTCGGATAAACCTCCCAAAGGTGAGCGATGGTCTCTACACCATTCCATCCCGGTGGCATCCGGATATCCACAAACGCCAGCGCGTAGGGACGACCTTCGGCTATCGACTGCTCCAGTTTCGCCAGACCCTCCTGGCCTTGGGAGGCCGAGTCGATCTCAAACTTGATCATGGGCGTCGCGGCATTGCCGAACAGCAGATCTTCGTCGTCCTGCAGTCGCTCCCGTGACTCGATTTCGCTGCGCAGGATTTTTCGCATGTCATCGTGAATCGCCTTGTTGTCGTCGATGACGAGGATCCTATGATTGGGAGCAAGCAGGCTGGCAGGGTACATGATAGACTTTCTCCGTAGTATCGTCGCCGCTCTTTAGTGGGAACTCGAGAACGAAAGTGGCTCCGTGCCGGGCCCCTTCACTTTCGGCCCAGAAGGAACCGCCCATCTGGCTGGCTGCCAGCGCGCAGGAGTGCAGGCCGAAGCCGTGGCCATCCGCTTTGGTGGTGAAGCTATGCCCGAAAATCCGGGTCACGTTTTCGGGCGGCAGTCCTACGCCCGTATCCTGTATCGCCGGGCGCGCGCGGCCCTCTCCGCGCCGCCGAATGCAGACGCGAATCACGCGTTCCTTCCCGTTACTCCGTTTGATCGCCTTGATCCCGTGGCGAATCAGTCCTGGCTCAAGGATTCGGAGAGCGTCGTCTACCAGTTCGGACAGGCGGGCATCCTCGACCAGGCCGGAGACCTTCGCATGGTTCTGTCGGGTGGCCACCATCTGCTTGATGTGACCGACGGTGGCAATCTCGGCGATGCCCGCCTCACGCGAGAGTTCGATCAGCCGGCGTTGAGCGGCAGCAAGTTTCGCGAGAGCCCGATCCTTGGCCTCGATTCGTTCCTGTAGTTTGCTGGTTCGTTCGATGACGCGCCGCTCCAGCGTTTCCTTGGCCGCCAGCAGTGCTGTTCGTACCAGGCCGGCGCTGTCTTTGTAAAGGCTCTCGGTCAACTGCAGCGTGACTTCCGCGCGCGCCAGCGTATCCTTGCCGACCTGCTCGACTTGCCGCGCCAGCACCCCGCGCCAATACATTCGCCGGACCTCATTGCACGACGTGGCTAGGGTAAGACGCCAGTGGCACGATTTTGCCGTGGAGAACATCATGTCATCCTTATCGGTGGACGGCCTCAGCTTCTATAATCCGATTGGCAATGATCGCCCAAAGTGGATGTTTGCGTCAGCTAACTGTCTGTCATCAACCGTCGAAACTTTCCACAGTTCTTCGAAATGCCCCTTCAAACGGCGCAGGAAAACGCGATCCACGATCCGGCGGGGAGTCACGGCGTAAAAGTTCAGTCCGCCCGCCGCCGGCGGCGCGAAGTAACCGTTGATGTCCACCACCGGATCGGTGGTATTGCTGGCGTAGAAACTCAGTTGCCCGCCGCTGCCCGCCGGCACGATCGCCGCGTTGGCCAGGGCTACGCCGTCCGGCGCGTTCAGAGTCGAAACGAAGGGCTGCATCTCTCCGGTCGGCCAGGCGGTCAAACATCCCAGCGGCGTCTCGCTTGCGACCGAACGCCTCACGATGTCGAGACAGAGGCAATGCTCGGCCGTTGTTGCGGTGCCCACGAACCTGCGCCGCCCGAATCAGCTAATGATCTCGGGAAAAACCGGAAATTCCGGAGGTGAGCCAGGAGATGGGCAACCACCGCAGTACGGCTAAGCTTATGCATCCGGGCCAGTTAGCGCGATTAAGGTTTACACATCGTTACACTTTTTCCGGCCGGGCCGCGGAGAGCGAGCGGCGTTGCCTGAACGACCGCAAAATCCAGATCACTGCGGACGACGCAGCGGCGCGGGTTACAAGCAAGCCGGCGCGGCCATCCGTGTCGCAACTCACGCGGCATCGCCCGCCGCCTGAGGCCGACCCAATTGCGCACGCACCGACGACCCTGCATGGCACCGTCGGGACCCGATGCGGGTGCGCTTGCCTAGCGCGGCGGTCCATCGGGGGGGGCAAACGTTTTCTGCCTGGCAGCAGCCGACGCGATGTTCCGACGCCGTTGAACGTCCCGGCTGTACTCGGTACGATTTGTCGGCGCCGCAGCTCACTCGCTTCTTAGCACCGCGGCGGGATCAAGCCGGACCGACTTCCGCGCGGGGATGTAACAGGCCGCCAGCGCCAGCCCGACCAGGAGCGCGGGCGCGCCCACCAGGATCGCCGGATCGGTGGCGCTGGTCTGGGTGGCTTGCGCCAAGGCGTCCAGGACGCTGCCGAGCACGCGCAGCATGGCGAGCGCCAACGCCAGCCCAACCGCATCGCCCACGGCAAACAGCGCGGCCGACTCCCGCTGGACCAGGCCCAGGATGTTGCGCCGGCTGGCGCCCAACGCGACCCGGATGCCTATTTCGTGCGTCCGCCGCGCCACCGAATAGGCGGTCACACCGGCCAGTCCGACGGCAGCCAGGACCAGCGCGAAAACGCCCATCGCTCCGTAGACCCCGGCGGCCACGCGCGCCATGTAATAGATCTGCTCCACCAAGTCTTCCATCCGCCGGACGTCGAGGACCGAGACGTGCGCGTCGATGGCCTCGACCTGGCGGCGCAGACTGACGGCCGCGTCGAATCCGGGCTGCGCCCGAACCACCACGGTCACGCCTTGCCGCGAAGGGACGCCGAAACCGGAGGGCGTATTGGGCTGGTAGACGGCCGGGAGAGACGGCCCTAGCGGGAGCGCTGGTCGAATGTCGCGCGCCACCCCGATCACCTGGTGCAGTCTGCCCTCGAAATCCAGGCTCTGACCCACCGGGTCTTGTCCTGGCCAGACTTGTTTCACCATGGTCTCATTCACCATCAAAACGGTTGAGCCGTCGGCCATGTCGCGTTCGGTGAAGGCGCGGCCGCGCAGCACTGGAATGCCCAGAGTCTCGAAGAAGCCGGCGCCGACGCGGTCGCTGCGGATCGCGCCCAGCGCCTTGGGACCACCCGCGAGCTCGACCTTAGCGGTGATGAGCGACTCCACCCCGCCGAGCGCGGCCGGAAGCGTTTGGGCCACGCTGACCACGCCGATTCCCGGTACGCGCGCCAGCCTTCGCGGGAGCTTGTCGAAATAATCGGCCGCGCGCTTTGCATCGTAACCATCGCGCACGGGGTCGAGATTCAGCAGGTACAGATGCTTATAATCGAAGCCGGGATCGGCGGAACTGGCGCGCCGGATGCCAATCACGATGAAGCCGGTCACCAACAACAACACCATTGAGGCGGCGATCTGGTTCGTCACCAGGATATTGCGCAGGCTGAACCAGCGGCGCGCTCGCAAGCGCGACGGAACGGTGGATTTCAGCGCCGATGCGATATCGTCGCGGGTTGCGTTCAACGCCGGAGCCAGCCCGAACAGCAGCGCCGAAACCAGCGTCAACAAAGCCGAAAGGACCAGCGCGCGCCAGTCCAGGCGCCAGTCCAAGGTCATGTAGCCGGGCAGCGTGCCGCGTATCGAGGCGAAGTAAACCATGTACCATCGCACAACCCCCAGGCCAGCCGCGCCCCCAGCGCCGCCAGCAGCAGACTCTCGGTCAAAAGCTGCCGCACAATGCGCGCGCGGCTCCCGCCGATGGAAAGCCGCACGGCAATTTCGCGCCGCCGCGCGGCCGCGCGCGCCACCAGCATATTGGCCACGTTGATGGAGGCCATCAGCAGAACCAGACCGACCAGCACGACGGGAAGTCCCAGCACTTTGGGCATGTCTTCGTCGCGAAGGGGATAGATGCGGCCCCGAGGCAGCAGGATCACTCGGGGCTCCCTACGGTCCTTGCCGGGGTCGTGGTAGATCTGCTCCAGGCGCCGGGCGATCGGTTCGATCGAAGCTTCGGCGCGGGCTGGCGTCCGCCCCGGCTTCAATCGTCCGATCAAATTGAACGTTGTGGCTTGCCGGTCGCGCAGGCGGCCTAACTCCGGCGCAATGCCAGGCGGCGCGGTAGCCGGTATCCAGATATCCACCGCGGAGAGCATCGGATCAGCCCCCAGGAAGTTCTCCGGCGCCACCCCAATCAGGGTGACCGGCTGTCGGTTGACACGGATGGTTCTCCCCACGGTGGAAGGCGGGCTGGCAAAGCGCGCGCGCCAGTAACGCGCGCTGATCACGGCCACGGCAGGGGCGCCGGCCCGATCTTCCTCCACTCCGAATAGCCGGCCCACCAGTGGTTCCACCCCCAGTGTAAGGAAGTAGTTGGGGGTAACCAGTTGCCCCCAAACCCGCTCCGACTGGCCTCCAGCCGCGGCGATTCCGAAGGGCACGGGGCCCATGAACGCGGCCAACGACGCGAACGCATCGCCGCGGTTGCGAAACTCCTCCCAGTCGCCGTACGGCATCGGCGTCTGGGATCGCACGAGGTCCCGCGGACCGCGCACCGCCAGCAGGTCCCGAAACACCATGGATTGCAGTTCGCTGCCAATGGACGTGGTGACGCCGATGCCGATTGCCAGGCAGGCTACCGACGCCGCCGTGAATCCCGGCGAGCGTGCCAGCAGGCGGGTCCCAAACCGCAGATCCTGGTACAGCGCCGCCGCCCAACGAATCGCGTGCATATCGCCTCCTTAGGTAGGGTACCAGCTTGAGCGCCGCCGAAACTTCTTAGGCCCACTACTGTTCAGGAGGCCGAACACGAACAGCCAGAGGTAAGTAAACAGGGCTGGTGTGGTCGAGCGAAGCACGCTGCAGATAGCCCTACGCCAGTGCCGATTGTGACGCCCACGGCGGCCGTCCGGCGATGCCAGGCGATGCCGCGGTTTTCAACAAAACGTTGAGCGTTCGCCGGCACCGCGCGCAAGCTGCTGAATGCGCCTGGTCGCGATGCCGCTCGCCGACCTTCGCCGCGTCGATGGCGCGGCGTTCAAACGCTCGCCGGCACGAGCGTTGAGTGGCGCTCACGCCGGGTATTTGTGGGTGATGTACGTGTGCAAATGATCGATGGTTTGCGCCTGGTCCGAAATAATCGCCTTGACCAAATCCCCAATCGAGACGATTCCGACCAATTTGTCGTGTTCGACCACGGGCAGGTGCCGGATCCGATGCTGCGTGATGATTCTCATGCACTCATCAACCGACTGCTCCGGGGTCACGGTGATAACCGATCTGGTCATGATGTCTTGTACGAGCGTGTCTTTCGAAGATCGCCCCTGCAGGATCACCTTGCGCGCGTAGTCGCGCTCGGAGATGAGACCGACCAGCGTTCCCTCTCGCATCACCAGGAGCGCTCCGATCGTTTTTTCGGCCATCATTGCAATCGCCTCATAAACGGTGGCGTCGGGAGAAATTGACCAGATCCCGTCAGCCTTGGTTCTCAGAATCGAAGCAATTGTCTCAGCCATGAATCGTCTCCGAGGCACTCCGCCTTCTGGCTAAAGTTCCCATTTTTGCCGGGATTCCCATTTATCCCTCCTGGCTCCGATCAGTATACACCGAGCCGCCATCGTTTGATCCCGTGGGCCAGGATCGTAACAGCCCGCAGGCCGGCGACAGGGTCACGCTGTGGTATCAGAACCAGTCCTTCATCAGCCCGGCGATCTCCGCGTCACACCGAACCACCGATCAGGCCATGTGGTGGCAGGGCAACGCCGCATACAACCACTGGGTCACAATCGAGTCGGCCACGTACTCCTGCCTGGAAGATTCGCTGAACAGCGCCGGCGTGGCGATCAACATCGCTGGCCAGATCAACGCGTCCGATCCGAATTGCACGGCCACCACGGGCGGAACCTATGGCAACGAGATCTTTATCACATTGAAAAGTGGAATCTCCGGGTCGGTGGCGGTTTCGAGTTCGGACGGATCGGCCGCGGACACGCTCACGCAGACAACCGCCGCATCCATCCTGCAGTCCATCGCCCAGCAGATCAACGCCGTCAATTGGGTGCTGAACGGCCCCGCCGGGCGCCGACGGCAACATGGTGGCGTTCTATCAGACGGACAACAACAGCAGCATCGGCAGCGGCCAGGCCACGATGACCGGAGATCTTCAGGGCGGAACCTACGGTGTGACGTGGGTGATCGACCCAACCCAGACGCCGGTGGCCGCTACCGCTGCCCACGAGCGACGATAGCTCGTTCATCTACTAAAGTTGGCCGGTTGCCCGCACGGCACACCTCGTGCGGTGCTTCAGCGGCGAGTATCGTCTTGCGCCACTACTTCAATCAGGCGCGTCGAAGCTGTACCGTTTCTTGGTTTGGTACTATGGATGCTCTGCGGCTAACGGCGAAAGCGAGGCTGAAACATCTCATGCGTAACCAGTTGAAGTACGAGATCGCGGAATCCAAGGATTACCCAGGCCACTGGCATGTAGAGGCGGTAGACAACGAAGGCCTCGTGTTCGTCGCCGTGTTTTCCGGACCGGAAGCGAGGGATCGGGCCGCTGAGTACGCGGACTGGAAGAACGGAATCCGGCACCCAACGGCGGTCCTTCAGCTAGTAGGCCGTCAGCGATTATCTAGCGCGTCACCTCGCAATAGATGATGCGGACGCAAGTTTGGGGACGCGAGTGATTCGGCGCGGTATGCCAACCACCAGCAATCACCGCGATACTGCAGAGTTTTTCGAGTGCTAGGCAGCGCCAGTTCGCAGGCGAACCGTCAGGTTCGATACCCCTGCTGCTCTCGCCGCCAAACTGGTAGAAAAGCGCTTGATACTTCCCCTCTTTGTTCTCTCCCAGTACATGCGGACAAAGCAGTCTGATGCGGCCGTCGTAGATTGCCGAAACGGGTTTCCTTCCCGATATTGCGTTTTTCACGATTGCAAACTTCTCGTTAAGCGTCTGAAATGGACTTATTGGAAGAGTGGCCATTGGCCCTCCTGGATCTAACCCGCTCACGGAACAGACGCGGGGCTACCGAATCGAAGTACAGTATTTGTTCGACTCGGACGACGGTGCCCTTCTAGCAGTCCGGGGTTGATGTTCGTTTTTGGGTTTGGGAGCGCCTGAAATGAGCGCAAATGTGGGGGTGATAAGAAGGCGATACAATGCCCAGCCAGGTTACTCCGACTCCCCCGAACGGCAATTCTTCGGAGCGAACCGCCCAGGCAACGATTGCGATCAAAAAGTGTAGGGTAAAAGAGAGCCCTTGCAGGCTTCTCGGCGTTCCGACTCCATACAAGCTTCTCAGCAGTAGTCCCAGATTCATTCCGGCCACATGGACCAG
>JBEKZL010000064.1:0-29117 GCA_049509915.1 Bryobacteraceae bacterium | reverse complement strand
CATGGTCGAGTTTCACCGCTCGCACGGGAAGCTGGCGAGCGTGACCGCCGTGCGGCCCATCTCCCGGTTCGGCAACGTGACGCTGGATTCGAGCGGGCGGGTCGGACAGTTCCAGGAGAAGCCCCAATCCGATAGTTGGATCAGCGCGGGCTTCATGGTTTTCAATCGCGGCGTGTTCGACTACATCGGGGGCGACGACTGCGTGCTCGAGCAGGAACCTTTCGAGCGCCTGGCCGCTGCCGGCCAACTGATGGCCTATCGCCACGACGGGTTCTTCTATGCCATGGACACCTTCCGCGAATATCAGTACCTGAACGAACTGTGGAGCACCGGCGCCGCCCCATGGAAAGTCTGGCGCAACGGGGTATACGCGCAATGAACATTCTGGTCACCGGCAACCTCGGCTACGTGGGCCCCATGGTCGTTGCCCGCCTTCGCGCCGCCTTCCCCAAGGCGCGGCTCATCGGGCTGGACGCGGGTTATTTCGCCGGCGCCCTGCTCGACCCCGCTTCGCCCGGCCAACTTCCCGACGAACAGATTCTGGACGACGTCAGAGATTTTTCGCCGCGGCGGCTGGCCGGCATCGCCAGCGTCGTACACCTGGCCGGGATTTCCAACGACCCCATCGGCAACCTCTTCGAAGACGCCACCGGACAAGTGAATTACGAGGCCACCGCGGCGCTGGCGGCGAATGCGCGCCGGGCCGGCGCCGCGTCGTTCGTCTTCGCCTCGTCGTGCTCGGTTTACGGCTTTGCCGAGGATGGCGCGCGCGACGAATCGTCCGCCGTCAATCCGCTCACGGCGTACGCCCGCTCGAAGTACGCCGCCGAGCGCGCTCTGGCCCCGCTGGCCGGCCGCGACTTCCCCATCACCTGCCTGCGCTTTGCCACCGCCTGCGGCTCGAGTCCGCGATTGCGTCTGGACCTGGTGCTGAACGACTTCGCCGCCAGCGCCGTCCGAAACCGCGAGATCCGCATCCTCAGCGACGGTTCACCGTGGCGCCCGCTCATCGCCGTGGCCGACATGGCTCGCGCGATCGAATGGGCCATTACGAGGCCGGCCTCGAGCGGCGGCGAATTCCTGGCCGTGAACGCCGGCTCGAACCCATGGAACTACCAGGTAAAGGATCTCGCCGCGGCCGTGGCAGCCGCTCTCCCGGGCACTGCGATTCACCTCAACCCGGATGCACAACCCGACAAACGTTCCTATAAAGTCCGCTTCGATCTGTTTCGCCGCCTCGCGCCGCACCACCAGCCGGTTTCGACGCTGGCCGGCACCATCGCCGAACTGATAGGCGCGCTGGAGGGCGCCGGCGCCCGCGAGGCCGGTTTCAGCCGCGACCGTTACGTGCGTCTCAGATCGCTCCTCGACCTCAGGCAGCGGGGGCTGCTCGATGCCGGGATGCGGTGGGTGCCCCCCACTCCAGCCCAACTCCTGGAGGTTGCCTGAGATGGACCCGAAAGCCGAGCAGCTCCGGGCGCGGATCCTCTCGCTGGTAACCGAATATTACCAGGCCGCCTTCCCGGAAATCCGTTTCGTCCCAGGCGAGTCCTCCATTCCCTATGCTGGCCGGGTCTTCGACGACCGGGAGATCCGCAGCCTGGTCGACGCTTCGCTCGACTTCTGGCTCACTACGGGACACTTCGCGCGGCAGTTCGAGCGGGAATTCGCCCGCTGGATGGGAGTGCGGCATTGGACGAGGTGATCACGGTAGCGGCCGGCTTTCCCACCACCGTGAACCCGATTCTGCAGAACGGCCTGGTTCCGGTCTTCGTGGACGTTACCCTGCCCACTTACAACGCCGACACCTCGCAACTGGAAGCCGCCCTTTCGCCGCGCACACGCGCTATCGTCTTCGCCCACACCCTGGGCAATCCGTTCGATTTGAATACGGTAGCCGGCTTCGCCCGGAAGCACGATTTGTGGCTGGTGGAAGATTGCTGCGACGCGGTCGGATCCACCTACTTCGGGCGCAGGACCGGCACGTTTGGCGACCTGGCGACGGTGAGCTTCTATCCGGCCCACCACATCACCATGGGCGAGGGCGGGGCGGTGGTGACGAACACGCCGGCCCTCCACAAAATCTGCGAGTCCTTCCGCGACTGGGGTCGCGACTGTTGGTGCGAACCCGGCTGCGACAACACCTGCGGCAAGCGGTTCGACTGGCAACTGGGCGGCCTGCCGCGCGGCTACGACCATAAATTCACGTATGCTCACATCGGCTACAACCTGAAGCTCACCGATATGCAGGCGGCGGTGGGGGTCGCGCAGCTGGAAAAGCTGGACGGATTCATCGAGGCGCGGCGGCGAAACTTCAGGGCGCTCGGCGAAGGGCTGGCCGGTTTGGAAGAGTTTTTCATCTTGCCCGAAGCCACCGCCGGCGCCGAGCCGAGCTGGTTCGGGTTCCCGCTGGCGGTTCGCCCGGAGGCTCCGTTCTCGCGCAACCAGGCGACGCGTTATCTCGAAGAGCGCAAGATCGCGACCCGGCTTTTATTCGGCGGTAATCTCACCCGCCAACCGGCCTACCAGGGCCAGAATTACCGCGTTGTGGGCAATCTCGAAAACACGGATTTCATCATGGACCGCGTGTTCTGGACCGGGCTTTACCCCGGAATTACTTCGGCCATGCTCGATTACACGCTGGAGGCCTTTCACGCGCTTTGCGGCAGTTACGCCACGGTAGGAAGCCGTTAATATGCCGAACCCTCTCGCCGCCGATCTGGACCACGTGCTTGCCCATACCGAAGGCGTGTGGGAGGAACTGCGGGGCGCGCGCCTGTTCGTCACCGGCGGCACGGGATTCTTCGGCTGCTGGCTGCTGGAAAGTTTTCGTTGGGCTTCGGACCGCATGGAGTTGGGCGCCACCATGACGGTGCTGACGCGTTCGGCGGAGCGGTTCCGCGCCAAAGCGCCGCACCTGGCCGGGCACCCGGCGATCCGTCTGATCGAGGGCGATGTGCGCAGCTTCCCGTTCCCCCAGGCGCCGTACACTCACGTGATTCACGGCGCCGCCGAGGCCAGTGCGGCTTTGAACCGGGACGAGCCGCTGCGGATGTTCGATACCATCGTCGAGGGAACGCGGCGCACGCTGGAGTTTGCAGTCTCGGCCGGAGCGGGCCGGTTCTTGCTGATCGGCTCGGGAGCGGTTTATGGCGCCCAACCGCCCGAACTCACCCGCGTTCCCGAAACCTATTCGGGCGCTCCCGATCCGGCGGATCCGGCGGCGGCTTACGCGGAAGCCAAGCGGGTCGCCGAGTTGCTGGGCGGCGTGTATGGCCGGACGCACCGGCTCGATTGCGCCATTGCCCGCTGTTTCGCCTTCGTGGGCCCGCACCTGCCGCTCGACGCGCATTTTGCCATCGGGAACTTTATCGGCGATTGCCTGAACGGCCGCGACATCCGCATTCACGGGGACGGAACAACCTGGCGGTCGTACCTATATGCCGCCGATCTGGCCATCTGGCTTTGGACGATTCTGGTTTGGGGAGCGTCGTGCCGGCCCTATAACATCGGGTCGGAACGGGGCGTGACGATCGCCGATCTGGCTCGCGCCACCGCGGCGGCGGTGTGCCCGGGAACGCCCATCCGGATGGCGCGCGTGGCCGAGCCAGGAGCGAGGGCCGCGCGCTACGTCCCCGACACCGGCCGCGCCCGCGCGGAGTTGGGATTGCGGGAGCGCGTTTCGCTCGATGACGCCATTCGCCGGACGGCGGCGTGGCATCGGGCGGCGGGCGAGCCGTTGAAAGTAGGCGCGCGATGAGCTTCCGAGCCTTGCGGTCCTGCCCGGTTTGCGGCCGACGTCAAGTGGAGCACCTGCACAAGCAGCGCTTCGTCCTCGAGGAAGGCCATCCGCTGGCAAGCGGTTATCAGGTGGTCGATTGCCTGTCCTGCGGATTTGTCTACGCGGACGCGGCAGCCACCCAGGCCGACTACGATGGGTTCTACGAGCGACTTTCCACGTATGCCGATCCCGGCAATTCCAGCGGCAGCGGCGAATCGGCGCATGATCGGGAGAGGCTGGAGACCACCGCAGCGATTCTGAGCCGCTATCTTTCCGGCCCCGGCGCCCGCATTCTCGACATCGGCTGCGCCGGCGGCGGGTTATTGGCGGCCTTTGAAAACCGCGGCTACCGCAACCTGGTGGGCGTCGACCCTTCCGCCGCTTGCGCCCGCCTCACGCGGGAGAGAACCGGCGAGGCCTACACGGGTTGGCTGACCTGTCTTCCAGACGCCATCGGAACCTTCGATTTCGTGGTCTTGAGTCACGTGTTGGAGCACGTATTGGATGTCGCCGCGGGTCTGGCCGCTCTCGCGCCTCTCCTTCGCGAGGGCGGCCAGGTGTACGTGGAGGTTCCGGATGCGGCCCGGTACGCGGAGTACGTTTATGCGCCGTTCCAGGATTTCAACACCGAGCACATCAATCACTTTTCGCGAGCCTGCCTCGATCGCGCCATGGCGCGCCAGGGCTTCGCGGCGGCGGCCGGAGGAGAGCGGCTTTTGCATTCGTCGCCCCACACGTTCACGCCAGCGGTTTACGGCGTTTATTCGCGCCAGCGGGGAGCCCGCGCCCGTATCGGCCGCGACACCATGCTGAGGCCGGCCATCTTGCGGTATATCGAGCGTTCCTCCGCCCTGCTCGCCGAAATTGACGAGCGGATCGGCGAGGCGCTCGGCGGTGCGCCCGAGCTGATCGTCTGGGGAGCCGGGCAACTCACCCTCAAACTTCTGGCGGAGACACAATTATCGCGCGCGAAAGTGGCCGCGTTCGTGGACTCCAACCCGATTCATCAGGGGCGCCGGTTGCACGGGGCGCCGATTATCGCGCCCGCCGCGCTGGCTCGATGCTCCCAGCCGATTCTGATCGGAACCCTCCTGCATCATAGACAGATTCTGGCGCAGATCGAATCGCTCGGACTATCGAACCAGGTCATTCTGCTCCCGGAAAGGATTCCGCAAGCCTCGGGGCAGGCGCGGGCATGATGAAGCTATCCCATTACGTGGTTCAAAAGCTTGCCGATTGGGGCGTACGGCACGTGTTTCTGATCCCCGGCGGCGGGGCCATGCACCTGAACGATTCCTTCGCCCGCGAGCGCCGCATCCGCTATCTGTGCAACCACCACGAGCAGGCGTCGGCGATGGGCGCCGAATGCTACGCGCGGGTGACGGGGAAGACCGGGGTGGTCAACGTGACCACCGGGCCGGGCGGGATCAATGCGCTGAACGGCGTATTCGGCGCCTGGACGGACTCGGTCCCCTTGCTGGTGATTTCCGGACAGGTGAAGCGCGAAACCTGCATGGCCGTCATGGGAACCAGCGGCCTTCGGCAACTGGGAGACCAGGAAGCCGACATCGTGCGCATGGCCGGCGGGATCACGAAATACGCAGTCCTGTTGGACGATCCGGAAAGCATCCGCTACCACCTGGAAAAGGCCTGGTTCCTGGCGGCGGCCGGACGGCCCGGCCCGTGCTGGATCGACATTCCCGTGGACGTGCAGGCGGCCATGATCGACGAGGAGCAGTTGCGCGGCTACGACACCTCCGAGGATGCGCTTGTTTGGGACCGGGCGCAAATCGAACGGCAATGTGGGCAGGTGATTCGCCGTTTGGCCAACGCCGAACGCCCCGTCATATTGGCCGGTAGCGGCATTCGCGCGGCCCAGGCGGTCGAGGAATTTGGAGGCGTGACGCGGCGCCTGGGCGTGCCGGTCGCCACGGCGTGGACCCACGACCTGATCGCGAGCGACGATCCGCTGTTCTGCGGCAGGCCGGGAACCATTGGCGAACGCGGCGGCAACTTCACCGTGCAGAATGCGGACGCGCTGCTGATTTTGGGATCGCGGCTGAATATCCGGCAGGTGAGCTACAACTGGCGTTCCTTCGCGCGCCAGGCCTTTAAGATGCAGGTGGACGTGGACGCGGCCGAACTGGAGAAGCCCACGGTGCGGCCCGACTTGGCGATCCACTGCGATCTGAGAATTTTCCTACGGGAGATGGAGCGGCAGCTTTCCGCATCCACGTACCGCTCAGGCCGGCATGCCGAGTGGCTCGCCTGGTGCCGCGAGCGCAGGGAGAAGTACCCGGTGGTGCTCGACCGGCACCGCCAGCCGGGAACGCCGCTCAACCCGTACTACTTTATCGAGCGGCTGTTCGACGCCCTGGCCGAGGACGAGGTGGTGGTGTGCGGCAACGCGGCCGCCTGCATTGTGCCGTATCAGGCGGCGCGATTGAAGGCCGGCCAACGGTTGATTTCGAATTCCGGCTCGGCCTCGATGGGCTATGAATTGCCGGCCGCGGTGGGAGCCGCGGTGGCGCGCGAAGGCAAGCGCGTGGTTTGCCTGGCCGGAGACGGCGGCATCCAACTGAATATCCAGGAACTGCAGACGGTGGCGCACCACCGCTTGCCGGTTAAGATCTTCGTTCTCGATAACGGCGGATACCTTTCCATACGGCAGACGCAGGCCAATTTCTTCGGCAGGCTGGTGGGAGAAAGCCCGGCCAGCGGTGTTTCGTTTCCCGACGCGGCGAAGCTCGCCGCCGCCTACGGCATACCGGCCAGCCGGATTGAAAGCGACCGCGATTTCGCGCAGATCGCCGCGGTCCTGGATCGACCCGGCCCGGCGGTGTGTCACGTGCGCCTCGATCCGGCTCAGGAGTTCGAGCCGCGCCTGAAATCCCGCCAACTGCCGGACGGCACGCTCGTCTCTCCCGACCTGGAGGACATGTATCCGTTCCTCCCGGCCGGGGAGCTGGAATCGAATCTTCTGACCGAACAGGAGGCATAGCCGGTGGACCACGTTCTTCACGCCATCTTCGACCTGGACGGAACCCTGGTCGATTCCCTGCCCGGGATCGAATGGTCCATCCAGGCGGCGCTGGCGCGCTGCGGCCTTCCGCCGCTGTGCCGGGATCTGCGGCCGCTGATCGGCCCCCCCATCCGGCGGATTCTGGCGGCCGTCTCCGGGGTCCGGGAGCCGGAACGGCTGGACCGGCTCGAATACGCATTCCGCTCCAGTTACGATTCGGGCGGCTGGCGGAGAACGCGATTGCGGGCGGGCGCCGCGGAGTTGCTGGAGCAGTTGCGGGACGGCGGGATCGGCTTATGGGTGGTGACGAACAAGCCGGCGCTGGCGACGCGGAGGATTCTCGGGGAATGGAAACTGGCCGGTCTTTTCGAGGAGATCCGGTGCCGCGATTCGCGGACGCCGCCTTTCCGCTCCAAGGCCGAAACGCTGCGGGAGTTGCTGGAGCGCCGCGAGCTGACGCCCTCGGCGTGCCTGATGATCGGCGACACGGCGGAGGACTGCGACGCGGCCATGGCTGCCGGAATCGATTGCGCCGTCGTCGCCGATGGGTACGGGGCCGACACCCCGCTTCCGGCCGGCTCGAAGCGCGTGAGCGGGTGGGACGAAATCGCCGAGCGATGCGGCGTGTCCGTCTGTGCCGCGGAAAGGTGCTGAACCGCCGTGATCGACCGCGACATTTTTGGAGAGCTCTTCGTTCTCGAAATGGCCAACAACCACTGGGGACGGCTGGAACGCGGGTTGAAGATCGTCGGCACGTTTGCGCAGGTGGTCCGTTTCAACAACATCAGGGCGGCCATCAAGCTGCAGTTTCGCGATGTCCCGAGCTTCATCCACAAGGATTTCCTCCATCGGACCGATATCCGGTATATCAAGAAGACGCTCGAGACCAGGATGACGGATGACGACTTCGCGGCGCTGGTGAAGGCCATCCGCAAGGCTTCCTGCGTGCCCATGGCGACGCCGTTCGACGAGCGCTCGGTGGACCTTTGCTGCGCGCTCGCCATACCGATTCTGAAGATCGCCAGCAGCGATCTGAACGACTGGATGCTGCTCGAGAAGATCGCCAAGACCAGGAAGCCGGTGATCGTCTCGACCGGCGGCAGTTCGCTGAAGGATCTGGACGACCTGGTCACGTTTTTCCAGAACCGCAACATTCCCCTGGCAATCAACCACTGCGTCTCGATTTATCCGTCCGAGGACCGGGAACTGGAGATGAACCAGATCGATTTTCTGCGCGCTCGCTACCCGTCGCACACCATCGGCTTCTCCACCCACGAGTGCTCGGACTGGCATTCCTCCATGCTGGTGGCGTACGCCAAAGGGGCGCGCACCTTCGAACGGCACATCGACATCGACGCCGACGGCATGGCGGTTTCGCCTTATTGTTCGAAGCCCGAGCAGGTGGACGCGTGGTTCAAGGCGTTCCACAAAGCCAAGGAACTGTGCGGCGCGCCCGGCACGCAGAAGCGCATGCCCCCGCTCAAAGAAATTCAATATCTGGATTCCCTGGTGCGAGGCGTGTACGTGCGCGAAAACCTGCCGGAAGGGCATGTTCTGGGCGACGAGGATGTGTACCTGGCCGTGCCTTTGCTGCAGGGGCAGATTTCGTGCCGGGAACTGATGCGCGGAGAAGTTCTGCTGCATGGCATTGGAAAGGATGAGCCCGTCATGATTGACGACATCGACAGCCCATACGGCAGCATTCCCTCGCTGCGGCAGTTGATCTACCGGCGCGGGCTGCCGGCACCGTTGCGGCTGGAGAAGGTCAGGGCGTCATGAAAACCATCAGCGTGATTACCGGATGCTTTAACGAAGAGGAAAACGTAGAGGAATTGTATGTCCGCGTCCGCGCCGTGATGGCGGGACTGGGCCGTTACCGCTACGAGCATATCTTCATCGACAACGCATCCACCGATGGCACCGTGGCGGTGCTGAAGCGTCTCGCCGCCGTGGATTCGAACGTGAAGATCATCGTCAACGCCCGCAATTTCGGGCACATCCGTTCTCCCATACACGCGTTTCACCAGGCGGCGGGCGACGCCGTCGTCGGCATGGCCGCCGACCTTCAGGACCCTCCGGAGATGATTGCGGACATGATCCGCGAGTGGGAAAACGGCTTCTCCATGGTGCTCGCCATCAAGCGGTCGAGCCAGGAAAACCCGCTGATGTTCTGGATCCGCAAGCGCTATTACCGCCTGGTAAACCGGCTCTCCTCGATCGAGACCTTCGAAAACTTCACCGGATTCGGCCTGTACGACCGGCGCGTGGTGGACCTGGTCAAATCGTTCGGCGACCCCTATCCGTATTTCCGCGGCATGATCGCCGAAATCGGCCTGCCTCATAAAGAGATTTACTTCGACCAGCCTTTGCGCCAGCGCGGCACCACCAAGAACAATTTCTACACGCTCTATGACATCGCCATGCTGGGCATCACCAACTTCTCCAAAGTGCCGTTGCGTATCGTCACCTTTTCCGGGTTTGTGTCGGCCGCGCTTTGCATCCTCGCCGGACTCGGCTACCTCGTCTATAAGCTGCTCTACTGGCATCGGTTTTCGACCGGCATCGCACCGCTGGTGATCGGCATATTTTTCTTCGGATCGGTACAATTGATTTCGGTTGGAATCCTGGGCGAGTATATCGCAGCCATTCACACCCAGGTGCAGCGCCGCCCGCTGGTGGTGGAGCGCGAGCGCATCAATTTCGAATGCCCGCCGGGCGAGCCGTTGCGGGAGAAGCAGCGGGCCGGCGGCCGCGGCCGCATGGAACTCGGGCCGCCATTGCCCGCCAGAGACCGCGAGGGAGCGGCGATTAAGGACTGAACGGCAATGCCGGAAATAGAGATCGCGGTACCGTCATACAACTGCGCTCCCTGGATCGACGCCTTCTTCGAATCGGTCACCGCTCAAGATTTCACAGACTGGCGAATCGTGGTCCGCGACGATGCCTCAACCGATGGAACGCCGGCACGCCTCGCCTGGTGGCAATCGCGCCTGGGCGATCGGATGGTCATTTTGGACGGCCCGGGCGGGCGGAATCTGGGGATGGTGGGAAACTACGATGCGGTCCTGGCGGCGACCAATGCCCCGTTTGTCATGTTGGCGGATCCCGATGACGTGTGGCAGCCAGGCAAGATCTCCCAAACCCATCGAGCGATGTGGGAAGCGGAGGCAGTCTCCCCGGCCAGGACCCCGGTACTGGTGTGCACGGACGCTCGGGTTGTCGATCGCGATCTCCAGCCCATCGCTTCGTCCTACTGGAGGTGGGCGCGTGTGAATCCCAATCTGGCCGATGAGCTGCATCGTCTCGCCGTAGAGAGCCCCGTACTCGCTCCGATGGTGAACCGCGCTCTGCTGCAGCTCGCATTGCCGCTGACTGGTGCGGCCGCTTGTGCGGATTGGTGGCTTGCTCTGGTCGCTGGCGCTTTCGGCCGGATCGTCCGCCTCCCGGCGACAACGTTTCTCTATCGGAGGCACCCAGCCAACGATTCGCTCGATCCATTTGGTTCGACCATCATCGGAGCCATTCGCCGGACATTCGCGGATTTTGGCGAGCCCAGACGCCGCGCGGGACGCCTGGTGCGCCAGTGTGCGCCCCAAGCCGCTGCCTTCGCCGCGCGCTTCCACGACCGGTTGCGGGCGCGGGATTTGGCGGCGTTTGGGGCCGCCGCGCGCCTTCCGTCACTTGGCGCCTTCGCGCGGCGCTGGACTGTGATTCGCCATGACCTTTGGTTTTCGTCGCCACTGAAGGATGTTGGGTTCTTGTTGCTGATGTAGAGAGGAAACGGGCCGAGTGCCGGGTAAACCGCCATGCGCATAATAGAGACAACGATCCCCGGATGCCTGGAGATAGAGCTTCCCGCCTGTCTGGACCCGCGCGGATCTTTCGTCAAGAACTTCCACGAAAGCCAATTTCGTGCCCACGGACTCGAAACACACTTCCCGGAGGAGTTCTATTCGAAGTCCGTGGCCGGTGTTTTGCGCGGCCTGCATTTCATGGCGCCGCCTCACGATCAGATTAAGGTTGTCACGTGCCTGCACGGATCGGTTCTCGATGCCGTCGTCGACCTGCGGCGCGGCTCCCCCACCTTCGGCAAGCACGTTCTGATTGAACTGAGTGCCGGCCGGTCGAATATGCTCTACATGGAAAGGGGCATGGCGCACGGCTTCTACGTGCCCTCCGGTGAGGCGATCCTTCTGTATCGAGTTTCCAGTATGTATTCGTCGCGGCACGACGAGGGCATCCGGTGGGATTCGGCCGGTATTCCCTGGCCCGGCAGGAGCCCGCTCGTGTCGCCGCGCGACGCGGCGCTTCCCGCTTTCGACGCATTCGAGAGCCCTTTTGAGTTCGAGCGAGTGTGCGGATGAGCGGCCGGAAGACATGCGCGCTGGTCACCGGCGGCACCGGTTTTGTGGGTTCACGGCTGGTGCGCCGGCTGGTGGCGGAAGATTTCGACGTGCGTGTCGTGGTGCGCCCCGGGTCCAACCTCAGGGAACTCGCGCCGGTGGTTGGCAAAATCGCTCTCATGGAACACGATGGCGCCACCGAAGATCTCGTCCGCGGTGTCGCCGAAGCTCCTCCGGATATCGTCTTTCACCTGGCTTCGTATTTCGTGGCCGAGCATCGCCCCGAGCACGTCGGACGGCTGATGGACTCCAATCTTCGATTCGGCGCCCAACTTCTGGAGGCGATGGCCCTCAACGGCGCACGGCTGTTGGTCAACGCCGGAACCGCGTGGCAGCACTTCGGCACTTCCGCGTACCGGCCCGTGTGCCTCTACGCCGCCACCAAGCAGGCCTTTGAAGCGGTCCTGGAATTCTACATCGACGCCCACGCTCTCCGGGCCATCACCCTCAAGCTGTTCGATACGTACGGCCCGGGCGATCCGCGGCCGAAGCTCTTATCGCTGCTTCAAAAGGCAACCGCCACCGGCGCGCCACTGGATCTGTCCCCGGGCGAGCAGTTGATCAACCCGGTCTACATCGACGATGTAGTGGAAGCGTTTGTCCTTGCCGGCAAGCGGCTTCTCGATGGCGCACCGGCCGGGAAAGAGGAATATGCGGTAAGCTCCCGTCACCCGTTGTCGGTTCGCGAGTTCGCCGCCGCGTATGCCTCCGCCTCCGGCCGCGGGCTGGAGCTACGCTGGTGCGCGCAGCCCTACCGTGCGCGGGAAGTGATGGTCCCGTGGAATACCGGGGCGTCTCTTCCGGGATGGTCGCCCAAAGTGACACTGGAAGAGGGCATTCGCCGCATCGCCGGATGCGCCCCGCCGGGCGAGAGCCAATGAATCGCCAGATCTTCCGCGGAGCAGCGGCGAGCGTTGTCTACACGGCGACGACGGTGTTGGCCGGCGTCATTCAGTTGCGCGTTGTGGTTCGGGCTTTACCCGGTGACATGGCGGGCCTGTGGCTATTATTCCTGACCATTGGTTCCTACGCCGCGTGGTTCGACATGGGAATCAGCCCCACCGTCGGCCGCGAGATTAGTTTTTCGCTGGGCGCGCAGGAGTTGAGCGAAGCGGAACGGACGCGCCGCGTCGGCGAACTTCTGGCCACGCTGTGGCAGGTCTTTCGCACTCTTGCGGCGGGTGTCGGGTTGTTGAGCCTCCTGGCGGGCGAAATCGTCATTTGGGCGTCGCCCCATTCGAGCGGCCCGCCTTCGGTGGCTTGGGCGTGGGCGCTATTCAGCCTGGGGATTTCGCTCAGTTTGCTCGGCGGCACGGGCCTGGCGGGGTTGTTCGGGCTCGGCAGTGTCGCCACCGAGAAGATCGTCCGCTCCGCAGCCGCACTCATAGGGCTGGCGCTAGCGATCGCCGCGCTGCTGCTCGGCTGGGGCATCCTGGGCCTGGCGGCGGCCTGGACGCTGCAATGGCTGGCGGCGGGGCTTATCTCCTGGCACCTGCTGCGGCGCCGATTCCCGGAAGTTACGCTCGTGGGGCACACCGCCAATTGGCAACTGGCCGGAAAGCTGGCGTCCCCCAGCTTGAAGCTGGCCTCCATTCAGCTAGGTGCAATTCTCATCCTGCAATCCGCTGACCCGCTGATCGCCGCTTTCATCGGGACCGCCGCGATTCCACCTTACGAGGCCGTCTCCAAGCTCGCGCTGACGATGATGAGCCTGGCGTTCTTGGTGGTGAACAGCTCCACTCCCTTCCTTTCCATAGCCTATGCGGCGGGGCAGACTGGCAAGTTCACCCGCTTGCTGATCGGCAACCTGCAAATCGGTGTTGGGCTCATGGTGGTGCTGGCAGCCTTCGCCGCTGTCAATGGCGATCGCATTGTGGCCGTCTGGCTTGGCGGGTCTATGTTCGCGGGCTTCCCCGTTGTGTGGGCTCTTCTGGCGATGGTCTTGCTGGAGGTCCACCATGTTGTCTTCGCGACGGCCGCCATGGCGGCCGGACAGATTGTGTTTGTCCGGGCCGCGCTGGCTTCCGGCGTGCTAAACATTATGCTGGCCGTGGTTCTCGCCCCGCGATGGGGCCTGATCGGCATCGCGCTAGCCATCGCCATTAGCCAACTGCTCACCAACAACTGGTATGCCCCCTATATCACCATTCGGTTCTTCGGCGTCCGCATAGCCGTGCTGGTAAGGGAAGTTTGGCTACCCATGATTGTGTTGCTCGGCGGGCAGCTCGTCGCCAATTTTGGGCTAAGGCGGTTGCCGTGGCTGGGAACTCTGAGCCTGGCGGCGGTGGTGGCAAACTTCGGCGTGGCATCTTGCCTCGGCGCGGGCATGTGGTGGCTAGTGGTGGCCGATTCGCGCGAACGCGCGCGCGTTCTGGAGAGGCTCCTCGGATGGTCCCGGGTGAGGGCGGAACGGGCCTGATATGTCGCGGTTTCCCATAGTAACGATCGCTATTCCCACCTACAATCGTGTTGACTACCTGCGTCAGGCCGTTCAATCCGCGCTGTCACAAACCTACATTCACATTCAGGTAATCGTCTCCGACAACTGCTCCGAGGATGGAACCGCCGGGTTTGTTTCTTCAATCGCCGACCGCCGCCTGGTGTTTCTGCGGCAGTCACGGAACCTCGGCATGGTGGGCAATTGGAACGTGTGCCTGGAGCACGCCACCGGCGAGTTCTTTCTGCTCCTCTCCGACGACGATTATCTCGAAGACCGGGCTATCGAAAAGTTGGTCGAGGCTCTGACACAGGCCGATGTGCCCGATCGGGTTGGGCTGGTTTGTTGCAGAGCTTGGGAAGTGGACCAGAGCAGCCGCAAGATGAGAATCGATCCGGCGTGTCCCGCCCGCGAGGAGGCGAAGCAGTTTGCCCTGGAGTACTTCCGCGGGAAGCGGAAGATGCATCTCTGCTCCACGCTTCTGCGTACGGCCGACCTAAGGGAGATCGGTGGTTACACGCAGGGTTCCGTGGTGCTGGCGATAGATGCCATCGTGTGGAGCCGAATTCTCTTGCGGAGGGGCGCGATCGCCGGTGTGTACGAGCCTCTGGCCAGTTACCGCATCCATCCCGCGCGCACCACCAGTTCGAGCCGCATGCAGATCTGGCAGGACGACATACGGGCGCTCGTCGCGGTATGGCTAGAAGCCTTCCAGGGCAGTCCCGCGGCAGAACGGCGGCGATTCGAGAGTGCTGCCAGGCACTACGAGAGCTGGGAGATCGCGGCCACCATCAATGCATCGGCGGGTTCGTTGCGGGGCCGGCGGCGCGCACTGGGCACATACTGGGCTTGCCGCACGAGCTTTGTTGGCATCATCGGAATATGGAACCTCGCCGGCGGCATTGTCAAATTGCTCGTGCCCGAGGCTCTCAAACGCCCCATCAGGAACTTCCACCTGTGGGAGGCTTGTGCTTCGCGCCACAGTTAGATGGGCTCCCCAGGCAGCCGGCCAGGCAGAACGCAGCCACGAGCACGACCGGCCTGGCTCAGGCTCTTCACCGTCACCGGGAACAGCGGTGGGCGCACCGAATCCGGTTTCCAGCCCAATAGGAATTCGACGGCCGGGCCGCAGACCCGGGCCTGGCACGGGCCCATGCCGCAGCGGGTTCCGAGCTTGGCCTCCCGCCAGCCGGCCGCGGCGCGGACGCGGCCAAGCGATACGTCTTCGCAGCGGCAAACCAGGGTATCGTCCGCAGCCAGGTGTTTCAACTCCTCGCGCAGCGTGAACCAGTGCGCCAGAGACCGGGCGAAGTGGCGCTGCCGCCGGCGCGCCTCAAACAGGCGGCTGGCGCGCTCGGCGTGGCCAGCGGCGGCGTGGCCGGCGATTTCTCCTTCGACCAGCGCCGCGTCCACCCCGCCGATGCCGGTGATCTCGCCGGCGGCGTAGACGCCTTGAACCGAAGTCCGCTGGTAATCGTCGACGGCGACACCTTCGCCCACGCGGCAGCCGAGCAAGCTGGCCAGCTCGGTATTCGGCACCAGGCCAAAGCCGCAAGCCAGATAGTCGCAAGGCTCGGTGAAAGTCTTGCCGCCGCGCGCGAGCGTCACCGATTGCACCCTGCCATCGCCTTGGGCCGAAACCGGCCAGCAGGAAGTGAGGTAGCGCACGCCGGCCAGCGATCCGCCAAAGATCAACGCTTCGGCCAGCTTGTGCGGATGCCGGAGCAGGCTCGAGGCGAAGCGCGCCAGCGCGGCCCATGGCGCCTGCTCGGCGATCAGGCGCACATCTGCGCCGGCTCGGAGCAGATAGCGCGCGACCGCCGGCAATAACGGTCCGCTGCCGGCGACAACCACTCTCTTGCCCCGCACCGGGAAGCCCGACTTTACGAGGGCCTGCAGGCCGCCGGCGCCCATCGCGTTGGGCAAAGTCCAGCCGGGGAAGGGCACGAAGCGTTCGCGGGCTCCGGTGGCCAGAACCAGGCTGCGATAGCGCAAGTCGAACGGCTCGCCGGCGCCGGTTTCCAGGGCGAGCCGGCCGGGCTCGGGTACGGCGAAGACGCGGGCGCCCTCGATCGCGCGCACGCCCAGCCGCGCAGCCGTGGCGACCCATGGCACGGCGACGCTGGGAACGCGATCGAGAGAAGCGCGCCAGATTTGCCCGCCGGGGCGAGGGTTGTCGTCCACCAGGCACACGCTGGCACGCGCTGCCGAAGCCCGGCAGGCCGCGGCGAGTCCCGCTGGGCCGGCGCCGACCACCACCACGTCGAAGCTAGCCGTCATGGCTCGCGCCCTTTCCGGTTGGCTGCCGTGGCGCACGCACTTCTGCGTGCCGCGTCGACACTTTTGTCGACGCCTGGCGTCCCAAGTGGCTGAGACGTCGAGTAGAGACTCGACGCTGCACGCACGAGTGCGCGCGCCACGAAAGCGCTTCCCGCTCACTCATCGGTGTGCACCTGCATTCCCGCGGCGCAGACCGTCTGACAGCTTCGTACGTGTTGCCTGCCGCCGACGGTTACGCGGCATTCGAAGCAGATGCCCATGCCGCAGAGCGGGCCGCGCGGCTGTCCGGCCGCCGAACGGCGGAACAGGTCCAAGCCGGCCGCGGCGATGGCGGTGGAGAGCATCGCGCCGGCCGGAACCGTGACTGGCTTTCCGTTGACGCGCAGAGTTACCGCGTCACCCATGGGGCGAGTCACCTTCGGCCTCGATTCCACGGGACGGCAGATAGGGTTCCGGTGGAATGGCAAAGGCCCGGCCCGACAGATGGGCGGCGACGAGTTCTCCGGTAGCGAGCGAGGTGGTGATGCCCAGCCCCTCGTGACCGGTGGCCAGCAGCAACCGCGGATGGCCGGGACAGGGGCCGATGAACGGCAGTTTATCGGGCGTCGCGGCGCGAAAACCGGTCCAACAACGGATGACGGTGAGGTCCGCGAGCGTCGGCATATAAGCACACGCGCGCTCCAGCATGCGGGTCAAAATCGGTTGGTCGATAGAGGCATGTTCGGCGCCGAACTGGCGCGACGAGCCGATCAGGACCTGGCCGGTTCCCCGCGGCTGGGCGTTGAATGCCACCGAATCGGCGGCGGTGAAATGCGCCGATTTCAGATAGCCCAGTTCCACCAACTGATGCCGCAGGAAACCGGGATAGCGATCCGTAATCGCCAGGTGACCTTTGCGTTTGCGGACGGCGACGCCGGGGGTCAGCTCCGGCGCCCAGGCTCCGGTAGCGTTCACTACCGCGCCGGCGGCAAGCGCCTCTCCGCCGGCGAGACGAATGCCGGTTTCCATCAGTTCGGCCGCTTTGGCGCGCAGCAAAACCGCGCCGCGGGCTTGGGCGCGCTCCAAGAAGAAACGGGCGGCGCAGGGCGGATAGCTGACGCCATCGTCGGGCACGAGCAATCCGCCCACCAGGCCATCACGCAGGTTGGGCTCGGCTTCGGAGAGTTGGCGCGGCCCCAATACCTCGGCCCGAACGCCGATTCCCGCGTAAAGGGCGCACTTGCGCTCCACCTCGGCCATCTCTTCGGCATCGGCGGCCACCCAGATGGTTCCGGCGGCCACGTACTCGGCGTCGGCAGGAAGTTCGCCGGCCAGGGCCATCCACAGGGAACGGGAGCGAACGGTGAGGGCGATCTGGGCGGGCGAATCGTCCATGACCACGATATGGCCCATCCCCGCGGCGGTAGCGCCGCCGCCGATTGGCCCGGCCTCCACCACAGCCACCCGCATGCCCGCCGCCGAACAGAAATCGGCGCACGCCGCGCCCACGATTCCGCCGCCGGCAATCGCCACGTCGTAGCCGGCATTCATGTGGTGCGAATTCCGGAACAGAACGGATCGCGATCGTCGAGGATCAGCTCGAGCTCCGCGTTGACGTAGGCGAAACCGGTGATTTCGGGATGGACCAGGCCATCCACCACGGCGCTGCTTGCGGCATCGGTCGCTAATATGCGCCCTTCGAACACGGTGCCCACGATGCTCTCCTGCCGCCACACTTCCCCCGGGGCCAGCTTGCCGTCGGCGTAGAGGCAGGCCAGCTTGGCGCTGGTTCCGGTGCCGCAGGGCGAGCGGTCGTAGGCTTTGCCGGGGCAGAGGACGAAGTTGCGGCTGTTGGCGCCGGGCACGGTTGGCGGTCCGAACAGTTCGATATGATCGATTTCAGCGCCGCCATCGCCGGTGATGCCGCTATCGGCCAGGGCGCGGCGGATCCGCCAGGTGAAATCGGTCAGCTCGTCCACGCGGGCGAGCGAAAGCTCCTGGCCGTGTTCGCTCACCAGGAAAAACCAGTTCCCGCCCCAGGCCACATCGCCCAACACCTCTCCGATGCCCGGCACCGAGACGGGCACGCGGGCGCGGGCGCGGTAGCTGGGCACGTTGCGGATGGAAGCGCCACCATCGGGGTTGAGCCGGGCATCGACCACGCCGCAAACCGTTTCCACACGGCAGCAATCGTTCTGTAGCCGCCCCAGGTACTGGAGCGTTACCGCCAGGCCGATGGTGCCGTGGCCGCACATGCCCAGATAGCCGACGTTGTTGAAGTAAATCACGGCGGCGTCCGCGGCGCTGTCGCTGGGCTCGCACACGAGCGCGCCCACCATGGCGTCGTTGCCGCGCGGTTCATTCACCACGGCGGAGCGAAACTGGTCGAACCGGTTGCGAAAGCGGTCGAGCCGCTCGGTGAGCGGACCGCGGCCGAGATCCGGGCCGCCCGCGATCACCACGCGCGTCGGCTCGCCTCCGGTGTGGGAGTCTATGGCGGAGACCCGGCGCAGGCTCATCGCGGTGCCTCCTGCCATAGTGGTGGGGCGGGCATTTTTGGCGAAGGCGGGATTCCGCATAAATGGTGGGGCGGACCCCCTGGTCCGCGCGGGTCCCCCCGGACCCGCTCTTCTCCTGAGGAGTCAAGCGTATGCCACTCCCGAAAAGCCGGCCAAGGGGCCGGCTGCGGACCAGGGGGTCCGCCCCACCATTTGCGCGGAGTTGTCATGGATAGAACCTAAGATCTGGTTGCTGCCCCAAGGGTTGGCCGCGTGGCGATGGCCTTGCGGATCACGGCCAGGATTTCGTTGCGCTCGGCTCCCACTAGCGGCAGCCGCGGTGCCCGCACCCATTCCGATCCCAAACCGGTTTCCGCCATGGCCAGCTTGATGTATTGCACCAGCTTGATTTTGGTATCGAGATGCAGCAATGGGGTGTACCAGCGATAAAGCTCGCGGGCCAGTTCCCATTGGCCGGAAGCAGCCAGGTCCCAGAGAGCGCGATTTTCCTCCGGAAAGGCATTGACCAGGCCGGAAATCCAACCCTGCGCCCCCAGCAGAATGCTCTCCAGCACCAGATCGTCCACGCCGCAGAAAAGAATGTAGCGGTCGCCCACCTGGTTGACCAGGTCGGTGATGCGGCGTACGTTTTCCGACGATTCCTTGATGGCGACGATGGACGGCTCGTCAGCCAGTTCTTCGAACATCTCCGGGGTGACATCCACCGCGTAGGAGACCGGGTTGTTGTACACCATCACCGGCAGTGAACTGGCACGGGCGACGGCGCGAAAGTGGACCAGCGTCTCGCGGCGGTCGGCCTTATAGACCATGGCCGGCAGAACCATTAAACCATCCACGCCGATCTTTTCCGCGTCGCGCGCAAAGCGGCAGGCCAGCGGCGTGGTGTACTCGGCTACTCCGGTCAGTACGGGGATGCGGCCGTTGACGGCCTGCTTCATTCCCGTTAGCAGGGCAAGTTTCTCCTGGTAGTCGAGCGCGGTATTCTCGCCCACGGTGCCCAGAAACACGACGCCGTGAATACCGGCTTCAATCATTCGGTTCAGATGGCTGGCGGTAGCGGCCGGATCGAGAGACTGATCGACGCGGAACTGCGTGGTGATGGCTGGGTATACACCCTTCCAATGGATCCTCATAACGGTTCAGCTCAATCGTTATTGTAGTGGGTAACGGGAGCCTGGCGGGCGAATGCAAATTGCCTCCGCAAGGGCGCCGGATGGATGTAGACTAATTGGACGCGGTCCGGCCCTTCAGGAGTGGACGGGCTGCAAGACTCTGACATCAGGAGGAAAAGGTTATGCCTTTAGGGAAAAGAGCGGCAGCGGAGCTGCTCGGTACGTTCTGGCTGGTTTTCGGGGGATGCGGCAGCGCTGTTCTGGCGGCGGCTTTCCCAGGTTTGGGGATTGGTTTTCTGGGCGTCGCGTGCGCGTTCGGGCTCACGGTTCTGACCATGTGCTATGCGATCGGCCATATTTCCGGCTGTCATCTGAATCCGGCCGTGTCGGTGGGTCTGGCCGTGGCCAGGCGTTTTCCGGCGAAGGAATTGCCGGCCTACATCGTCGCGCAGGTAGTAGGCGCGATTGTCGCGGCGGGAGTGCTGTTCGTGATCGCCAGCGGGAAGCCGGGATTCACGCTGGGCGGGTTTGCCTCCAACGGCTATGCAGAGCACTCGCCGGGCGGGTACTCCCTGGTGGCCTGTCTGGTGGCCGAAGTGGTGCTGACTTTCATGTTCCTGGTGATCATTCTGGGCTCGACCCATAACCGCGCGCCCAAGGGTTTTGCGCCCATCGCCATCGGGCTGGGGCTCACCCTGATTCACCTGGTGGGGATTCCGGTTACCAACACAAGCGTGAATCCGGCCCGCAGCACGGGACCGGCGCTATTTGTCGGCGGCTGGGCCGTCGGGCAACTTTGGCTGTTCTGGGTGGCGCCGATTGCCGGAGCGATTCTCGCCGGCCTTGTGTTTGGCGCGATGGCGGACGAGCGGGAGCCAGACGTGGCCGGCGACCGGGCGCCGAAAACGGCAGCCGCGGCGGCGGGCCGTTAGAGCGGCCGGCTGTCCGCTGAATCGGGCCGGTGAGTCCAAAATGGAACGAACCATCCCATTAGCGGACAGCCGGCGCCACCTCGCCCACTGATTCTCGGCGGTTTGCCGGTGGCGATTCGGTTGCTCCACCGTCCCCAAGCCTATGCAACTTTGGCAGGACGTCCGTTACGGCGTGCGCACGCTGCGCAAAGCGCCGGGCTTTACGCTCACCGTTATCGCCACATTAGCCCTGGGTATCGGCGCGACCACGGCCAATTTCAGCGTCTGCGACGCCATGTTATGGAAACCCCTGCCGCTGCCCAACTTAAGCCGGCTGGCGATGGTGCTGCAATCGGTTCCCGGCGAACCGAACGAGTGGCGGGGCCTCGCTCCGGCCGACTTCGCCGACATTGGGCGGCAGCAGGCCATCTTCGAGGGCGTGGCCGCGTGGGATGACGAGCTGTGCAACCTGGCCGGCAACGGCGCCGCGCCGGAGCGCGCCAGCCGCTATATGGTGACGCCCGATTTCTTCAGCTTGCTGGGCGCGGAACCGGCCCTTGGACGCGGCTTCGCGCCCGACGAGGATCAACCCGGCCGCGAGCGCGTGGTAGTTCTGGGCGACGCGCTCTGGAGACGCCGCTTCGCCGCCGATCCCGCCATCGTGGGCCGCAATATCCGCATCGACGACCAGGATTACCGCGTCATCGGCGTCATGCCGGAGAAATTCGTATTCCCGATGACTTCCGAGCTATGGACGCCGCTGGCGTTCTCACCGGCCGAGCGTAACGCCCGCGACAACCAGTACCTCACCGTCATGGGTCTATTGAAGCCGGGACGGACGTTGAGCCAGGCCGAAGCGGAAGTCGAGACCATCGCTTCACGCCTGGCGCGGGAGTACCCCAACACCAATAAGGAGCGCCGCTTTTTCGCGATGGGCGCGCACGACTATCTGATCGGTACTTACACCCATCAATACTCGATCATGATGTTCGTCTCGGTGCTATTCGTGCTGCTGATCGCCTGTGGCAACGTGGCCAACCTGCAGTTTGCGCGCGCTCTCGGCCGCTCGCACGAGGTGGCGCTGCGCGCCGCCCTGGGCGCCGGGCGCGCGCGCCTGATCGCCCAGTATCTTACCGAGAGCCTGACGCTCTCGCTTGCCGGCGCGGCCGTCGGCCTGGCGATCGCCAGTTGGGACATCCAGGCGGTTCTGGCCGGAATGCCGGCGGAAGTCGCGAAATTCATCCCGGGCTGGTACGACATCCGGCTGGACAAACGCACATTGCTGTTCACGCTCGCCGCCGCCGTGGCCAGCGGGGTTCTCTCGGGCCTGGTGCCCGCCTGGCAGGGCACGCGCTCCCACCTCCACGACGCATTGAAGGAGGGCGGCCGCAGCACTTCGGCTGGCCGCGGCCGCAATCGCCTGCGCGGTGTCCTTGTCGCGGCTGAAATCGCTTTGTCCGTGGTGCTGCTGGTCGGCGCCAGCCTGATGATCCGCGGCACCGGCGCTCTGTTCGACAAAAGCCGGAGCTTCGAACCGGCGACTTTGCTCACCTTTCGGCTGTCGATAACCGAAAACCGCTACCCGACCGGCGACCGGCGGACCGCGTTCTACCGGCAGGTCCTGGAACGCACCAGCGCCGTCCCGGGCGTACGCGCCGCTTTTACGGTAAAAGCCATGCCCTATAGCGGCGACTATTATGGCCGCCGTTTCACCATCGAGAACCGCGTCCCCGAGCCTGGCAACCAACCCGCGGCTCTGTTCCAGGTGGTGAGCCCGAATTATTTCTCCACCATGCACATCCCCCTTCACCAGGGGCGTTTGCTGAGCCCGGCCGACGGGCGCGACAACCGGCGCGTCGCGGTGGTCGGCGAACATACCGCGCGGCGATGGTGGCCGGGCGAGCCCGCGCCCATCGGCAAGCGCATTCAGTTCGATTTATCCCAAGGCTCCGGAGAGTGGGTCACGATTGTCGGCATCGTGGCGGATGTGCCGCAGAATCCGTTCGAACGCGGCCCCGGTTCGGTGGTTTATGTCCCCATTGAACAATTCCCGCAGGCGCACATGGATTTCGGCGTGCGTACCGCCGGCGATCCCAGGCTGGTTGCGCCGGCGGTGGTCAAAGCCGTGCATTCGGTGGATCCCGAATCGCCTATCACCGACGTGTTTACCCTGGAGGATCTGGCCAAGCATCAAACCCTGGGATTGATCTACGTGGCTGTCATCATGGGGTTCTACGGCTTGGTCGCCCTGATTCTCTCGGCGGTGGGCGTCTACGGCGTCATGAGCTACCTGGTGTCGCAACAGACTCACGATATCGGCGTGCGGGTGGCCTTGGGCGCGTCGCGGCGGAGCGTTCTCGGCATGGTTTTCCGCCGTGGCATGACTACGGTTGCCGGCGGCATGGTCGTCGGACTGGTGGCGGCTTACGCCATGGCGCGCCTGCTGGCGCTGCTGATTTTCGGCGTGCCTGCCGGCGACCCCGCCACGTTCCTGGGCATTCCGCTGGTCCTGCTAGCAGCCGCCGCGCTGGCCATCTACATCCCCGCCCGCCGCGCCACCGGCATCGACCCGATCATCGCCCTGCGCTATGAGTGAGCGACGCCCGCCCCGGCATCCCGCCGGGCGAAAAGCGATACCCTTTGGGGTATGAAGCTCGTTCGAGTACCGATCGCGAATACAATGGCAGTGCTGTTTTGCGGCCTTTTCCTGTGCCCAGCCGAGGCGCAACCGGCGCGGCCGAAAGTCTTCGGCGTGGCCCACTACTCCATATTCGTCAGCGACCTGGCAAAGGCGCGCGCATTTTATGATGATTTTCTGGGGTACGAGGAGGCCTTCACGCTGCCCAAGCCCGACGGCACGGTGCAGATGGTCTTTGTGAAGATCAACGATCGCCAGTACGTCGAGCTGGTTAACGAACCAAACAAGGGTGAAGGCCAACTGGACCATTTGGGGCTTTACACGGACGATGTGGAGCGGATGCGGCAGTACCTGGCTTCACGCGGAGTCAAAGTGCCGGAGCAGGCGATCCATAACCGGATCGGGAATAAGAAGATCACGGTCGTCGATCCGGACGGCCACATGGTGGAGATCGTGGAATACATGCCCGATAGCTTGACCGGCAGAGACACCGGCAGGCACATGCCGGCGACCCGGATTTCAGACCGGATGATGCACGCCGGAATCCTGGTGGGTAACCTGGACGCTGCCGCCCGGTTCTACGGCGGAATACTGGGGTGCCACGAGACGTGGCGCGGCAACGCGCTTACCAGCACGACATTGAACTGGGTCAACATGCGCGTTCCGGATGGCGACAATCACGTGGAGTTCATGCTCTATAAGCAACTTCCGCCGCCGGACCGGCGGGGCAGCCCGCACCACATCTGCGTGGTCGTGCCCGATATCGCCAGGGCGGTGGCGACGCTCGAAGCGCGGAAGGCGCACGCCGGCTACACTCGCGAGCTGAAAATCAACCTGGGCGTCGATAACAAGCGGCAGGTGGGACTGTTCGACCCGGACGGCACGCGAGTGGAAATGATGGAAATCGAACCCGTCGACGGTAAGCCCGCGCCCTCTTCCACCCTCCCGGCACCGAGGTAACTCTTGCGCTTACCAGCCGACGGGCTTGCCTTTGTTTTGCTCGTCCAGCCATTTCTGCAGTGGAGCGAAGTAGTCGAGGATCGCGGAAGCGTCCAGGCCGCGCTCCCCGGTCATCTGGTACAAAGCCTCCTGCCAGGGGCGGCTCAGCCCCATTTCGAGCATATTGTTCAGCTTCTCGCCAGCCTCGTGGCTGGCATAGATCGAGCAGCGCGACAGTGGCGTGCCGCTTTCCGCCGCGGGGCATCCGGCGGCTCTTGCCAGCGCGCGGTGAAACTGGAACTGCATGATGAACGAGAGAAAGTATCGCGTGTAAGGGACATTGCCGGCGACGTGATACTTCGCGCCGGGATCGAAATCGAGCTCGGTGCGCTCGAGCGGCGGGGCTACGCCCTGATACTTCCGGCGTAGGTTCCACCAGGCCTGGTTGTATTTTTCGGGAGGAATCTCGCCCGAAAACACCCGCCAGCGCCACTGGTCGATGAGCAGGCCGAAGGGCAGAAAGGCCACCTTCTCGAGGGCACGCGCGAGCAGTAGCCCGATATCCTTCGAGGCGTCCGGCGCCCGGTCGAGCAACCCGATTTTGACCAGGTACTCGGGCGTCACCGACAGGGCGATGGTGTCGCCGATGGCTTCATGCACGCCATCGTTGGCGCTGTCGCGGAACAGAAAGGGCTGGTGGCTGTAGGCGCGCTGGTAGAAGTTGTGGCCCACTTCGTGGTGAACGGTGGTGAAATCCTCCGCCGTGATGTCGATGCACAGCTTAATTCTGAGATCCTCGGCGTTGTCCACGTCCCAGGCGCTGGCGTGGCAAACCACGTCCCGGTCGCGCGGTTTCACCAGCAGCGAACGCTCCCAGAAGGTCGCCGGCAGCGGGGCAAACCCGAGCGACTTGAAGAAGCTCTCGCCGTAGCGAACCATGTCGGCCGGCTGCGTGTTGCGCGCTTTCAGAATGGCCGTCAAATCGTAGCCCGGATCGGCTCCGACGGGCGCCACCAACGGATAAACGTTTGACCAGTCCTGCGCCCAGATATTGCCCAGCAGATGGGCTGGAATGGGGCCATCCGAGGGAACCACGGCGGCACCGTACTTTTCCCGCAGGCGGCTGCGCACGTAGGCGTGCAGGGAAACGTAGAGCGGCCGCACCTGCGCCCACAGCCGGTCGACTTCCGCGGCGAAATCGTCGGGCGGCATGTCGTACTTCGACCGCCACATCGCGCCGGTATCGCGAAAGCCCAATTCTCTCGCTCCCTTGTTGGAGAGCTCGACAAAACGCGCGAAGTCCTTTCGCATAGGAGGTGCAATCGCATGCCACCCCTTCCATGCGTCCAATAGTTCGGCCGGATCGGTACTCGCCGCCATGAGCCGCGTGATGTCGCCGATGTCCAGGCACTTTTTGTCGGCATGTTCGAGAGCTTGTGGGCAGTACTTGCCTTTGCCGTACATGCCATCCAGTTCGGCGGCGAGGCGCGACACCTCCTCGCTTTCCTTCGGGTCGGACGGCGTGGCCAGCGTAAAGCCAATTCTCAGCAGGTGCATTTTGCGCGCCATGTCGGGAGGCAGCGCGATAGCATCGAAGCGTTTGGATTGCTTGGCCAGCCGCACCTGTTCATCGGTGGCCCGCTGGTTGGCGCGCGCCGCCAGCGCCTCGGTATCGAACGTGATGAAATTCTCTTCCACCCAGTTGGCCTGTGACGACTCGTTGCTCAGCACCAGCAGGCGTTGTTCGGCGTCGTCCAGAAACTTCTTAGCGTCCTCAACAGTCGGTTGGGCGGCGAACAAGCCCGGGAACCATAAGGCTTGCCCCGCGATCAGAGCCACCGTCTTGTTGATGGATATCATCTTCCCCACTCCTTGAACCGCAATCGATGCGGGCGCCCCAGCCCTGCCGGGACGCGTTAGCGAGCCTCCAGTATAAGGCGGTGCGTGCCACCGGAAAAGCTTGCGCCTGGAGGCTTCTAGCTAGTTTCTGTCGCAGAACCCGTAAGTCATTGATATAGAAATGGTTAGTTGGGATAGCGACGCTGCTAGCGGCCGCGAGGCGCGATTCGGAATGGCATCGCCGCAGGTTCTCACGCCGACGACCAAGTTCGTCTGCGCAAGGCAGAGTGGCATCGGGGGGCGGTCTTTATCTCGTTTCATCGTTATGAATGAAATTTAATCCACCTTGAGCTCGCCCAAGGATTGACGGGAACGCCGCCTTGTGGTTTCATTTATTGGGATGAAACACACGCTGATCCCCAATGCCCGCGCCAAACTCGCCGCCTCGCTCCCCTCCGCCACCGACATCCTCCGCGGTTCCTTGCTCCACCGCACCATCCGCCACCGCTCCGGCTGCGCCGTTTGCGCAAAAGGCCACGGCCATCCCGTCTGGGTCTTGACCGTCAGCTATCCCGGCGGCCGTACCAAACAGATAAGCCTTTCCGCCGAACAGAAAACCCTCGTCCAGCAATGGCTGCGCAACTATCACAAACTGAAGGACACCTTGGAGCGCATCTGCGAGTTGAATCTGCAACTGCTCCGCCCGGAGAAGAATGCATGAGCCGTATCGCCGAACCCCAGTTCAGCTTTTCCGATCTCGAATTACGGAACCAAGGCGTCCATCTCGATCCTGTCCTCCAGGGCATCCTCGCTTTCCTGGACGACCATGTCGCGCTGGTCGAGCAGGTGCGCCAGGATTTGGTTCGTGGCCTGAAGAACCCCAACACCGGCCGCGACGGGATTACCCCTGCGCAGACCTTGCGTTCGCTCATTCTCATGCGCGTCAAAAACTGGGATTATCGCGAGTTGCGTGAACGCATCAATGACGGCTATACCCTGCGCACCTTTACGGACTTCGATAGCCACCGGGTGCCCAAGCATGATGCTTTCAACCGCGCCTTCAATCGGCTCACTCCCGCCACCCTACAAGCGATCAATCAGGCGGTGGTCCAGACCGCCGTCCAACTCGGCCTGGAAGACGGCAAGCAGTTGCGCGTCGATACCACCGTGGTGGAGACCAATATCCATTACCCCACCGATGCCACCTTATTATGGGACACGGTGCGCACCGTCACGCGGCTGGTCGACAAACTCCATGAAGAACTGCCCCGTGGGGTGCAAGGCTTCACCAATCGCACGCGTAGCGCGCGTCGCCGCATGCAAGAACTGGAACGGATGTCGGCTTCTCAGCGGCAGACCCAGCAAACACCCAAGTATCGTGCGTTACTCTGCATCACCGGGCAGGTGCTGGACAATGCGCGCCAAGTCGTCAAAAAGGCCGCCAAAATCAAAGGTATGGACGTGATCCGCCGCGCGACGGTCGACCAACTCTGCCGGCAGATCACGACTTACTGCGACCTGGGCGGGAAGGTCATCGACCAGACTCGCCGTCGAGTGCTCGACGGAGAGCAGGTTCCTGTTGACGAGAAAGTGTACTCGATCTTTGAAGACCATACGCAACTGATCAAGCGGGGCAAGCAGCGTACGCCGGTGGAGTTCGGTCACAAGATGTTTCTGGCCGAGAGTGCCCAGGGGTTGATCACGGACTATCAGGTTCTGGACGGCAATCCTGCCGACACCAACCAAGTAAAGATATCGCTGGACCGTCATCAACAAGTCTTCCAGCATGGTCCCGAGTTGTACGCCGGCGATCGCGGCTTTTACAGTGCCCAAAATGAGGAGCACTGCCAGCAGGCCGGCGTCAGCTGTTACCGGTCATGTAAAAACGTATAAATCTGGGCATCTCGCCGCCGTCGCCTTCTGCGCGGGGCACCGTATGCGCGAGGGAGAACTTCAAACGGGTCGTTCCAGGCGCTCTCGCGCCCACAGATCGCACATTGCGAGAGGTTCGATGTTGATGGCGGCGGCAGATTGACCGAAGAGGCACGTTGATGCGTCACGAGGGCTTGGCCGCTTCGTCGCCGGTACGCACGCTGACGGCAGCGGTGGGTCAGTTTGCCTGCTGGTGTGGCTTGGTAACGTCGGCCCGCTGCACGCATTTGTTGTTGCCGTCTTCGCTTCCTGCAAGCCGCGCTGCAATATCGCTGTCCACGGTCGCACCCTAGGCAGATTGCGAAGAGGGTGTTACAGGTGGGGTCACAACACCTCCGAAAGCGAAGCCTATCCGGGCCTCCAAGAGCAGCGGCTGGTTCCGGCACTTCCACCACAATACGCCATGCGGATGATCGGACGGATGATCGCGCCTTCGGCGCGGATGATGTCGCCCGACTCTCTTCTACCGGCGAAACTTCAGAAAACTACGTTTTCTGACGACCGACAACAGTCAGCCAAGCGTGCATTCCCCAGCGTGGTGGGCAGAAGACACAGGAACGGGAAGCGCTGGAGCGCAGCCGGACGTTCAAGAAGGGCCAGCGCTTTCGCGTGGGCATCGAGGGTCGCATCTCGGTGCTGTTTCGCGGTCGGGGGATGAAGCGCTGTCGGGCCAAGGGCCGCGAGCGTTTCGAGGTTCTGGTGGGTGCCGCCGTGCTGGCCAACAATCTTCTGCGCATCGCCGATCTGTTACTCCACCGCAAACCGGCGCGTGCCAAAAAGGTAGCATGATCTTCCCTTTGCCGCAGCCATCCTCGGCCAATCCACAGCCGAAGTGTCTCCGCACAAACCTCCCGGTCTGGTGTCCAGCGGCCCCCGGCCAAACTCGATGCTGCGACCGAGCTACATAGGCACTCCATCCCCGATCAGCGTTATAGATGGAACGATACGAGGAGGAGTGCGTCTGTCGCATTCGACTAACCTACGTATTATCAATGGTTTCGCGACAGAAACTAGCTACTTTCCGGCGCAAAATTCATCCTTTTTGCGCCGGAAAGTAGCTAGGCTAAGCTAGCCGTGGTCCCGGGCGAAGCCCATCCGTATCTGCCGGAAACGGAGCTTCTGGAATTCTGCAAGGAGAAGGGCATTGTGTTCTTGGCCTTCGCGCCATTCGGTCACGGAATAAAGCCGGGGCTGCTTGAAGGTTTAGTGAGTGTAAGAAAATAAATGTAGCATTTATGAGCAAGGCGTGATCGTGTAGTTCCATTCGCCGTGGAATGTGTCGGGGTGCAGTTGGATGGCGGCAAACTCCAGTTTGCCTACCTTTT
>JBEKZL010000063.1:0-27616 GCA_049509915.1 Bryobacteraceae bacterium | reverse complement strand
AGCGGTATTGTCGGACGGTCTGCTGAAGAGCCTGGCCGGCCGATTTCAGGTGCGCCTTTACCGCTTCGGCAAGGACCTGGAGCGAGTGCCCCAGCCCGACGCGCTGAATCCCACCGAACCGGCCACCCGCATTGGCGACGCGCTGGAGCGGGTGCTGGCCGAATCGTCGTCGCTGCCGCTGGGCGCCATCGTGGTATTGAGCGACGGCGCCGACAATTCCGGCGGCTTGAACCTGGAGACCGTGGCGGCCATCCACCGGTCGCGTATTCCGGTCGATACCGTCGGTTTCGGTAAGGAGCATCCTGACCGCGATACCGAAGTGGTTGACGCAGTGGTGGCGCCGCGCGCGCTGCCCCAATCGCGGCTTTCGGCCGTGGTTACGCTGCAGAGTTACGGGTTTTCGGGGACGCGAGCCAGGTTGAGCGTTCGGGACGGCGGCAAGGCTCTGGCCGGACAGGACGTCACCCTCAAGGGCGATGGCGCGCTCCAGACCGAAACGCTGGTCTTCAATTGCGGCGACGCCGGCGCCAAAACGCTCCAAATCGGCGTCGATCCGCTGCCCGGAGAGATCAACCAGGCCAATAATCGCCTGGCTCGCCTGGTCAATGTGGAATCGCGTAAACCCCGCATTCTGTACATGGAAGGCGAACCGCGTTGGGAGTATAAGTTCATCCGCCGCTCGCTGCCGTTCCTCCCGGGAGACGACCACGCCGAACAGGAAATCTTCAGCATGCTCCGCACCACCCAGAACAAAATGTACATGCAGGGGCAAAAGGACACCAAGGAACTGGCCGATGGCTTCCCTTCCAAGGCGGAAGACCTGTTCGCGTTCCAGGGGCTGATTATTGGCAGCGTGGAGGCAAATTACTTCTCGGTGACCCAGCAGCAGTTGATTCGCGATTTCGTGGATCGGCGCGGCGGCGGTGTGCTCTTCATGGGCGGCCGGGCTACGCTCTCCGATGGCGGCTGGGTGAGTTCGCCGCTGGCGGACCTGGTTCCGGTCAACCTGCCGAATACGCGACCTACTTTTCACCGCGATTTTACCGGCCAGGAATTGACGCCCGAAGGAGCGCAGTCCAGCATCTGCCGGCTGGACGACAACCCCGCGCGCAACGTCGAGCGCTGGAAGAAGATGCCTCAAATGGCCAATTACCAGGAAGTGGGCGACCCCAAGCCCGGCGCCACCGTGCTGCTCGAATCAACCCCGCCCAAACGCAAGTTCCCGCTGCTGGTCACTGAAAATTACGGCCGCGGGCGAACTGTGCTGTTCGCCACCGAAGGAAGCTGGCGCTGGAAAATGTGGCTGCCTCACGACGACCACACCCAGGAGACCTTCTGGCAACAACTGCTGCGCTACCTGGTGACGGATACGCCGGGGCAGGTGGTGGCGTCCACGCCCAAACAGGTGCTCGACGACGAAAGCAATTTGCCGTTGCGCGTGGAAGTCCGCGACAAGGCCTACAAGCCGGTGACGGACGCCAAAGTTCAGGCGCGAATTCTGAAGCCGGACGGCACCAGCGTGACGGTGGAGTTGACCCCGAAGCCGCTCGAGGAAGGCATCTACTCAGGCGAGTGGACGGCCGACGCGCCGGGGTCGTATGTGGCCGAAATCATCGCCGGGCACGAGCAGGAAGAAATCGGACAGGACGTTCTGAGTTTCCGGCGCGAGGATGGCATCGCTGAGAATTTTCACACCGGACAGAACAAGGAGTTGCTGCAGAAATTGTCGAACGAGACCGGCGGCCGATACTATCGTCTCGACCAGGCGTCGAAATTAGGAGAAGAGGTCGCCTACTCCGAGGCTGGCATCACGGCGCGGGAGACGCGCGATTTGTGGGATATGCCGGCGGTGTTTCTACTGGCGCTGGCTTTGAAGGCCGCCGAATGGCTGCTGCGGCGAAGCTGGGGGGTGGTATGAGAAACGTGGCGCACGCACTCGAGCGCGCCGCGTCGAGACTCGTCTCGACGCCCGCTTTCGTCTTCGCATTGCTAGCCTGTGCCCTTTCCGCTCATGCCGCCACCTATTACGTGACCATCTCCGGTCTGGGCGGCGAGCCGGATTACGACCAGCGCTTCAAAATGTGGGCTGAAGATATCGACGGCAGCATCACGAAGGCTGGCGGCAACGCAATTACGCTAATCGCCCCGAACCGGGAGCAGATCCGCGCGCGGCTGGACGAGCTTTCCCGCACCGCAAAACCCGACGATGCGCTGGTCTTGATGCTGATCGGCCACGGCAGTTACGACGGGGTAGACTACAAGTTCAATATTCCCGGGCCGGATATCACGGCGGGGGAACTGGCAGCGGCGCTCGATCGTAATCCGGCTACGCGGCAGTGCGTGGTGGTGATGACCAGCTCGAGCGGCGGCGCGATTGCAGCCCTTCGCAAAGAGGGCCGCGTGGTCATCGCCTCCACCAAGAGCGGCACGGAGAAGAACGCCTCGATGTTCGCGCGCTATTGGGCGGAGGCTCTGCGCGACCCGGCGGCCGATAGCGACAAGAATGAAGCGGTGACGGCGCTGGAAGCGTTTCTGTTCGCCCAGCACAAGGTGGCGGAATACTTCGATTCCCAAAAACGGCTGGCCACCGAGCACGCCGTGCTGGAAGATACCGGCAAGGGCGAAGGCGAGCGCACGCCATCGGTGGAAAACGGAGAAGGGAAACTCGCGGGCAGCTTCACTGTGGTTCGCCTGGGCGCCAACGCCGCCGCCGCGCGCGACCCGGCCAAACGCGAGTTGCTCGCCAAGAAGGAAGCGCTGGAGCAGGCCATCGACAAGCTGAAATACGATAAGGCCGCCCTCGCCGCCGCCGATTACAGGCGTCAATTGACCGGCCTGCTGCTGGAACTGGCCCGGACCCAGGAGGCGCTGGATAAGCCATGAAGCGCTTAGTCTGCCAGCCTATTCTCAGAGCCGAAGTGTGTCAATGCTCTGTGGGGCAGGTTGGTAACCTGCCGGCCGATTGTCAATCGGCCGCCGCGCGCTCGACCAGAGAAACTCTTCCGGTTTGGCGACCAGGCCGGCGCCTACCGGGTTCCACTCGATGTACCGGACAATCCGCTGGAACTCGTCTTCGTCGCGAACAAGCCGGTCGTAACTTTCGTCCTGCCAGAAGGCTTGGCCCGTTTGACCCAGGAGTCGATTCGCCTCACGCGCCGTGAATCGCTTCAGGGATTGCAGAAGCGTCGATACATCGACCAAAGGAGTAACGAGTAGGTGCACGTGGTTGGCCATCACGACATAAGCGTGGAGTTGATAGCGCTGCAGGTCCCGGGCGTGATAATCGATCGCCTCCGCAACCAGAGTGGCGATCTCGGGCTGGCGGAGGTAATGAGGCCCGACGCACGCACTGTCCAGCAGGCGGTCCACGGTGACAAAAGCACGACCGGAGCTGCCGGACGGCGGAAAGCTACGACTGCGCGGGAAGCTGTCCCGCAACCGCCAGGTGAAGAACATGGGCCGACCCACGTAGTGGTAATGCGGAAGCCGGCGAACGTGGAAGACGGCCATGAAAGAAAAGTGGGAGTTGGGAGCGGGAAATCTCAAGTCGAACAACGGCCGATTGTCAATCGGCCGGCTGGTTACCAACCTGCCCCACAAAAGATTATCCTACGCGCTGCACTCCTCCTGGCCTTCTGTCTGCCCCTTTCCGCCCAATCCCTTGATCAGGCCGAAGCCCTCTGGAAGGCGCGACGCTACCGGGATGCCAACGAGATTTTCAAAGCGCTGGTGGCCAGCCATCCCGAGAATGCCCACTACCGCGTCCGTTGGGGAAGGCTGTACCTGGACCATTGGCAGGCGGACGTGGCCGAGGGGCTTTTCGACGAAGCGCTGAAGCTCGATCCGAAATCCGCCGAAGCCGCACTGGGGAAGGCGCTGGTGGCATCGGAATCTTTCGCTGGCGCGGCTGCCGAGCTGGCTCGCCAGGCTTTGGCTCTCGATCCGAAGCTGGTGGAAGCGCAGGAACTGCTGGCGCGGCTGGCGCTCGAAGACGACGATCGGGAAGGAGCCGCGGCGGAAGCGCACCACGCGCTCGAGCTCGATCCGCAATCGGTCCAAGCCAGGGCCATTCTCGCGACCATCGACTGGCTCGAGGACAAAAAAGATTCTCCCTGGGATCCGAAATCCGCCCGCGGTTACGAAACCGCCGGGCATTTCTTCATGCTCAATCGGCGCTACCCGGAGTGCGTGGCCTTTTACCGTAAGGCGTTGGCACTCGACCCGACTTTGTATGCGGCGCAATCGCAACTGGCGATCAACCTGATGCGCCTCGGCCAGGACCAGGAAGCTCAGGCCCTACTGAAGGATTGCTGGGACCACGATTTTCAGGACAATCCAACCGCCAACTCCCTACGGCTGCTGGACAGCTACAAGAACTACGTCACCTTTCGTACCGCACGCACGGTTTTGAAGCTTCAAAAGAAGGAAGCCGACCTGCTGCATCCCTATTTCGAAGCCGAGATGGAGCGGGTGATCGCCACCTACGAAAAGAAATACCGGTTTCATTTGCCGGGGCCGGTGCAGGTTGAGGTCTACCCCAATCACGACGATTTCGCCGTTCGCACGGCCGGCATGCCGGGGCTGGGCATTCTCGGCGTGACGTTCAACATGGTGATCGCCATGGACAGTCCCTCCGGCCGGCCGCCCGGCAGTTTTCATTGGGCCTCCACTTTGTGGCACGAAATGAGCCACGTGTTTACCCTGACCATGACCCAATCTCACGTGCCGCGCTGGTTTACCGAGGGCATCGCGGTACATGAGGAGACGGCGGCGTCGCCGGAGTGGGGCGACCGGCTGGGGCCGGAGGAAATCGCCGCCATCGAGCACAAACAACTTTTGCCGGTGGCGGATCTCGATCGCGGCTTCGTGCATCCCAAAAGCGACGCCCAGGTGGTGGTCAGCTATTTCCAGGCCGGCAAGATCTGCGACTTCATCACCGAAAAATGGGGCTGGGAAACGATCCTTGCCATGTTGGCCGACTTCGCGCACAACCAGGAAACCGGCGCGGTGATTCAAAAAGAACTCAAAATACGGCCCGAAGAGTTCGACAAACAGTTTCTGGCCATGATAGACGGTGAGACGAAGAACATCGCCGAGAATTTCGACCGCTGGCGCGCGGCCGCCCGCCAGGTGAACGAACTCGAAAAAAAGAAAGATTACGACGGCGCCATTAAGCTCGGCAAAGAGTTTCGCGACGTCTATCCGGAATACGTGGAATCGGGCAGCCTCTATGAAGCGCTGGCGGACGCGGACATGGCCAAACAGGATAAGCCGGCGGCCATCCACGAATGGGAGCGCTACGTACACATGGGCGGGCGGAATCCGGATACTTTCGAAAAGCTGGCGGGCGCGCTGATGGAAGCCGGCAAGGGCAAAGAAGCCGCGGACATTCTCACTCGCCTGAACTGGATTTACCCCGAAGACAACCTGTTGCACCAGCGCCTGGGTGGCTTGTGGCTCGACCAGGGCAATGCGGCCGGCGCGGTGGCGGAATTCCATGCCTTGGTCAGCAATCATCCGGTGGACCCGGCCCAGGCCCACTACGATCTGGCCCGCGCCTATAACCAGAATCGTCAGCCCGACCAGGCTCGCGACGAAGTACTGGCGGCGCTCGAAATCGCCCCGGAGTTCAAACCGGCCCAGAAGCTGTTGCTGGAACTGCAATCACCCGAGTTACCGCGGAAGCAGAATCTGAAACTGCAATAATAATGGAAACTCAAATGTCGACTACCGCGACCCAGCTTGACCCGGAAGTATTGAAGACGCGCATCGAGCGCTTCCGCCAGGTGCAATCCGACATCGTGACGCAGGTGCGGCGCGTGATCGTGGGACAGGAGGACGTGCTGGAACAGGTTATGATCGGCCTGTTCGTGGGCGGCCATTGTCTGATTACCGGCTTGCCCGGCACCGCCAAAACCCTGCTGGTGCGCACTCTGGCCCAAACCCTCGGCCTGGTATTCAAACGCATTCAGTTCACTCCCGACCTGATGCCCAGCGACATCACCGGCACCGACATCATCGAAGAGGATCCGGCCACCGGCCGGCGCACCTGGACGTTTGTGGAAGGGCCGATTTTCGGCAACATTCTGCTGGCCGACGAAATCAACCGCACCCCGCCCAAGACGCAAAGCGCCCTGCTCGAAGCCATGCAGGAACGCGCCTGCACCGTGCGCGGCCATAATTACCTGCTGCCGGCGCCGTTCTTCGTGCTGGCCACCCAGAACCCCATCGAGCTGGAGGGCACCTATCCGCTGCCCGAAGCGCAGCTCGACCGCTTCCTGTTCAATACCGTTCTCGATTACCTCAGCGCCGACGAGGAGCTCGAAGTCGTCGACCTGACTACCGTCACCACCATCCCCCACGCCGACCCCGTCACCAACGCCGAAGAAATCCTGGCGTTCCAGCAACTGGTGCGCATGGTGCCGATCGGCGAGAGCGTGGCGCGCTACGCGGTGGAGCTGGTGCGGGCCACCCGCCAGAAAGATCCGTCCGCGCCCGATTTCGTCCAAAAATATGTCAACTACGGCGCCAGCGTGCGCGCCGCTCAGTTCCTGGTGCTGGCCGCCAAAGCCAGGGCGCTCATGAAGCAGCGCTATCACGTGACCTACGAAGATCTGCGCGCCCTGTATACGCCCGTTCTCCGGCACCGCATTCTGCTCAACTTCCACGCCGAATCGGACCGGGTGACGCAAGACGACATTCTGAAACGCCTGCTGGACTGGAAAGGTACTCCGCGGGAATAGCCGGGCCCCCATGCTGCAGCGATTTCTCGACCCCGCCACTCTCGCTTCCATTACCGGGTTGGACCTTATCGCCAAGACCGTGGTGGACGGGTTTGTGGCCGGATTGCACCGTTCGCCGGACTTCGGCTTTTCCCAGGAATTCGCCGAGTACCGCGCCTACACCCAGGGCGACGATTTGCGCCACGTGGATTGGAACGTGTTCGCGCGCACGGACCGTTGTTATTTGAAGCGTTACCGCGGCGAAACCAACACGCGCCTGCTGGTGCTGCTCGACACTTCCGGATCGATGGGATACGGTTCCGGCAGCATTACGAAAATCGATTATGCCCGCTACGTGGCGGCCTCGCTGGTGTACATGGCCAGTTCGCTGCAGCGCGATGCCGCGGGGCTGATCGTGTTCGATGAAGACGTGGCCGATTACGTCGCCCCATCCACCCGCCAGGGCCAGCTCTTCCGCCTGTTGCACGCTATCGAAAAGGTCCAGCCCAGCGCGCGCACCGATTTCACCAAGCCTTTTATTCATTTTCAGAATTTCCTCCACCGCCGCGGCATCGTGGTGGTGATTTCCGATTTCTACGCCGACCCCGAAGCCATCGTCCGCACCATCGAGCCGCTCCGCTACCGGGGCAACGAAGTGATCCTGTTTCATACCTTGGACCCGCAGGAAATCGCCCCCAAGTTCCGCCAGCCGGTGCTGCTGGTGGACATGGAAAATGAAGCCGAGCAAATGGAAGTCTCGCCCGAGTACGCGCGCCACGAATACCGGACGCGAGTGGACGCGCACATCTCGAACCTGCGGGACAAGGCGCGCTCGGCCGGCCTGGATTATTTCCTGATGGACACGGGCCGTCCGCTCGATGAAGGTTTGCGCGAATACCTCGCCATCCGCAGGAGGATGCTGTAAATGGGCTTTCTGACGCCATGGTTTCTGGGCGGATTGGTGGCGGTGGGTTTGCCCGTGTGGCTGCACCTGCTGCGCAAGCACCGCTCCACGCCGCTGCCCTTCAGCTCGCTGATGTTCTTCGAGCGGCGGACGCAGAGCTCCATCAAGCACCGGCGGCTGCGATACCTGGTCCTGTTTTCGCTGCGTACCGCCTTGGTGGCGCTGCTGGTGCTGGCGTTCGCGCATCCGTATATCGATCGAAAGCTGGTGCCGCAATCGCGCGCCGGCGAAGTGGCCGTGGTGGCAATCGATAATTCGCTGAGCATGCGCGCGGCGAACCGGCTGGCCGAAGCCAAGTCGATGGCGAAATCGGTGGTGCGCGGCATGCGCCTGGGCCAGCGCGGGCAGGTGCTCGCGTTCGGCGCGCGCGTGGAGGCGTTGAGCGAAGTCACCGACGACAAGGGCGCCCTCAGCGCGGCCATCGACGCCGTGCGCCCATCGGATACGCGCACCTCGTTCGCCGAGCTGGTGCGGGCGGTGAAGTCGATCGCGCAGTCGCTTGCGGTGCCGCTCGACGTGCATCTCTATTCCGACATGCAGCAGACCGGCATGCCGGCCAATTTCAATGATCTGCGTTTGGGCGAGCGGGTACGCCTGGAGCCGCACCCGCTGCTTTCCGGCTCGACTGCCAACTTCGCGGTGGAAAACGTGGTGGCGCCGCATCGCGTCTACGATGGCGGCAAGAGCCGCGTTCTGGCCACGGTGATCGGCTACGGCACACCCAAGGCCCTGCGTACGGTGACGCTGGAGCTGAACGGGCGGGTCATCGAATCGAAGCGGGTCGAAGTTCCCGAAAACGGCCGCGCCGCGGTGGAGTTCGCTTCGCTCGAAGCGCCTTACGGGTACAACAAAGGCGACGTGCGCATCGATGCCGCCGACCCGCTGGCGGCCGACGACGTCTTTTACTTTTCCGTGGAGCGATCCGACGCGCGCCACATCCTGTTCGTCCACGCGCCCGAAAACACTCGCGGGCTGCTGTATTTTCAGGCTGCCCTCGAGGCCAATGGCCAGCACGGTTTCGCCGTCGACCCGGCCACCCCAGACCAGACCGCCAATGTGTCGCCGGACAAATACGCCTTCGTCGCCATCTCCGATGCGGGCTCTCTGCCGGCCGCATTCGAAACCGCGCTGAAGGAATACGTGAATCGCGGCGGCGCGGTGCTGGTGGTGCTGGGACATACCTATACGGCTCGCGACAAAGTGCCGGTGGCGGGATTGACCATTACCGGAACGCGCTACGCCCCGAGGGAAGGCGACCGCTTTCAGACGGCGGCGGCGCTCGATACCTCTCACCCCGCCATTCAGCAGGACAATCGCTGGGACGACGTGAAGTTTTACCGCGCCATCGGCGTGGACCCAGCCGGGGCGCGCGTGGCGGCGCGGCTCACCGACGATACGCCGCTGGTCATCGACCGGCAGCAGGGAAGCGGCCACGTGCTGGTGTTCGCTTCCACCTTCGACAACCTGGACAACGACTTTCCGCTGCACGCGTCGTTCGTTCCCTTCATCCGGCAGACGGCCAATTACCTGGGCCGTATGGATAGCGGGCAGGCCAGCGTGACGGTCGGGTCGTTCGCCGAATTGAGGGAGGCGGATGCGAAGGGCGCGGCGGTGGAAGTGCTCGACCCCACCGGCGAGCGGGCACTTTCGCTCGCCGAGGCGGTCAAAGCGCGGAATATCCAATTCCTGATGATGGGCTTCTACGACATTCGCCGGCCCAACGGCCGCAACGAAATGGTAGCCGTCAATGGCGACCGCCGCGAGAGCGATCTGCGACCCACGTCCCAGGAGACCCTCGGTTTGTGGCAAAATACAGCCAACGGCAATGTGGATGCCGGGAGCGCGGCGGCGTCCGGGCAGAAGCCGCTTTCCCTGTGGTGGTACGTGATGCTGGCGGTGTTGGCGGTGTCGATTGCGGAAACCCTGTTGGGCAACCGGCACCTGTCGGTGGATCAGGAGGCGGCATGAAACCTTTGGATCGCTTGGCCGGTTATTTGCGCGCACTGGAACGGCGGCTTCGGCTGCTGGCGGTGGCACGAGGGGTAGCGGCGTGCGCCGCGGCGGCATTGGTGCTGACCGTGGTCGCGGTACTGGCCGCCAATCATTTTTCCTTTTCCGCGCCGAGCGTCACCGGCGCCCGCGTCTTCCTGTTCCTGGGGCTAGCCGTGGCCGCCGCCGCGGCTCTGATCGTGCCCCTGATCCAGCTCAACCGGCGGCGTGCCGCGCGAACCGCGGAGCGGCGCTACCCGCAATTCGAGGAACGCCTGCTGACCTTCACCGAGCGTCTGGAGCACAACGACCAGGATCCGTTTCTGCCCTTGTTGGCCGCCGATACGCTGCACGTGGCCGAACAGGCGCAGCCCCGCGAGGTAGCCCGCACGTCCTGGATTTTCAGCTTCTCCTCGGCCGCGGCGGTGTCCGCGTTGGTATTGATCTGGCTGGCCACCTCCGGGCCGGGTTTCCTCGGCTATGGCACTTCGCTGCTGTGGGGCGGCCTGCCAAAGGGCTCTATGAAGCCGTTCTACGCGATCCAGGTGGACCCTGGCAACCGCAGCATCCGCAAACGCGCCGACCAGGTGATTTCCGCGACACTGACGGGCTTCAGCTCGCCCAAGGTCCGTCTTTTCGCCAAGTACGGCAGCGCATCGGCATGGGAGCAGACCGAAATGTCGCCGCAGCCGGGCGGCGCCGCCTACCAGTTCCTGCTCGCGGGTGTGCCGGAATCGCTCGATTATTACGTGGAAGCGGGTGGGGTCCGCTCGGAGACATACAAACTCAAGGTGGTGGACCTGCCGGCGGTGAAGAGCATTCGCGTAACCTATCATTTCCCGGCGTGGATCGGCATCGGCGACGTGGTGGAAGATCCCGGCGGCGATCTGCGAGCGGTTTCGGGAACCAAAGCGGATGTGGTGGTGCGCACGGATCGGCCGCTCGCGAGCGGTCTCATCCTGCTCGACGATGGCACCAAACTGGAGCTGAAGCCAGGTCCCGATGGAACGGCGATGGCGACGGTGGCGATTGATAGGGACGGCATGTATCATGTGGCTGCGCTCGAGGGCGCCGAGGATATCCGCCTCGGTGAGGATTATTTTATCGAAGCCCAGAAGGACCAGCCGCCGGAAGTAACCATCACCCGTCCGGGCCGCGATTTCAAGGCCAGCCCGATTGAGGAAGTCACCGTCGCGGTCAGCGCCAAAGACGATTTTGGCCTCAAAGCCGTGGACCTGCACTATTCGGTGAACGGCGGCGCGGAGAAGATCCTGCCCCTGCTGAATAGCAAAGACGGCAAGACCTCAAGCGGAAGCATCACGCTGGCTCTGGAGGATTTCAAAGTCGTGCCGGGCGATGTGGTCAGCGTGTATGCCACAGCCAAGGATGCGCGGCAGTCTTCCTCCACGGACATGTTCTTTATCGAGGCCCAGCCGTTCGAGAAGAACTACAGCCAATCGCAGCAAATGGGCGGGGGAGGCGCGGGCGGCGATCAGGGCGACCCGCAGAGCCAGATCTCCGAGCGGCAGAAGGAAATCGTCACCGCGACCTTCAACCAGCTCAAAGGGAATGGGGCGAAAGGAACGGACGCGGAGAACGCCGCCTTCCTGTCTTCGGTGCAATCCAAGCTGCGAGACCAGACCAAGTCGTTGAGCGACCGCATGAGGGCGCGCCAACTCGAAGAAGCTGGCGATTCATTCAAGAGTTTTGTGACCGACATGGACAAGGCCGTGGAGGCTATGGGACCGGCGGCCGAGAACTTGAAAGGCCGGAAATGGCAGGGTGCGCTGGCTCCGGAACAGCAGGCCCTGCAGTATCTGCTGCGAGCCGAAGCCACCTTCCGCGATATTCAGGTGGCTTTTGGGCAACAAGGCGGCGGGGGCGGTGGCGGGGGGAATAGCGCCTCCCGCGACATGGAAGGCTTGTTCGACCTGGAACTCGATACCGAAAAGAACCAGTACGAGACAGGGTCTTCCGCGTCCCAAGCCGCCGATCAACGGCAGAAACAGATCGACGACGCGCTCGAAAAGCTCAAGCAATTGGCCAAGCGCCAGCAGGAACTGGCCGAACAGCAGCGCCAGAATCCGCAGCAGACTTCCGAGCGGCGCTGGGAGCAGGAGATGCTGCGGCGCGAAGCCGAACAATTACAGCAGCAGATGCAGCAACTGGCGCAAAATCAGGGCAGCCAGCTCAGCCGCAACGGACAGCAGGGGCAGCAACAGCAAGGCCAGCGGGGGCAATCGGGTCAACAGGGACAACAAGGTCAACAGGGGCAGCAGGGTCAATCGGCACAATCCGGGCAATCCGGACAGCCGGGCATGCAGGCCGGGCAAACGGGCCAGTCTGGCCAGCAGCAGGGCAACAGCGGCGCCCGTACTCGCGTCGATAGCCGGACCGCGCCGCCGGATGACTCACGCACGCGCGGCGCGGATGCCCAGCAACTTCGCCAAACCATCGACCGTCTGCAGCAGGCGCTCGAGGACATGCGGCAATCGGCCGATTCGCGAACCGCCGGAACGCCGCAGGGCGAAGCCGGAGCCAAGCGGGCCGCCGACCGGCTGCAGGAGGCCGAACAGATGTTGAATGGCCTGCGCAGCCAGCAATCCAGCAACGAAGTGAGCGACCTGGCCCAACAGGCCGGGGAGTTGGCTCGCAAACAGCAGGAATTCGAAGGCCAGATGCGACGCAGTTTTGGGCCGCAGAACACTGGCGTGACGCGCCAGCAGGCGGAACAACTGGCTGGCCAGAAAGACGCCGAATTGGAGGATCTCAAACGGCTGGAACAGCAGATGCAAAGCTCCGTGCGCAGCCTGATGAGCGGTAACCGGCCGGCTTCCACCAAGATGCGGGACGCGCTGGCGGGAGTGCAGCAGCAGGACGTAGAGCGCTCCATGCAGCGAAATTCCGGCTGGATCCGCAATGGCATGGGCGAGTACGCCGCTATGAGCGAGGCGCAGATCACCTCGGCACTCAACGACTTGCACGACCAGTTGAATAAGCTGCAGCAATCGGTGGGACAGGGGCAACAAGGGAAGGCCGGCCATGACGGCCAATCGGTTGAAGACGCCTTGAACCGGGTGGAACAACTGCACCGCCAGATGGAACAATTGCAGGCCAACGCAGCCGGACAGCGCGGCCGACAGCAGGGGCAACAGGGGCAGCCTTCACAATCGGGGCAAGGCAGCCAACAAAGTCAGTCTGGCCAACCGGGCCAATCCTCGCAATCGGGGCAAGCTGGCCAGCAGAGCGGCGGGCAGCAGGGTTCGCTAGGCAGTCCCGGCGGGCAATGGCAGGCGGCCGGTCCGCGCGGCGGCGCATGGGGCGGCGCTGGCGGCGCCAATTGGATCGATAACGGTGTCCGCGGCCGCTACGACGGTGGCCCTGGCCCGGTTCGGCCGGAGGACGTGGACGCGTCGGCGCGCCAAACCGAGGCCAGCCTGCAGCAATTGCAGCAGCAACTGAAAGACGATCCGAACACCGCGCGCGATATCCAGGGTTTAATCCGGGATTTGCGCCAATTCGATCCAACAGTTTACGCCAGCGATCCCTTGCTGCTGCTGCAACGGATCCAAGCGGCGATGGCGTCGGTGGAGCAGGTGGAAATCGAGCTGCGGCGCAAGTTGGACCAATCCGGCGGAGGAGCGGTGCGCAGCCCGGGAAGCGAACCGGTGCCGCAGGGCTATTCCGACGCGGTAGCGGATTACTTCCGTAAGCTCAGCAAGCAGAAGTAGCAACGCCTGGCGAACACCGTGAGCCGTTAGCCAGCATTTCTAGCGGTTGCAAGCCGCCGGGGCGCAGGATTTATGCTTGCCTCGGCGGACATTTGACGCGTCAGGGCGATATAGGGAGAGCCCGCGCAGAGCCACGGAGGTCTGCCCCACGAGTTCCCGCTTATGCCAGATCCGCCTCGGGTGCGATGCGTCGGACGAAGACCAGAAGCACATCGCTCATTTCGGCCAGAGCGCGTCTTGCAAACTCAGGAGCAATCGTCCTGGTCACCTGATACCAGTACTGCAGTATCTGATAGTCCAGGACGAGTAGCCTGTCTTCCATCGAATGCAGGCCCATTCCGGCCGCGTGATCCTGCAAATAGACCAGCAGACGATAGTCGCGTTCCAGAAGTCTTTGAAGCGGTTCCAGTTCCGTCGCCGTAAAGACCTGCTGTCGAATCCGTTCCGCCGCGAATCGGGAATCTGCCTCCGTCACGCGTGAAGGCGCTTCCGTGGAATTGCGCAGGATCAGCACGCAACTGTAACGGAACCAATACGCTAGCAGGATCAGTGAGCAGCCGATGATCAATAAACTTGCAAGCATCCGCGATCTACTCCGCGATACGGTCCTATCAAGAACTCCAACAACAGCCGTACTAGGACCGCTACATCAGTCTATCACCGGGCATGAAATCAGTGCAAGCGGCAATTTTCGGCAATTTTTCGGCATGGCTAGGGATTATCTCCGTCTAGGCTGCGGTGGACCACCGATGAGCCGCGAAAGAGCCGATTATAAGGTAAGGAGGCGGTCGACATGCATGTTGCGATCACGGGAGCGTCCGGCCTGATCGGTCGGCGGCTAGTAGAAACTCTGCTGGCACATGGACATAGCCTGAGCTTGCTGGGCCGCAAGGGGGCCAGGAAACGGGCCGGCGTTCGGTCTTCGGTTTGGAATCCGCAAGATGGTCCGCCGTCCGCCGGGGAACTGGGCGGAGCCGATGCCGTGATCCACCTGGCGGGCGAGCCGGTGGCACAGCGATGGACGGCGGCGGCGAAACGGCGCATTCACGACAGTCGGATAGTGGGAACGCGGCGGTTGGTGGAGGGTCTGGCGGGCCTGGAGCGCCGGCCGGCGGCGCTGATTGCGGCGTCTGCGATCGGCTACTACGGTTCCCGCGGAGATGAAATATTGGATGAGTCCGCCCGGCCTGGTGGCGGCTACCTGGCGGAACTGTGTGTGGAGTGGGAGCGGGAGGTGGCTGCGGCGGAGAGACTGGGAATACGCGTGACGCGAATTCGCATTGGTGTAGTGCTCGATGCGGGCGGAGGGGCGCTCCGGAGCATGCTGCCGGCGTTTCGGTTGGGTGCGGGCGGGAGATTGGGTGACGGCAAGCAGTGGTTTTCGTGGATTCACATAGCGGACCTGGCGGAGATGTTCCGCCATGTGCTGGAGAATTCACGCGGCGGAGCGTGGAACGGTGTGGCACCCAACCCGGTTACCAACGCGGAGTTCACACGCATGCTGGGGAAGGCGCTGCGGCGGCCGGCGGTGCTGCCGGTGCCGGCCGTGGTGTTGCGGCTTCTTTTCGGTGAAATGTCGGAAATGCTGCTGGCCGGCCAGCGCGTAATTCCCGGCGCGGCCCAGGCGGCCGGCTACCGCTTTCGTTATCCCGAATTGGCGCCGGCGCTGAGCGACCTGTTAGTTTAGATCGAAGATCTCCCGCCGCTCGCCGGGTGGCTGGCCCTGGTTCACTTAGGTGGACGCCGTTTCTCCCTGGCGATCGATTTCCTCGCTCAGGATGATGGCTTCGGCCAGCTCTTTCATGGGACGGCGCAGCCGGCGGCTCTGGTCCCGAAGCTTCAGATAGGCCTCTTCCTCGGTCAACCCGTGGCGCAGTTGCAAGATACCCTTAGCGCGCTCGACCAGCTTGCGCGTCTCCAGTTCACGCCGCATTTCCAGCGTCTGCTCCAGTAGACGGGCGTTTACCTCCAGCAGCGAAGCTTTGGAAATGGCCACCCCAAGCTGCTCGCCAATGAAAACCGCCATGCCGATTTCTTCCGGACTGTGTTCGTGCGATTCGCGGTGGTGAACGTTGACCACCCCGATCACGTCGCCGCTCGACACCAGCGGCACCGAGAGCAACGCCTCATAGGTATCTTCCACCAAGCCCTGAAACATCTTGAAACGGGCGTCGCTGGTAGCGTGCGAAGATAGAGCCACCACGGATTTGTGCTCCGCCACCCAACCGGTGATGCCCTCGCCCATCTTCATGCGCAGGTTGCCCAAAGCTCCCGCGTGCGGTACCTGCGACGCACGCAGGACAACCTCCTGGCTCACCGGTTCGAGCAGATAGACCAGGCAGGCATCGCACGAAGTGGCCAGGACGGTGAGGCCAACCACCTCACCCAGGATCTCGTCCAGCGACCGGTTCGAGCTGACGATGCTGCTGACCTGATGGAGAATCGATACTGATGTTTTCGGCGGCGTATCCTTCTTCCCCATTTATACAACCTATCTGTGGGTGGGTACAGGGTCCAATCAATAATTTCTATCGAGGCAATCAGCTAATCCTGTTCATCAGCGCGGCGGCGCCGGCGATTCCGGCATCCGCGCCGTAGCATGCCATGACCAGGGGGATTTCACGGGCGCGGGGATTGATCGACCATTGGGGCAGATCCGCCAGGATATCGGGAAACAGTCCGCTCATCAATTGCGCCATACCGCCGCCCACCACCAGGACATCGGGATCGAGGATATCGACGACGTTGCCGAGCCAGATAGCGAGCAGGTGCGCCGTCTCCCGGAGGATGTCGCCCGCCAGCCGATCGCCCTCGCGCCAGGCCTCGCCGACGTGCTCGGTTTTCACCGCCGCGGCCTCGCCTCCGGCCAGCTCGATCAGCCGGCGTCCGGCTGCCCCGGCCGTCGCCAGTCTTTCCTGCGCCCGGCGCGCGATGGCGGTGCCGGAGCACAGGGCTTCGATGCAGCCGTGCTTGCCGCAACCGCAGACGGGACCGTGGTAGTCGATGACGATGTGACCGCCCTCGGCCGCGCTCCCGGTGTTGCCATGGTAGATTTGTCCGTTCAGCACGATCCCGCTTCCGATGCCGGTGCCCAGGGTAGCGTAGAAGACGTAGCGATACCCCCGCGCGGCGCCCCACAGCACTTCCGCAAGGCCGGCGGCGTTGGCATCGTTATCCACGCGGGCCGGAACTCCGAAAGCCCGCCGGGTTTCGTCGGCGAGAGGAAAATTGCGCCAGCAGTTGACGTTAGGAGGGTTGAGTACCACGCCGCTGGAAGGATCGAGCGGCCCTGGCGAGCAAATTCCGATTCCGGCGACGGCTCCACGCGCGCCGGGCTCGGCCGCAAATACGGCTTCCACCGCGGCCCGCACGGCGGAAAACCCCATCGCTGCGTCTCCTGTGGAAATCATCGGCACCCGCACCTTCGCGGTGATGAGCCCCGCGGCATCCACCAGCCCGGCGGCAACCTTGGTGCCGCCGATATCTACTCCGATGGTCATGGTTTCCGGCATGTCCGTGTTCCCAGCGTGCATGGTAACACCACCGAGGCACAAAGAGGCAATGGCCGACTGGTCAGTGAGTTACCAGGCAAGGACAGGGCTCTCTTCTCGCACAGATATAGCCAAGAAAACCCGGATTAAGTCCACAGCATTTGTAGTCGACTGTCCCGACTCCGACGGTGTTTAGCCGAGGGTTAACTCCACAAGGTCGGCGTGTCACGGGAGTGACCGCCCAAAACCCGTGGAAACGTCCCGTCGCCGAGTCGGCCCGGGGAATTGCACCCCGAGCCGCTCACAGATCCGGGCTTGAGCCTCTCGACTCATCCGGCTCGTGCCACCCCGAAGGCTGCCACCTTCCGAATTGGCCGCTCATCTCAGTCACCGAGCGAGTCCAAAAACATTTCCTTCAAAAACAGTAATTTAGGTCTTTACATCTCGAAATGCAAACGCCGTCCATGGTATTCGTCGTTTCCGGGCCGCGGCCGAAGCCTTGCCGGAATCGAGGATCGCGCCCTCGGCCGGCGGTTGTAAAACCTGTCAATTTTGCACAAAAATGCACAACCCCCCTAACTATCGGCGCAAATCCTCGTCCATCAGCTCCAACTTTGTTTTTTCAAAGGCCGCCCCGCCGTCGAAAACCCCCAAACCTGCACAAATTTGCCCAATCGGTTGACTTCCCGCGTCCGAAACCGCTACGTTTGTCCATCATGCTGCATAGACTTGCCTGCTTCGCCTGTCTCGCGCCCATCCTCGCCTTCGCCGCCGAACCCGGCTCGGCCCACCACGATATCGCCGCTCTGGTCGATTCGCACGCCGCCGAATACCGCGACCTGTCGCGGAAGGTCTGGGAATTCGCCGAAGTCGGCTACCAGGAGCGCCAAAGCTCGGAATTATTACAGCAGCATCTCAAGGCGGCCGGTTTCATCATTCAGGCCGGGGTTGCCGAGATTCCCACCGCCTTCGTCGCCAGCTTCGGCCAAAGCAAACCGGTAATCGGTATTCTGGGCGAATTCGACGCCCTGCCTGGGCTTTCGCAGGACGCTGTGCCGGAACGTAAGGTGCTTGTCGCCAACGCTCCCGGCCATGGCTGCGGTCATAATCTGCTGGGCGCTGGTGGGGCGCTCGCCGCCGTCGCCGTCAAGGATTACCTGGCCAGCCATCACCTTCCCGGCACCGTGCGCTTTTACGGTACCCCGGCCGAAGAAGGCGGCTCCGGCAAGGTCTATATGGTGCGCGCCGGCCTGTTCCGGGACGTCGACGCGGTGCTTCACTGGCACCCCGGCGACCGCAACGCCGTCACCACCGGAGCCGGCATGCTGGCCATGATGTCAGCCAAGTTCGAGTTTCACGGCCTGGCCGCTCACGCTGCCGCCGCGCCCGAAATGGGCCGCTCCGCCCTCGATGGCGTCATGCTCATGGGCAACGCGGTGGAGTTCCTGCGCGAGCATGTGCCCAGTTCCACCCGTATCCACTACATCATTACCAAGGGCGGCGTGGCGCCCAACGTGGTCCCCGACGACGCCGAGATGTTTCTCTATGCCCGTCATCCCGCCATGCCGGTCTTGACTGGCATCTGGGAACGCATCGTCGCCTGCGCCAAAGGCGCCGCCCTGGCTACCGGCACCACCGTGGATGTCCGCATCGTCAGCAGCGATTACAATATGATCGACAATTTCCCGCTGGCCGAGCGCATGCACCAGAACCTGACCGAGTTGGGCGGTATCTTGTATACTCCGGCGGAAGCCGATTTCGCCGCTCGCCTGCTCCCGCTGCTGCCGCCCGGATCGCGGCCCAAGCCCGGCGCCGAAAGCCGCATCGAACCGCTCCAGCGCGATCCCTCTGAGGGTGGCTCGGCATCTAGCGATGTGGGCGACGTCAGTTGGTCGGTCCCCACCATGGGCCTTTCCACCGCCACCTGGGTCCCCGGAACCCCGGCGCATAGCTGGTACGCCGTGGCCGCTAGCGGCATGGCCATCGGGCAGGACGGAATGGTACTCGCCGCCAAAACCTTGGCGCTTACCGCCCAGGACCTGTTCGCCGATCCGAAATTGCGAGCCGCTGCCAAGGAGGATTTTGACAAGCGGCTCGAAGGCCAGCAATACCGCTCGCAAATCCCTGCCAACCAGAAGCCGCCGCTCGATTACCGCAAGCTCGGAAACTGAACCGGATGTTTCAGGAGCGGGGTGCGATCGCCAGCCCGGCCGCGCTCAGAATCCCGCTCTTGTCGGCCACCTGGGCTTCGATGATCGGCACGTCCCGTCCCAGCAAGGTGCGGGAGCGCTCCCATACCCCCTCCCGCAGGTCGCCCAGGAAATCGCTGGCGGCATCGGCTGCCTGGCCGCCCAAAATCACCACTTCGGGGTCGAAAATGTGCGCCAGGCTGACAATCGCGGGTACCAGCCGGTGCAGCGCGCCGGTCACAATTGCCCTGGCGATCTCGTCTCCCTCCGCGGCAGCTTGAAATACGGTGCGGCAAGTCGCCAGTTGCGGCTGTCCACGGAATAAGCTGGTCAACACGGAACTGCAGCCCCGATGGACGGCGGACCAGGCAGCGCCTTCGATGGCGCGCGCCGAAAACACCGTTTCCAGACACCCGCGATTCCCGCAGGAACAAACCGCGCCGTGCGGTTCGACCGTCAGATGCCCCAATTGGCCGGCCACGCCGGAATGTCCACGCAACATGCTGCCGCCGGAGAGCACCGCGCCGCCCACTCCCGCCCCCAGCGTGAGCATCACGACATCCTGTCGGCCCCGCGCCGCACCCCACACCACCTCACCCGCCAGGGCCACGCGCGCGTCGTTGTCGGCGAACACCGGTACATCGAGAGGCATTCCCACCAGGTCGGACAACGCCACGCCTTCGAGAAAGTGGAGCGATCCCGGCAGGATCTCGACCCGCGTCGAGTCGCGATCGATCTTCCCGTTGCAACTCACGCCCACCGCGCCAGGGGTTCCGGAAGCGTCAATCAGCCAGTCCAGAGCTTCGCGGAGGGCGCCGCAGAAGCCGTCCAACTCGTTGGGCGTAGCCACCGACCGCGCGGCCAGCATCGCCCCCTTCTCGTCCACCATGCCCGCCCGCATCTGGTCGCTACCGATATGAATTCCGAGTACCACCATGGCAACCCCTCCCTACCCGGCCAGAACGCTCCAGCCCCCATCGACGTTCACCACCTGGCCGGTTATCGACCGCGACGCTTCGCCCAACAGGTAAAGCGCCGTTCGCGCCACATCTTCCGCCTGGACCAGCCCCGCCGTCAACTGCTGCCGGGCGCGCACGATTTCCGCCAGCTTCGGATCGTCCATAACGCTTTCCCCTGCCGGGGTTCCAACCATTCCCGGTGCGATGCAGTTTACGCTGATGCGGTGCGGCGCGTAATAGGCCGCCATGGAACGGCTCATGGCCGCCAGCGCGCCTTTGGCCGCGGCGTAGGCATGCGTGGCAAACTCGCGCGGTTCGGGCGCGAATGCCAGCACGCTCGAAGTCAGGATGATCGAACCGCGCAAGCCGGACGCCGCCACCTCTTGCTGCAACATGCGGCCAATAGCGGCGCGGGACAAGCGAAACGCCGCCGTCAGATTCTGCGCCAGCGCCAACTCCCAGCCTTCGTCGGAGCACTCGTGCACCGGTCCGTCGCCGTAGCGGCGCCCACCCGCGCCGGCAGCCTGCAGCACCGCGTCAATTCGTCCGAAACGCCCCAGACACTGCGAAACCACCGAGTCCGCCGCCCCTGCCCGCGTCAGCTCGCCGGTCCAGCATTCGGCGCCGGTTTCCTGGGCCAATTCCCAGCCGGTGGCGCCGTCGGCGGTGGCGATCAACACCCTTGCGCCCCGCTCGGCCGCCATGCGAGCCGCCGCCGCGCCGATTCCGGTCGACCCCGTTACAATCAGTACCTTGCCTTGCATGCCTCTTATACTGTATAGCCTTCGATCATTCGTGGCGTGTCAGCAGGGTCTTATAGAGGTTCCACGTGCGTTTGAAATCGAGGCCCAGCATGACGTTGACGGGGGTGGCATCGGGGGCTACGCGGCGGTCGAGCGGCTGGGTAGCGCCATAGAACTTCCCCCAGTTGGTGATCACGTCCAGGGACTGAGTTTCCGAGCGGGTGACGATCCCGGGGTCGATCAGGTACGCGGCCGGCAGAGAGTCCCACAGATAGGTGACAATATCGGGGTGATGATAGAAGCCCGGGTAACGGTTGCCTAAGTCCCAACTGAACAGGTCCGTGATGGGAGTGTGGGCGGCCGCCACTTCGTCGAACTGGGCCCTGCGAATCGGCGCCAGATTGCAGATATCCAGGCTGAACATCACTTTTCCAGGAATACGCGACCGCAGCACGATGCGCGCGGCTTCCGGGTCGAACCAGAAATTGAATTCGGCCGCCGGGGATGCGTTGCCCGCCACGTGCAGATTGCCGCCCATGAAAACGATCCGCTTGATCTTGGTTTCGATTTCCGGCCTCATCCGCAGCGCCAGGGCGATATTGGTCATGGGCCCCAGCGCCAGGATGGTCACGGCCCCGGGACGGCGCTCGATTTCGGAAATCAGGAAATCGACGGCGGCCTCGTGCCGCGGTTTGCGCCCGGTAAGCTTGCAGCCGGGGGCGGGCCTGACCCTGCCCGGATCTTCCGCGAAAGCGCCCATATATTCCAGCGAACCCCAGCGGCGCGTGTATTCGCGCGCCATGGCGGCGGTGTGCGCCAGCGGCTCCTCGGCGCCGGTCAGAACCGGAACGGCGGGCCGCTTGAGCAGATCGAGAATGTGAAACATGTACTCGGCGCCCTGGGCCGGCCACACGTTGCCGGGCACGATGGTAACGCCCTCCACAGTAACTTCAACGGGGCTGCGCAGCAGCATCACTAGAGCGGCGCCGTCGTCGCCGAACAATCCCGAATCGGTGTCGAACAGCACCGCTTCGCGGTCTCCGGCCGTAAGAAGAGGCAAGACCAAAAGACCCGCGAGCAAACGAAGCATGCTTCCCAAATTCTAACGCGCCGCGCCGAAGGCGGAGCTGCAGGCAGAGCAACTCGCGACGCGAGGTTCCCTGGTCGGTCGTCCGCCCGACCGGAGGGTCTGTGGCGCGCAGCCTGCACGCCTGGGCCACCTGTATCGTCATAGAATAAGGATGCATAAGCGCGAAGGGTGCCACCATGCCTGTTCCTAGAAGTCGCCGCGGCTTTTCGCTGATCGAACTGCTCATCGTCATCGCGATCATTTTGTTGATCATCACCATCGCCGTTCCCAAGTTCAACAGCGTGCAGAAGCACGCTCGCGAAGTGGCCGCGCTGCAGGCCATCAAGACCGTTCATACGGCGCAGGTGCAGTTCTACTCCGAGTATGGCCGTTATGCCACCTCCCTCACCGAACTGGGACCGCCCGCCAGCGGGCACTCTAGTGCTTCGGCGGCGGACTTGATCGGCAACGACCTGGCGTCCGGAGAAAAGCAGGGTTACCGATTCACCGTCACTGGAAACGCGGGCGGATACGTCATCAACGCCAGTCCCGTGGTGTACGGCACCAGCGGCGACAAGAGCTTCTTTTCCGACCAGACTATGACCATTCACGAAAACGACGGTCCCGAGCCGGCCACCGCGCAAAGCAAGGAGATGCGCTAGCGGGTCCGCGATCCGCGGCCGCCGGCGGCGGTTTTCCACCACGGCTGTTAGACTAGCAGTTTGTGGACAAAGTCCGTGGCTGGCGATAGGCCGTCCATCGTTCCTGAAATGTTCTCTTATTCCAACCAGGATCTTTATTGCGAACAGGTGGCTCTGGCCGACGTGGCTGCTCAGGCCGGCACGCCGGCCTATGTGTATTCCAGCCGGAGCATCCTCGATAACTATCGTGCTTACGACCAGGCGTTCGGCGGGCTGCCGCACCAGGTCTGCTACGCGGTCAAGGCGAACTCTTCCCTTGCCGTATTGGGACTGCTGGCGAAAGCGGGCGCCGGTTTCGATATCGTCTCCGGCGGCGAGTTGTTTCGGGTGATCGAGGCGGGCGGCAATCCGGCCAGGGTGGTCTTTTCCGGCGTCGGCAAGACCCCCGCCGAGGTGGAATTTGCGCTGGAGCGGGGCATCCAGAGCTTCCATTGCGAATCGGAAGCCGAACTGGCATTGATCGATGCCATGGCGGCGCGCCGCGGCGTGAAGGCGGCTTTCGCGGTTCGCGTCAACCCGGATGTGGACGCCGCCACCCACGCCTATATTTCCACCGGCTTGAGCCAGCACAAGTTCGGCATTGCCATCGCCGAAGCGCCGGCCGTGTACGAGCGCGCGCGCAGTTTCGCGAACCTGGTGGCCAGCGGGGTTACCTGCCACATCGGCTCGCAGATCCTGGATGCCAGCCCGATCCTAGAAGCCGTGGAAAAGCTGCTGGCCCTGGCCAATACCCTGCGCGCCCAGGGGCACCCGATTCGCCACCTGGACCTGGGTGGGGGACTGGGCGTGGCCTATCGGCCCGGAGAGAAGACGCCCGCGATCCGCAGCTTCGTTGAAACGCTCAAGGCACGCCTTCGCGAAGCCGGGCTGATCGTTCTGGTGGAACCGGGCCGCTCCATCGTGGGCGCCGCCGGCATGCTACTGACGCGGGTGCTGTATCGCAAAAAAAACGGCAACCGGGAGTTCGTTATCGTGGATGCCGCCATGAACGATTTGATCCGGCCGTCGCTCTATAGCGCCCACCACGAGATCATTCCGGTGCGCCGCAATTCCCTGCCCCCGATCATCGCCGACGTCGTGGGCCCGGTGTGCGAAACGGGCGATTTCCTGGCCCGCGAGCGGCACATGGCCAATGTGATGCCCGGAGATTTCCTGGCGGTTTCGACGGCCGGCGCTTACGGCTTCGTTCAATCCTCCAATTACAACTCTCGCCCGCGCGCGCCCGAGATCCTGGTGGAAGCCGACCGCTTCCGCGTGGTCCGCCGGCGGGAGAGCTACCAGGACCTGGTTCGCGGAGAAAGCCTCTAATGACAGAGCGTGCCATGATCGAGCCCGCCCGCTATACCTGCCGCCGCGCCGCCGGCCCGATCGCGGTGAACGGCAAACTGGACGCCCCATCCTGGCAACTGGCCGTGCGCTCGACACCCTTCGTGGACATCGTGACCGGCGAACCGGCATGGTTCGACACCCGCGTGGCGCTGTTGTGGGACGACGACTATCTTTATTTCGGTTTCCGGGCCGAAGAGACTGACGTGTGGGGAACGCTCACCGGGCGCGACTCGAAAATCTGGGAAGAGAATGACCTGGAGCTGTTCATCGGCGCGCGCGACGCCTATTACGAATTCGAAATCAATGCCCTGAACACAGTCTACGAGGCGTTCTGGATCTGGAAGGACATTCACCGCCCGGGCGGACCGTACTGGGGCCGCCCGGAATTCGATCCGGCCAGGCAGCGAACCCTGGTGCTCGATGGCGTGGGCGGCCACGTTCATCCGCGTGGCGAGCGGTGGGGCTTCCTCGATTGGGATTTTCCCGGCCTGAAAACGGCCGTTCACGTGGAAGGTGTGCTGAACAGCCGGACCCATACCGACCGCGGTTGGACGGCCGAGGTGGCGCTGCCATGGAAAGGGTTGGAGTTACTGGCCGACGGCCGCGCGCTTCCCCCCAAAGACGGCGATGTCTGGCGCATCGATTGCTCGCGATTCGAGAAGATCGGGCGACACGGCGAAGTGCTCGACCCCAGCGCCGGCTGGACCTGGAACCGGCACGGCCACTACGATTCGCACATCCCCGAAGTGTTCCCTTCCGTCACGTTTTCGGCCGAAACGATGAAAGGGGAGCTTTGACGCCCGGCATGCCAGTCGTCTATGCTGAGAGGAGCACGCCTCAATACCCCGATGTCAGCATTACAATCCGGAATTCATCCCGCCGCACGCTTGGCGATTGGTGTCGCCGCGTCGGTTTGTTTCAGCCTGTTGCTTTCCGGCTGTGAACAGCGCACCACCGATAGTAAGGCCGCTCCGCAAGAGAAAAGCGCACCGCACGACGCTTTTCCCAACGATACGGCTCTCTTCCTGGCCGGCCTGAAAGGTCCGCCCGACGGACCTTATCGCGAGTTGGAACAGACCGAGGCGTGGAAGAGCTACGCGGCCCGTTTCGACCAGACCTGGCAGAAAGCCCTGCGCGACCAGTTCGCCCCGGTAGACGCGTTCCAGAAGCGCGTGCTGGCCGGTATTCACACCGGCAGCCCCTACCTGTTTTATCCCTTCAGCGGACCGGACGTCCTTTACCAGGTACACTTTTTCCCGGACGCGACCCGCATGGTGTACGTGGGCCTGGAGCCGGTGGGCAATCTCAAGCGGCCGGAAAGGTATAAGGCCCAAACCTTGGGGCGCGAACTGAGCGCCTGGAGCCAAGCGCTGAATTCCATTTTCAGGCGCAGCTTCTTCGTGACCAGCGAAATGGACCAGGATTTCCGCGGCCAGGTGTCGGACGGCAACGCGCAGATCATTCTGCTGTTATTGGCCCGCTCCGGCGATACCATCGACGAGGTGCGGTTCGGGCACCTGGAGGCCGACGGCCAGTTCAGTGTGGACGACGCGGCGCTGAAGAAGCACAAGGTGGTGAAGATCGAGTTTCATCACGGCGAAGAAACCGCCGTGCGCACGCTCTATTATTTTTCGACCGACCTGTCCGACAGCAACAAAACCCATACCGCCGGCTTTGTCCAGGACCCGTCTTTCGAGCATTTTCTGGAGAAGCAGGGCACGGCGGATACGCTCATAAAGTCGGCGTCGTTCCTGCTGCACTGGAAGATGTGCGACGGGATCCGCAGCTACATCCTCGCGCATTCGAACCTGATCCTGCAGGACGACACCGGCATTCCCTACCGCTTCTTAAAAGGCGGGGACTGGAAGGTAGACCTGTTTGGCGAATATAGCCATCCCGACCGGCCATTCACCAACGAATGGCAGACCGATCTGGCCAAGGCGTTCGAGGAACCGGGCCGCGCAAAAGAGCTCGGCTTCCAGTTAGGATACGGAGCATTGCGCCGGCCCTCCAGCCTGATGCTGGCGGTGCACGTTCCCAATACTCAGGCCGCCAACGGAGCGCCGAAGTAGGCAGTTTCAGTCATCAGTTTTCAGTTCCCGGACGACCGGCGCTCATTAGTTAGTTAGCGTCCGAGAATCACCACCATCGGTCCGAGCCGGGAGGCGGCGGAATCTTAGGGAATAGGACTGAGCGGGAGCTCAGTTCTAAGGGAGGAGTTCTGCGAACCGCGCGATCGATCCCGCGACCCAGGAGAGATGATTTCTGGGTCTAAGCACTGGGGATCTCTCCACCAGAGGCCGTCCTTCAAACGAAAAATGTCCTGAATGCCCTCGACTTGAAGAACGCTGCCTTCCAGAAGCGGTCCTCCAATCCGCACTTCTACCTTCCGTTGCAGACTATCCATATAGCCCGTGTGCGGCGTATCGGCGCCTAAATGATAGATTACATGCTTGTTGCCGGGCGCAAAGATTGTCACTCTGGCGGCACTGAACCACCCGGGCACCACATCCTTCCTTTTCGTGCGATGCATCAGGAGCGGCGGCGTCTGCGATTTTACTTCATCCGCATGTAGCTTCTTGGCAAACGCGTCGCGCCGTGTCGAATAGATGTGAATGACGTCTTTCATCTTCTCGCGCGCTACCCAGAGAGACAGAATCTCGCGGAGATCCTGCTGCGGCAGGCCGATCTGGAAAAGGAACAGCGAGATGTCGATCAAATCAAGCCGCCTCTTCCACCAGTGGGTATTACACGACTCGATTGCTAGTCCTGCGGATCCGATGGATCTGCGCAAACTTGCACTTCGGGAAAAGAGGCTGCTTTGGAAGTTGAATGCGTGAATACCTGCAAGAGCGGCGTCGTTTTCCGCGACACGCTCGGCCAGACTCACCATGTCATCGCAGTAAGTACACATGACCCGCAACCCTCGGTGCTTATCCGTCTCCCCTTCATACACGTTCTGCTGATCCTTGTTCCTGTCATAGTGTGAACTGGCCACAAGCTTCGGTCCGAAATCGGGCGCTTTGATGTGGCACGGATAGACAGTGAGCAGCTTGCCTACGGGAATCCTCAAACCGGTCCGGCGCAGAGGGAGGTCGAAAATGTAATCGAGTGCGGAGTTCACGTACGGCCAGGGAACGGCGTTTCGTATGCTCCTGCCAATAACGCGGACAATAGATCGCCACATCCGGATCAGCCACGGTCTTCGCCTCAGCACCGGAAAGACGGCCAGACCTGGCTGTTTGACTGCCTTTACGGCTGGACCATCGCCATTCACGCCGGCGCAGTCGTCTATCATCGCGCTGCGTAACTCTCGCCGATCCGGAACGCTGTGCTCGTCCTTCCACTCGAACATGTCCTCTATATCGACAGAAATCCAAAAACCTACAGGCACCTACGGCAAACTCCGCCAGTGCGTCCGCGAATCTCAAGCCCGCCGGTGCGGTGGCAACTGACCTCTTTCGCAGTCCATCGCCATCGAAAACACCCTCGTCGTCAAGGGCCTCGGTTCCGCCGAAGTCCACCTAAGCGTTTGTAAAAAAATAAGTGTAGCAATAAAACCATTTCTGGCCTAGAATGTTCTTGTGGCCAGCGAAGGTGAGATTAAAGAGCGCTTCTCCCGGCTGGAGGCTTGGCTGGACGAACGCTCGCGCAGGTTATGGGCGGCCGCGGAAAGCGCAGCCCACGGACGCGGCGGCATATCGCTGGTGGCTCGTGCCAGCGGCGTTT